>JAVKID010000008.1:0-47002 GCA_031459655.1 Candidatus Fervidifonticultor octavus | reverse complement strand
CCATGAGGGCGGCCAGCAGGTCGTCCATCCGCATCGCCACGACCTCGCAGTCCGCAAGGGCCGTGGCCTGATCCTGCCGGGCGCGGATATTGCAAAAGCAGAGTTCGCCGAACATCTCGCCGGGCTCCACAACCTGCAAGCGCTGCTCGCGGCCGGCCGGGGACAGCACGCTGATCGCGACGCGACCGCGGCGGAGGAAGAAGACGTCGCCGGTGGGATCCCCCATAGCGTAGACCAACTCGCCGCGCGGAACGCGGAACACCCGGCCGCGGGCGGGGGGACCGGGGACGTACTCCATCACCGATTCGGTCAACACCCGGCACTCATGGTGCGCGTGGAAGACGAAGAGATCGCGCTCGTGCCGACCGGCCCGACTCTGTACCTTCACCTGCGCCATGCCCCTCACCCTGTCTGCGCGGGCCGGCGTCCGACCAACCTGGGTCGGAGGACGGTTACGGCGTGCGCGCGATCCAGACATTCCAATGAAAGGTCCCGGGGCCGCCGACGACACCCCGGAGTTCGGCCCGGTGGAGCAGCAGCGGAAACCAGTCGCCCAACCGCACGGCAACCGCCTCCTCATAGAACCGCTGCTGCGCCCGCGCCCAGATCCCCCGGCGCACCGACGGATCGGTATGGCGCCAGAGCAGCCTCATCAGCGCCTGCATCTCGCGGTCCTGGTACCATCCGGGCCATGCGGGTGAGAGCGGAAGCAGGAAGACCGGGTCGGGGACGAACCCGAAGGTCGTGGTGAACACGTCCCACCCCTCGGGGCGGCTGCGCCGGCTGACCAGCGTCGCCCAGTCCATCACCTGGAGATCGACGGCCAACCCGACCGCTTCCAGTTGGGACCTGGCGATGGTCGCCGCCGTCAGATGATGCGGCATCTCGCTGCTGACCATCCACCGGATGGGCTGGCCGCGGTAGCCGGCCTCGCCCAGCAGCCGCCGGGCCAGCGCCGCATCGTGCTGTCGGTAGATGGCCGCGCCGGCCTCGGTCCACATCGGGTGCTCGGGCGGGAAGAACGACGGGATGGCCCGCCAGAACCGGGGGAGGCCGTACGTCCCGCGTAACACAGCGGCTTCGTCCAGGGCGGCCACGACGGCCCGGCGCAGCGCCCTGGTCACCATCAGGCCCATCCGGTGGTTGAAGACGAACCCTGCCCACTGCGGGGTCGTGATCACCAGCGGACTGACTTCCCGGATCGCCCGCAGCCTGGGGTACTCGTCCGAGGGGACGGAATGCGCAAAGTGGTAGTCCCCCCTGATGACGCCGGCGATCCGGACCGAAGCGTCGGGAACGGGGAGGAACTCGATGGCATCGAGCAGCGGCTCGCGGCGCCCGGTCTGTCCGTCGGGTGGGTCGTCCCGCATTCGGTAGCGCTCGAAGCGCTCGAGGCGGATCCGCACATCCGGCACATGCTCGACAAACCGGTACGGCCCGGTGCCGATGAAGCGCCGGATCGGGCCGCCCCCGGCCTCCTCGATGACTTCCCGCGGGTAGATCACCGCGCCCTGACTGGGAATGGCCAGGGCCAGCGGCACCAGGCCGTTGGCCTCACGCAGGCGCAGTTGGACGGTATGGGAATCAAGGGCGAGCAGACTCTCCACCTGGCCGAAGAGTTCGCGACCCCGCGCGGCCGTCTGCCCCCACCGCCGGAGCGAGGCCACCACATCGTCGGCGGTCATCTCCCGACCGTGGTGAAACAGGATCCCTCGGCGAAGCACGAAATTGTACACACGGCGGTCGGGCGAGAGCGTCCAGCGGTCCACCAGCATGGGCCGCGGTTCGTAGCGGCCCGACAGGGCGAAGAGTCCCTCGTAAATGTGGATCGTCACGTCCTGCGTGGGTGCGCCGGTGGTCCAGTGGAGGTCGAGCGTCGGAGGCTCCCCGGTGTGCGCCACCCGCAACACCCCACCGCGGACGGGCTGCGCGCGTGCGGTCGCGGGACCGGCGATGAGGCACCCGGCCACCGCGAAGGACACAATGATCCGCCACGGGACCGTGAGGGCCCCCCGCTCACACATCGAAGATCACCCGGGCCATCCACCGACCGTCAGTCTCGCTGACCTCCAGCCCATGGTAGGTCGCCGCCTTCACATCGAGGCGAAAGCGGTGCCGCGCCGGATCGGTCGGCTCGCCGTGGAGGGTGGCCCGCAGGCGTCCCTCCCCCACCTCGTCCACGACGAACACCTTGGGGACAAACGACTCGGCGCTGAGGACGTTCAGCAGGTCGTTCAGCCAGGCCACCAGCAGTCCCGGCAGGTCGTCGGCCTCCACCCGCCGCTCCAGCCACGCCCGGTTCTCCACCGATGTGGGGTCCACGATGAAACTGAACATCCCCTCCGCCGCCGTCTCGAAGAGATCGTGCAGGGAGGTAGCCCGGACCGTGATCCCGACGTCGGCCGTGTGGTCGATGACCTCGTACTCTCCCATGTAAGGCTATAATACCGGAAGAGTGTCACCGGGTGGGCCTGCTCGTGAAGACCGTACGGTATCCTCTGCTGGGAGGAGGTGGCCCGTGACCGCCCGTGAGCGCATCCGCCTGACGTCCATGGTCGCCTGCGCCGGCTGAGCGTCCAAGCTGTCGCCCGGCGAACTGGCGCAGGTCCTGCGCCGGCTTCCAACACCCAGCGACCCGAACCTGCTGCTCGGGGTCGGAACCGACGACGCAGCCGTCTACCGGCTGAGCGACGAAGTCGCCCTCGTTCAGACGGTGGACGTCTTCACGCCGATCGTGGACGACCCCTACCCGTTCGGGCTCATCGCAGCCGCGAACGCCTTCTCGGACGTCTACGCCAAGGGCGGCCGGCCCCTGCTCGCGCTGAACATCGCGGGGTTCCCCCGCAAACTGCCGCTGGAGATCCTCACGGAGATCCTCCGCGGCGGCGCCGACAAAGCGGCGGAGGCGGGGGTGTTGATCATCGGCGGGCATACCATTGACGACCCCGAGCCCAAGTACGGACTAGCGGTCACCGGGCTGGTGCACCCCGGGAAGTTCGTCACGAAGGCCGGTGCCCGCCCGGGTGATGCTCTGTACCTGACGAAGCCGCTGGGCATCGGCGTGATCACTACGGGCATCAAGCAGGAGCAGACCCCGCCGGAGGTGGCCGCGGAGGCGGTGCGGGTGATGGGAATGCTCAACCGGGCGGCCTCGGAGGCGATGCTGGAGGTCGGCGTGCAGGCGGCCACCGACATCAGCGGCTTTGGACTGCTGGGACACCTCCACGAGATGGTCGAGGCGAGCGGCGTCGGCGCGCGGCTGTGGGCCGGTGCCGTCCCGCTGCTCCCCGGTGCCCGGGCCCTGGCCAGTCAAGGGGCCGTCGCCGGCGGGACCGCGCGGAACCTGGAGTGGTTGGTCGACAAGGTGGCCTGGGCCTCCGCGATCGACGAGAATACCCGGATCCTGCTGGCCGACGCGCAGACGTCCGGGGGCCTGCTGATGGCGGTCGCCCCAGATCGTGCCGGTGCGCTCGAAGCCGAGCTGCGTTCGCACGGCGTCGAGACAGTCGCCCGGATCGGCGAGACCATCGCGCGGGACGGACCGGCCATTCAGGTCCTGCCGTAGCGGACCTGGACGGAGGAGTCCCCCGAACGCAGTCAAGGCCACTCGCCATCTTTTCTGGGGCATTCGCGGTAGCTTTCTCCTCGCCCTGGTTGGACGCTCGGTTCCTCCGGTACAGCGAACTGCCTCCACAGGCAGGCTGCGCATTGCCCTCCAGCAAGTCATCATGCAGGAGAAGGAAGTCCTGGTGGCGTAACGACCAGCAAGGGGCACTCACCGGAGAACACCCTCGGCGGCGAGGCGTCCAGTATGCCGGGATACTGGGCTCGGGCCGTAACCGATTCCCGCTGCCCTGAGGCGCGCGGTCCTCCTCTACGTTTCTCATACGGTTCCTCGTCCGCTACTACGGTGTCTCTACGCGCGGCAAGGAGAGGGAGCGGTGTCATGAGAACCGAAGCCGAAGTCTGTGCACTGGCACTGGCAGCCATTGTGTTTCTGGGAAGTGCACCTTCCCTCCCGGGCGCGGCTGTGGCTCCCCGGCGGCTACCCGAAGCCTGGGCGCTCTACGACGACTTCAACGCGGGCCCCATCAACCCGGACAAGTGGTGGGGCAGCGAGTGGTCGAGATGGGGCGAGGAGAACCGGCGGATCGCCGGCACCGGCCTGCTGAGGATGCGCTATACGAGCTATGCCGGAACGGCCTCCAATACCGGCGGATGGCACAGCGGCCTCCACCTGAACTTCATGAATCCCGACGCCATCACCCAGATTCAGGCCACAACCCGGGTCCAGAACTGGGCCATGGTCGGCTGCCCCGGCAACACAGACACCGAAACAAGAACCAGGATCCTAATCTACGGATCATTCTTCAACGCCGGAACCCCCACACCCGGAAGCAATCTGGACAACGTGTACGCTTACATCATGCTCCGGCGGCGGGTGGGCTCCACGGACGGACCCGATCTCTTCCGGGCGGAGGCGGAGGCTTACCGCTGCACCGATGCGACATGCACCACGAGAACGTCGCTCGGCTTCCTCACACTGGGCCTTGTTCCAATGGGCACGTTCGTGACACTCTCGGTGATCTGGGACCAGCCCAATCATCAATTCATCTACCAGTTCGCCGGAGCCCCACCAATCACCCAACCGTATGCCTGGTCGGACACGAACCCGCCATCGTATGTGTTCAAGCAGCTGTCTATCGTTAATTCAGTCCCCAACTGCACCTCGCCGCCGCGACCGTTCGCCTTCATGAGCGGGCGGTACGACGACGTCTACGTCAATGCATCCGCGGCCGCCGCCGTCGCCCGAGGGCTCCGCACCCGCGGTAACAGTCCACCGTACGACATCGCGCCGCGATGATCGGCAGTCTGGCATCCAATAGCCGCGGGAGCGTACTCCTTGAGCAGCTCGTCGCCATCGCCGTCCTGGGCCTCCTGGTGGTGAGCACGTTCAGCCTGCTCACCACCGGAACCCTGGCGGCCCAGACGGCGCAGAAGATGAGCGTGGCCGGGACGCTGGCCGCTCAGAAGCTGGAAGAGTTCTCGGGACAGTGCGGCGAGTTCACCACTACGCCCCGCCAACCGCTCGATCCCCAGCAATTCCCAGGCTACCAGTGGCGGGCGGTGGTGGAAGAAGCCGCGCCCGGTCTCTGCCGGGTTACGGTGACCGTCTGGTGGCCGGTGCGTGGCCAGGAACGACAGACTAGTCTCTCGACGCTCGCACGCCGGCAGGAAGGACCATGAGCGGCAACCGGGCGCGGGCCAGCGAGCGGGGCTACACCCTCATCGAACTCGTGGCCGCCAGCGTACCCGTGGCGCTGATTGGTCTCATGGTGTTCTCGGTGTTTGCCTTCACCGCCGCGTTTACGCGCCGTAGCGAGCGACAGACTGAGACCTTCCAGGAAGCCAGGTCGGCGCTCCACCTGCTGGCCGCAGAGCTCCGGGAATCGAGCACGGCTCCAGGGGCCCTCATGGTCTGGTCCCGCGACGAAGGCGCTCCCAACGACGGAATTGGGTTCCTCGCCGCCCGGGCCGAAAGTCCAGGGCGTCCGTTTCTAACCGACGGCAACGGCATGCCGCAGTGGCAGGAAGCCGTGTACTACGCCCACGACCGCGACTCGGGGGACCTCCGGCGGATCACCGGCGACCCGGCGACCCTGTGGCGGCCTCCCCACGGAGCGCAGGGGCGGCTTGTAGCCAGGCACATCATCCGCCTGCGCGTCCAGCGCCGGGAAGACCTCGTGGTCATCACTGTGACGGTCGCGAAGCCGCCGGGCGAACCCACCCTGGAGATCGCCGTCCGGCCCAGGAACTAGGCGATGCGGCGACAGGAAGGTCAGGCCCTGGTGATCGTCATCGCGGCGATGCTGGCCCTCCAGGTCACCGCCTGGGCATTCCTGTCCCGGATGAACGTCGAGCAGCGCCTCGCCGGCGGATCGGTACGCCAGTTCGCGGCGCTCTTTGCGGCCGATGCAGGCCTTCAAAAAGCACTCTGGACCCTCGAGGAAAGCCCGCCCGAAGCGTCAGGCGGTGGCCCATTGGATTCGGGTCTTCAGGAGGCGCTGGAGACCGGCGCGTTCGCCGTCGAGACGGTTGAGTCCCTCCCAGACGGCCTGATCGCGATCGTCGTGCGGGGTGAAGCCGGCGGGGCCGTGCGGCGCATCAGGGCCCTGCTTCGTGTGGGACCAGAAGTGTTCGCCTACGGTGTGTATGGCCACTCGGCCGTGGTCTTCGATGGCCAGGCGAGGACTTACGTCGTCCCCTGTCGGGCCAACGGAGCCTGCCGGCAGGGCGGCGACCTGGCGGCCGGCCGCATCATCTGGTTCGGCAATTCGTGGGTCGCGCTCAACGACTTCCGTGGCCGGTGGCTCTCGCTGCGCGAGGGGCCTATCTCCGACCGCTACCTCCTTGGGGCGGCTGTGGCGCTGGACCCGAGCCTCAGTCTTCTCGACTTGGTGCTGGCAGGCGACGCGCAGCTCCTAAGCGGCCCAGAGCAGGCCCCTGTGGACCTGGAGGAACTGCGGCGACGCGTTCAGGGTTTGGGAGTCCGCCGCCTCCGGATCCGCGGGCCTTTCCAGATGCCCGTGGCAGACATGCGCTACCTCAAGGCGCTGGCAGACCGCAATGATGCCAACGCCCTGACGAACTCGGCTGCTGGGGCGCCATGGGATGATCGTCTCGGGACCCGCGCCGGCAGCCGCTATACCGAGGACGAATTCGAAGCCGTCCTCGACTATCTCAAGGACCACCCGACACGCGTTCTGCGAGGGATTGTGTTCGTCGACGGAGATGTGGAGTTGGAACACCGGACCAGTCTCACTATCGTTGACGGGGCGCTGATCGTAGACGGTGGGATTGAAATCCAGACCGGCGCCAGATTGGAGGTGCGTCACGGCCCTGGGACGCGGACGCTCCCAGGAATCGTCGCGTGGCAGGGCGGCGGTCTTCACATACGCAGAGAGGGTCTCGCCATCATTGACGGTCTGGTGCTCAGCGACAAGGACGTGAATATCGAGGGAGGCACCCTGGACGTCGCGGGCGCGGTTGCGGCGAAGAACTTCCTCAACACGGATGGCACCGCTGTCGTCAGGTACAATTCAGCCGTCCTATCCTCCGTGGGTATTCGCCGGGTGGGGAGGGGATTCGCCGAGCTCTTGAGCTGGCAGGAACTACGCTAACCGACTGCACCCCAGAGTTGGTCAGGACGCGCCGAGCTCGAGCAGCCGGGCGCCGACAAATAGATGCTGCTGGGCGTACCCTGCCAGCGCCCCGAACCGCTCCGACGCCCAGGCGCGGATGGCACGCGGGGTCTTCGCTCTGCCTCCAAAGTACCACCGTTCCACCGCCCGCTGCACCCAGACGTCGACCGGGAATGCCTCAGTGCGCCCAAAGGCAAACAGCAGCACGCAGTCGGCTACCTTCTCGCCGACACCGGGCAACTCCAGCAGGGCCGCGCGGGCCTCGGTCAGCGGCAGCCGTCCGATCGCATCCAGATCGACCTCCCCATCTGCGACCAGGCGCGCGAGCGCCCGGACGGATCGGGCGCGGTAGCCGAGCGCGCACGCGCGCAGGACGTCCAGACGGGCACCGGCCAGCCTGTCCGGCCCCGGGAAGGTCCAGGCGCCGCCGGCCGGCCCGATGGGACTCCCGAGGGCCCGGGCGAGCCTGCCGATGCTCAGGCGGATCTTCGGGATGTTGTTGAACGCGGAGATCACGTACGAGACCAGGCACTCCCAGGGGTCCTGCCGCATCAAGGCAGTCCCCGAGGTCAGCGGGAGCATGCTCCGCAGTACGGGATCGCGGGCGAGCGCGGCCTCCACGGCGTCGAGGGGCTGGTCCGCTCCCAGGTGCCGCCCAAGCCGAGCCGGGTCGCCCGGAGGACCGCCCCACGCCACGGCGAGCCCCCGGGCGTCCTGCTCGACCACAGCCACCGTACCGTCCACGACCCCCGATGCCGACCCGCCCGTCACCGTCCACCGGAAACACTGGCCGCTGGTCAGAGTCCGGTCCAGGCGGTAGGGCGGGCCCACGGGAATGATCACCCGCCCGCCGGGCGCGGACGGGGTCAGGCGGCCGGGGGCCTGGCCGGTCAGGACACGGCGGCTCACGGCCCCACGAGCCCCGCATCCAGGACGAGTTGCGACCAGGTCTCCATCTCGCCGTAGGCCGAGCGGACTTCGGCCGGCGTGGCGAGGCGTCCGGTGAGCCGGTCCGTCTCGCGGATCGTCACGTCGCCCGACGCGATGTCCACCACGTGCACCAGACCGAAGTGGACCTGGCCCACCGGGTTGTCGTCGTCGTTGAGGACGCCCACCAACCGGGCCGTCCACTCGCCCGAGATGGAAAGTTCCTCCTCCAGTTCGCGACACAACCCGGCGGTCACCGCGTCTTCGGCGCCTCGCACGTCATCGCGGGCGATGTGTCCCCCAACGCCGATCGAGTATCGGCCCCGCAGGCGCTCCTCGCGGCCCGCCTGCGTGCGCTGGAAGAGCATGTAGCGGCCGCTGCGGCGGACCACCAGGTAGGGGATGATCTGCTTCAATGAAGGGTCCCGCTCCACATCGCCGCGCCGCCTGAAGACCCCAAACCGGCGGACGCGGACCAGGTACTCGTCCAGACCGTCGGCGACCACGCCGCGGAACGGCCCGCGCCAGAATAGGTCCGCACGGGGGACCACCAGGATGTCCTCATCCACGTCCATCCGACGTCACCGGATCGCCGACGACTCCAGCGTCGCAGGGTCGGGGGTGGCGTAGACGAACTTCGCCAGCACGGCTCCCCGGTCCGGCCTCCGCAGATGCGGCAGCAGCAGCGGAATATCGGGGAACACCCGCAGCGTCCCCAGGTCGGCCGGCGATGCCCACCGAAGCGGTCCTTCGTCTGAGGCCGCCACCGTCCGGTCGCCGACCTCCGCCGAGAACAGGAAGATCGCCCAGTGCTCCCCGGTCGAGCGCACGACGGCGGTCGCCACCCCGCAAAACGCCAGCGGCGGAGCGATCCCGGCCTCCTCGCGGAGTTCGCGCTGCGCGGCCTCCAGGGGGTCCTCGCCCCGGTCGATCTTGCCCCCCGGGGCATTCCAGCATCCCCCACACTCGTCCTGCCGGAAGATCAGCAGCACGTCGTCCTGGCAGAAGACGAAACACAGCGTGCGGAGGTAGACCGCGGTCGGACCGCCTGCGTGGGGATGCGGAGTGAAGACGCCCATCCGGATGTGGCGTGACGCGCTCCGCCGGCCGGAAGCCTCGTCAGGGCGCTGCGGCGCCCACCGCGGCGTCGGCGCCCTCGCGCAGACTCCGCACGAACGCGGCGAGCGCCGGGCCGGCTGCGACGCCCTCGCGCTCAATGATGGAGACGATCGCGCTCCCCACGATGACCCCGTCGGCCACCGACGCCACCTGCCGGGCATGGTCCGGGGTCGACACGCCGAACCCGACGCAGATGGGCAGGGGGGTGTGCCTCCGCAGGCGCGCGACCAGCGTCCCGACATCTTCGGCCAGATCGGTCCGCACGCCTGTGACGCCGGTCAGTGAAACACAGTAGATGAACCCCCGACTGGCCGCCGCCACGCGTGCCAGACGCTCATCGGTGCTGGTGGGCGCAGCCAGGAAGATCGTATCGAGGCCGTGGGGACCGGCGGCCGCCCCCAGGGGACCGCCCTCCTCGGGCGGCAGGTCGGGAACCACCACGCCGTCCACGCCGGCACAGGCCGCGCGCCGGCAGAAGGCCTCCAGCCCGAACTGCAGGATCGGGTTGTAGTACGACAGCAGGACGACCGGCTGCGCCACGTGAGGCCGGAGGTCGGCGACCAGGTCCAGGACATCCCACAGCGTCACGCGCTGCGCGAGCGCCCGCTGCGCGGCACGCTGGTTGACGGGCCCGTCGGCGATCGGATCCGAGAAGGGGACGCCGATCTCCAGCAGGTCGGCGCCGGATCCGGCGAAGCCGCGCAGGAACGACACCGTGGCATCCAGCGAGGGATCGCCGGCCATCAGAAAAGGGATCAGCGCCCGGCGGCTCTGCGCCCGCAACGACGCGAAGGTGGCGGCGATCCGGCTCACACCGACTCCCCCAGCGCCCTGGCCACGACCTGAACGTCCTTGTCCCCCCGTCCAGAGAGCCCCACGAGCACGGTCGCGCTGCGCGGCAGCGTGGGCGCCAGGTGCTGCAGGTACCCGATGGCGTGCGCCGGTTCCAGGGCGGCCAGGATCCCCTCGGTCCGCGCCAGGAGCCGGAACCCCTCCAGCGCGACGCGGTCGTCTGCGGCGACGTACTCGGCCCTGCCGGACTCCTTGAGGTAGGCGTGCTCGGGCCCCACACCGGGATAGTCCAGCCCAGCCGAGATCGAATGCGTCTCGCGGACCTGACCGGCGGCGTCCTGCAGCAGGTAGCTCATGGTGCCGTGGAGCACGCCTAGCGATCCGGCGACCAGCGTGGCGGCATGGCGGCCGGTCTCCAGCCCGTCCCCGCCGGCCTCGACGCCGATCAGCCGTACCGGATCGCCGAGGAACGCGTGGAACAGCCCCATGGCATTGCTGCCGCCGCCGACGCAGGCCATGGCCACGTCGGGGAGTCGGCCGGCCTGCTCGAGCACCTGACCTCGCGCTTCACGACCGATGACCGCCTGGAAGTCCCGCACCATCGTCGGATACGGGTGTGGCCCCACGACCGACCCCAGGACGTAGAAGGTCGTCCGCACATTGGTCACCCAGTCGCGCATGGCCTCATTGATCGCATCCTTCAAGGTCCTCGTGCCCGACTCGACGGTGATGACCCGCGCCCCGAGCAGCCGCATGCGGAAGACGTTGAGACCCTGCCGGAGGACGTCCTCGGCGCCCATGTAGACCTCGCAGGGCAGCCCGGCCACGGCGGCCGCCGTGGCCGTGGCCACTCCATGCTGGCCGGCGCCGGTCTCGGCGATGATTCGCTGCTTGCCCATGCGGCGGGCCAGGAACACCTGGCCCAGCGCATTGTTGATCTTGTGGGCGCCGGTGTGGAGGAGGTCCTCGCGCTTCAGGTAGACGCGCACGCCGAGGGCCTCGCTCAGCCGGGCGGCAAAGTAGAGCGGTGTCGGCCGGCCGCAGTAGGAGCGCAACGCGTCGGCCAGTTCGGCCTGGAAGGCGGCATCGGCCGACAGCTCCGCGTATGCGGCCTCCAGTTCCTCCAGCGCGGGGACCAGCGTCTCCGGCACGTACCGCCCGCCGAACCGCCCGAACCGCCCGATCTCCGTCGCCGTCCCCTGTGCGCTCATCTGCAGACCTCTCTGGGTGGTGCATCCTGGACCGGCGGCCCGGGCGGCTCCGCGCCGCCGGCCGCCAGCCTGGCGTCGGCGGCCCGGACCGCCGCGATGAAGGCGCGGATCTTGCCCGGGTCCTTCCTGCCGTCGGTCTCCACGCCCGAACTCACGTCCACGCCGTACGGCCGGACAGCGGCGATTCCCACCGCCACGTTCTCCGGGGACAGCCCCCCGGAGAGGATCACCGGCATCACCGAGGCCACCGGGACCGCCCACCGCCAGTCGAAGGGCTCGCCCGTGCCCCCGCGCACGCCCGGCCGGTGGGTGTCGAGGAGCACCGCCGCCACCGGCAGCGCCCGCAGGCGCGCCGCATCCAGGGGGCCGGCGACCTGGATCGCCTTGATCACGGTCACGCCCGCCTCCCGCACGGCCTGGCAGTACGTCGGCCCTTCATCGCCGTGGAGTTGCACGGCGTCCAGGCGCACGGTCTCGACCAGCGCCCGCAGGCGGTCCAGCGGCTCGTTGACGACCACCCCGACCTTCGTGACAAACGGCGGCAGCACCGCCGCAATCCTCCGGGCCCGGGACACATCCACCTGCCGCCGGCTCGCCGCGAAGATCAGCCCGATGGCATCCGCGCCCGCCTCGGCGGCGGCGACCGCCGCCGCCTCGTCGCTGATCCCGCAGATCTTGACCCGGGTCACGCGCGCGGCCGCACCCCGCGGAAGTAGGCCAACTTCATGGCCTCCCGGACCCGTTCTAGAGTCTCGGCCGCAATCGCCCGGGCGCGGCGGCTGCCTTCCACGATAATCTCTTCCACCATCTCGGGCCGGGCGGCGTACCGCCGGCGACGCTCGCGGATGGGCTCCAGGAAGGCGTTGAGGGCAATCGCCAGCCGCTTCTTGACCTCCACGTCGCCGACGCGGCCGGACCGGTAGCGTTCTTTCAGGTCGGCGACCTCGGCCCGGTCGGCGTTGAACGCATCGTGGTAGATAAACACCGGGTTCCCCTCGACGGTGCCGGGGTCGGTGGGGTGGATGCGCCTGGGGTCGGTGTACATCCGCATCACCCGCTGCGTCACGACTTCGGGGTCGTCCGACAGGTAGATCACGTTGCCCAGCGACTTGCTCATCTTCGCCTTGCCGTCGGTCCCCGGCAGGGTGCCGACCTCGCCGATCAGCGTCTGGGGCTCGGGAAAGACCGGCGCGAACAGTTCGTTGAACCGCCGCACGATCTCGCGCGCCAGTTCCAGGTGCGAAGCCTGGTCCTTGCCCACCGGCACGATCTCGCCGCGCACGCTCAGGATGTCCGCCGCCTGGAGCACCGGGTAGTTGAGCAGCCCGGCCGACGGGTGCGTGATGTGCAGGTCGCGCATCTGCTCCTTCAGCGTGGGCACCCGGTGCAGCCTCGGCACCGTGACCAGCATGGAGAAAAGCAGGGCCAGCTCAGGAATCTGCGGCACCGCCGACTGGAGGAAGATCGTGGAGCGTTCGGGATCGATCCCCACGCTCAGGTAGTCCAGCACGATCTCGCGGATGTTGCCCTCGATCTCCTCCAGGTGCTCCAGCCGGGTCGTGAGGATGTGGTAGTCGGCCAGCAGGAAGAAGCACTCGTACTCGTCCTGCAGGCGGACGCGGTTGGCGAGGGTGCCCACGTAGTGCCCCAGGTGGAGTTTCCCGGTCGGGCGGTCGCCGGTCAGCAGACGTCCCTTCCTCATGGAGGCCGTCCTCCCGTCTGTCCGCTCCGTTCGGCGGCCAGGCGCAGCGCCCGCAGGCGCGCCGCTGGATCCGCGCTCGCCATCAGCGCCGTGCCCACCAGCACGGCGTCGATCCCGGCGCCGCACACCCGCGCCACGTCATCGGGCGTCTCGATGCCGCTCTCGCTGACAACCACCCGGCCCCGGGGAATGCGGGGACGCAGGCGCAACGTGGTGTCGAGGTCCACCTGCAGCGTCTGCAGGTCCCGGTTGTTGATCCCGATCACGCGGGCGCCCGCCTCCAGCGCTTCGTCCACCTGGGCCTCGGTGTGGACCTCGAAGATGGCGGTCAGCCCCAGGGTGGCGGCGAGCCGGCCCAGGGCGGCCAGTTCGCGGGCCGGCACGGTCCCCACGATCAGCAGGACGGCGTCGGCGCCCATGGCGCGGGACTCGTAGACCTGATACGGATCCACGACGAAGTCCTTCCGCAGCACGGGCAGGCCGATTGCGCGCCGGACCGCCAGCAGGTCATCGGGACCGCCCGAGAAGTACCGCCGGTCTGTCAGAACCGACACGGCCGCAGCGCCGGCCCGCTGGTAGTGGCGGGCAAAGACCACCGGATCGGCGTCCCGGCGGATCACCCCGGTCGACGGCGAGGCACGTTTGACCTCGGCGATCAGACGCACCGGCGGCCCGGCAATCGCCGCGGCGAAGTCCCGGGGCGGGGGGGCCGCCAGCGCCCTGGCCTCCATCTCGACCGGGGAGACGGCCGTCCGGCTGGCGGCCACCTCCTGCCGCTTGTGGGCGACGATCTCGTCGAGCACCGTCATCCGCGTCCCGGGCTCCCGGCCTGCGCTGTCCGCGTGGTCACCCGTAGTTCCTCGAGTTTCTCGTAGGCGGCCCCCGAATCGATCGCCCGGGCCGCCAGCGCCATCCCTTCGCGCAGGTCTTCCGCCAACTCGCCGACGACCAGCGCCGCTCCGGCGTTCAGCACCACCAGGTCCCGCGCCGGGCCCGGCTCCCCGCGCAGCACGGAGTGCGCCACTCCCGCGTTGTGTTGCGGCGTCCCGCCCGCGACCGCCTCGGGCGCCGGCGAGACGATGTCCAACGACGCGGGGTCCACCATCGTCACCTCCACGCGGCCGTCCCGCAGTTCGGCGACCTGGGTGGGGCCCAGCGTCGAGAGTTCGTCCATCCCGTCGCCGTGGACGACCATCGCCCGCCGGACCCCGAGTTCGCCCAGCACCTCGGCCATGATCCGCACCAGTGACGGATCGTAGGTCCCGACCAGCAGGCTGGAGGCCCCCGCGGGGTTGGCCAGCGGACCCAGGATGTTGAAGACGGTGCGGATGCCGATTTCCTTGCGGGGCCCGGCCGCGTGCTTCATCGCGGCGTGGTAGATGGGCGCGAACAGGAACCCGATCCCGATGTCCTCGATGCACCGCTGGACCACATCCGGGCCGACCTGGATGTTGACGCCCAGGGCCTCCAGCACATCCGCGCTCCCCGACTGACGGCTGACGGCCCGGTTGCCGTGTTTAGCCACGTACCCGCCGGCCCCGGCCACCACGAAGGCCGCGGTGGTGGACACGTTGAACGTGCTCACCCGGTCGCCGCCGGTCCCGACCACGTCGATCAGCCGGTCCGCCCGCGGGATGACCCGCAGCGCCCGCTCGCGCATGGCGCGGGCGAAGCCGGCGATCTCATCTACGGTCTCGCCGCGCATGCGCAGCGCCGTGATGAACGCCGCGATCTGCGCCGGCGTCGCCTGGCCGTCCATGATCTCGCCCATCGCCGCCCAGGCGTCCTGCTCGGAGAGCGGCCGGCGGTCCGCAACCGCCCGGATGGCCTCGCGGATCACGGCGCCACCCCCTGCGCCAGCGACCCGCGGGCAGCGCGGAACGCGGCGGCCCGGGCCAGGAACCTGGCCAGCATCGCCTTCCCCACCGCCGTCAGCACCGACTCCGGGTGGAACTGAACGCCCTCGATCGGGTACGTCCGGTGCCGCAGCCCCATGATCAGTCCGTCGTCCAGCCAGGCCGAGACCTCCAGGTCGTCGGGCAACCCGTCGCGGGACACGATCAGGGAGTGGTACCGTGTGGCCTCGAACGGCGACGCCAGCCCTTCGTAGATCGTCCGGCCGTCGTGGTGGATCAGGGAAGTCTTGCCGTGGACCGGCGTGGGGCCGCGGACGACCTGCCCGCCGAAGGCCTCGCCGATGCTCTGGTGGCCCAGGCAGACGCCAAGGATCGGGACCGACGGTCCCAGCCGCCGGATCACCTCGACCGAGATGCCGGCCTCTTTCGGCGTACACGGGCCCGGCGAGATCACGATCGCTTCCGGTCGCCGCACGGCCAGGTCGTCCACCGTGATGGCGTCGTTGCGGTAGACTTCCAGGTCGGCGCCCAGCGATCCCAGGTGCTGGACCAGGTTGTAGGTGAAGGAATCGTAATTGTCGATGACGGCGATCATCGCGCCCCACCCGCCTTGAGCAGCGGCTCGCGCGACCGGCCCACGATCTCCAGCGCCCGGACCAGCGCCTTGGCCTTGCTCACCGTCTCCAGGTACTCGCGCTCGGGGATCGAGTCGGCGACGATCCCGGCGCCGGCCTGCACGTAGGCCCGGTCATTGGTCATCACGATGGACCGGATGGTGATGGCCGTGTCCATGTTCCCCGAGTACCCCACGTAACCCACCGCGCCGGCATACGGGCCCCGGGCCACCGGCTCGAGTGCGTCGATGATCTCCATGGCGCGCACCTTGGGGGCGCCGGTCACCGTCCCGGCCGGGAAGCACACCCGCAGCACGTCGAAGGCGTCGCGCCCGCCGTTCAGCACGCCGCGGACGTTGCTGACGATGTGCATCACGTGGCTGAACCGCTCCACGCTCATCAGGTCGGTCACCTCGACCGTGCCGTACCGGCAGACCCGTCCCAGGTCGTTGCGGCCCAGGTCCACCAGCATCGTGTGCTCGGCGCGCTCCTTCTCGTCGGCCAGCAGTTCCGCCTCAAGGCGACGGTCGTCCGCCTCGTGGAGGCCGCGGGGTCGCGTGCCGGCCAGCGGCCGGGTCTCCACGACGCCGTCCTCGAGGCGCACGAGCAGTTCGGGCGAGGACCCGACGATCTTGACGCCCTCGAAGTCCAGGAAAAACATGTACGGCGACGGGTTGACCGTGCGCAGCGCCCGGTAGACGTCGAGGGCGTCCACGCCCGCCGTGCGCGCCGAGAACCGCCGCGACAGCACCACCTGGAAGATGTCGCCCGCGTACACGTACTCCCGGGCCCGCTCGACCGCGCGCAGGAAGTCCGCCGCCGGCGTTTCCTGATCCATCACGGGCTCCACGCGGCCGCCCGGCTCGGGTGGGACCAGCGGTGAACGCAGCCGCTCGTAGATGCGTTCGACGGTCTCCACGGCTGACCGGTACGCCTCGGCGGCGTTCCCGTCGACCGTCGCGTTCGCCACGATCCGCATCGTGTGGGCCACGTGGTCGAAGATCACCACCGCGTCGGTGATGATCAGATAGCACGTCGGCAGCCCCAGGGGATCCCTCGGCCGGTTGGGCAGCCGTTCCCACAACCGGACGCAGTCATAGCCGAAGTACCCCACCGCCCCGCCGTAGAAGCGCGGCAGGCCGGGATGGGGGACCGGCCGGTACCCGGCCAGCAGACCCCGCGCGACCTCCAGGGGGTCGGCCTCCGTAGCAAACGCGCCGCGCGGCCGCCAGACGTCCACCTGTCGGCCGTACGCCCGCAGCCGCATGGCCGGGTCGGCGCCGATAAACGAGTACCGTCCCACCTTCTCCCCGCCCTCGACGCTCTCGAGCAGGTAGGCCTCGCCGCTAGTGCGCAGTTTCAGGAACGCCGAAATGGGCGTCTCCAGGTCGGCGAAGAGGTCGCAGGTGACCGGAATGAGGTTGCCGGAGCGCGCCCGGCTGAGGAATTCCGTCTTCGTGGGGGTGATCGGGAGCCGGCTCACCGCATCCCACCCCCCGGGGTGGCCCGGCGCGCCTCCGGAGCCGGGGGCGCCGACAGGGTCCCGGCTTCCACATCGCGGCGCAGGCGCTGCAGTTCCTCTTCATAGCGCGTCAGGGCCCGCAGGATCGCCTCGCGGTTGGCCCGGCAGACCGCGGCCCACATCGCGGCCGGGCTGTGCGCGATACGGGTCATGTCGGCCAGCGCCGGCCCTCCCACGGTTCGGGCATCGTCGGCGACCGCGCGCAGCAGCGCCAGGCTGGCCAGGTACGGCAGGTGGCTGGCCTGCGCCAACAGTTCGTCGTGCTGGATCGGATCCAGCACGACCGGGCGCATCCCCAGGCGCGCGACGACCTCCTGCATCGCCGCCACTGCCTCGGGGACGGTGCGCGCTGTCGGGGTCAGCACATAGAGCCTCCCGTCCAGCAGGGCCGGATCAGCCTCGGCCATGCCCTGCTTCTCGTTGCCGGCCATGGGATGCCCGCCGACGAACCGCACCCCGGGAGCCAGCGCGGCGTGGATCGCCGCGACGACCGGAGCCTTCACGCTCCCGGTGTCGGTGAGGACGGCCCCGACCCGCATCCGGCGGGCCGCGGCGATGCCCACCTGCGCGACCTGCTCCAGGGGGGTCGCCACGATCACGAGGTCGGCGGCAGCCACCGCGTCGAGATCGGTGCCGCCGGCCTCGATGGCCCCGCGCCGCCTGGCCAGCGCCAGCGCCTCCGGATCGATGTCCACGCCCAGGACCCGGACACCGACCTCCCGCAGCCGCAGCGCCAGCGAGCCGCCGATCAGCCCGAGGCCGATCACGGTCGCGATCCTGGGAAAACCGGGGGAGGCCTCCTGCGCCACGCTCACATCTCCCGCCCGACCGCAGCGGCGACCGGCCGCAGGGACGCCATCAGGGTGGTGAAGTTCTCCAGCGTGAGGGACTGCGGTCCGTCGGAGAGCGCGTTGGCCGGATCGGGATGGACCTCGATCATCAACCCGTCCGCGCCCGCCGCCACCGCTGCCCGCGCCATGGACGTCACATAGCGCCACTTCCCGGTGCCGTGGCTGGGGTCCACGATCACCGGCAGGTGGGTGAGCCGCTTCAGCACCGGCACCGCCGACAGGTCCAGCGTATACCTGGTGTGGTTGTTGAACCCGCGGATGCCCCGCTCGCAGAGGACGACGTTGTAGTTGCCCTCGTTGAGCAGGTACTCCGCCGCCAGCAGCAGTTCTTCCAGCGTCGCGCTCACGCCGCGCTTGAGCAGCACCGGCAGCCTCATCCGTCCGGCCTCACGCAGCAGCGGGTAGTTCTGCATGTTGCGTGCGCCGATCTGAATCATATCCGCATATCGGGCGACGAGCTCGAGTTGCGACGCGTCCATGGCCTCGGTCACGACGGGCAGCCCGGTGCGGTCCCGGGCCTCGACCAGCAGGCGGAGGCCCTCCTCTTCGAGCCCCTGGAACGAGTACGGAGAGGTGCGGGGCTTGAACGCTCCACCGCGGAGGATCGTGGCGCCCGCGGCCTTCACAGCCTCCGCCGTGGTCAGGATCTGCTCGCGGCTCTCCACCGAGCACGGTCCTGCCATGACCGCCACCTGGGCTCCACCCACGGCCGCCGGGCCGACCCGCACGACCGTGTCGTGGGGGATGAACTCGCGGCTGACCAGTTTGTAGGGCTGGAGGATGGGCACGACCCGCTCGACGCCGGGCGTCCCCTCCAGCGACTGCCGCAGGATCTCCTTGGTCCGGTCGTCGCCGACCACGCCGATGACCGTACGCGCCACGCCCACGGAGACGTGCGTGGTCAGCCCCGCCTTCTGGACCTTCTCGACCACGGCCTGCACCTGCCCCTGCCCGGCGCCTGGCTCCATGACGATGATCATGCCGTTGCCTTCGACCTCCCGAATCCCATGGACCCCTCAACCCCTTCCCTCCGCCTGAAATGCAAACACCTCTCGCCTCAAGGGACGAGAGGTGCTCTCCCGCGGTGCCACCCACGTTCCGCGCCGGCTCTCCGGAATCCCCGCTGACTGGCGCGGCCCTCTTGCTCCCGTACCGGAGGAGCTGCCGACGGAGCTACTGCGCGCTGGCCGGCGCCCGTCGCGTGCCCATCATGACCGCTGCGCCGCCAAACCCCATGTCACACCTTCGCTCCGTGCCTTCCGGGCCCATTCCCGTCCGCGTGGTTACCGCGGTCCCACCGATCCGCGGCTCTCTCCCACCGGCTGCGCCCTGGCGGCGCGGCCGGTGCCTCGTTCGAGGAACCACTGCCGGCCGGTACTCTTCCCGGTCATCGGCCTGTGGAAGTGGGGGAAGTATACCATGCCTGTCAAGGGGAAGGCAAGGCGGCGTCTCGCCCAATGGCATCACGCGGCCCCGACCCGCAGCCCCTTGGGTGTCAGCAGGTGCTCCAACGCCCCGAACCCCAGTCGACGAACACGGCGCCCGCGGCCACGGGGATGGCCCCCACCAGGAGCTGTGCCGCATCGTTCATGGCGATCCCGGCCTGGATGAAGTCGCCGAGCCCGCCGGCCCCGATGAACGTCGCCAGCGTCGCGCTGGCCACCACGTTCACCGCCGAAGTGCGCAGGCCGGCAAAGATCACGGGGACGACCAGGGGCAACTCGATCTTCCAGAGCAGGTCCCGGGATGCCATCCCCATACCGAGCGCCGCCTCGATGGCAGCCGGGTCCACCTCGGTCAGCCCCACATAGGTGTTGATCAGAATCGGCGGGACGGCGATGAGGATCAGGGCGACCAGGGCCGGCCTGAACCCGATGCCCAGGACAGGCAACAGCAGGGCCAGGATGCCAGGATCGGGATCGTCCGACCCATGGCCGCCGCGTTGACGACGACGAACGCCGCGCGCCGGTGACGGGAGAGCAGGATGCCCGTCCCGATAGCCAGCAGGGCGGCGGCAGCCAGAGCCAGCAGGCTGAGTTCAGCATGGGTGGCCACCGCCCGCCAGAATCGATCCTGGTGGCGGAGCGCGTAGTCCCACGCCCCCCGCAGGACGGCCACCTCTTACCTGACCAGGCCGTGTCTTCTGAGGAACTCCCGTGCCACGTCTCGCGGTTCCTCCTTCAGACCGTCCACGCGCCAGTTGAGCTCGGACTGGCGCTCATCGGTCAGCAGCGCGGTAACGCCGTTGAGGACCTGCACGATCCCCGGATAGTTCCGCGCCAGTGCTCTCCGGATGACCGGGGCCACGCGGTAGGGGGGCCAGAAGTTCCTGTCGTCGGTCAGGCGGACCAGCTTCATGGCCGTGATCTGTCCGTCGGTGGTAAAACCGTTAATCACATCCACCTGGCGCTCGCGCAGGGCCTGGTACTTCAGCGCCGTGATCATGGGCCGGAATTCCCTGAACTCCATGCCGTAGACCTTCCTGAGACCGGGCACACCGTCTTCGCGGTCGGCCCATTCCGGACCAGCACCCAGCACGAGTTGCCTGGAGACCCTCGCCAGATCCGACATGCTCTTGAGCCTGTACTTGGCGGCGGTCTCGGGCAGGACCACCAGCACATACCCGTTGTTCATCCGGGACATCGTCAGCAGCGTGAGGCCCAGGTGCCGTTCGTAGTATTCCTTCACCTGCCGGTAGACCGCCTCGGGATCCGCAATGAGCGTGCCCTTCACCACCGCGGCCAGGGCCGTACCCGCATACTCCGGATACATGTCGATCTTCCCGCTGACGACCGCCTGGTGGGCGATGAGCGTGCCCCCGAGATTGATAAAGCGCTCGACCCGGTACCCCTTCGCTTCCAGCGCCTGCGCGTACATCTCTGCCAGGATGAACTGCTCGGTGAAGTTCTTGGAGCCGACCCGGATCGTGAGTTTGCCGCCCTCGCCGGCTGCCGCTCCGGATGGCACCGCGATCAACAGCATCACGGCGACTGCAGTCAGGGCGACCCATATCCGTCCCATCGCCTCCACCCCCCGTCGGTACCCTTTCGAGTTGTGGGCCGCCAGAACCGTGCCGTCAGGCTTTGGCCCCCGGGGCCAACCAGCGTCGCACCCGCTCCAGCCCGTAGTCGGCTCCCCAGGCCATCGCCGTGGCCACGACGGCTCCGGCGGCGATCTTCGCGGTGTTGGTCTGCTGGATCCCGGAGAGAATCAACGCCCCCACCCCCCCCGCGTTCACATAGGCTGCCACGGTCCCGATGCCGATGACGGTAACCGTCGCCACACGGATGCCTGCCACGATCACCGGGAGCGCCAGCGGTAGCTCAACCCGCATGAGGATCTGCCCCCGGGAGCATCCCATCCCGACGGCGGCCTCCACCACCTCCGGCGGGACCCCGCGCAGGCCGGTCACGATGTTCCGAACGAGGGCCAGCAGCGAGTACCCCACTAGACCGATCAGGGCCGGAACCCTGCCCAGGCCCGCCACGGGGACGAGGAGGGCAAAGAGTGCCAGGCTGGGGATCGTGTAGAACATCCCGGTGGTGGTGACCGCGAGCCGGTACACGAGCGGGTGGCGGGCGGCAAGGATCCCGATGGCTAGCGAGATGGCTAGGGCGATGACCACCGTCTCGATGGTGAGCATCAGGTGCTCCCAGGTCGCGACGATCACGAGATCGTAGTTCCGGACGAGCCAGGCCACGCCCAGGACTCCCTTCCCTACCCGTCGATGGTCAGCGACGCCAGATCCCGCGGATAGTACGTCAGCATCTCGTACCCATCCTCGGTCACCACCACCGTGTCGGAGTGGCGGAACCCGGCAAACCCCGGGATGTAGATGCCCGGCTCCACGCTGAAGACCATGCCCGGCTCCATGATCGTGTCGTCGCCGATGTCGAGGAAGGGCGCCTCGTGGATGCCCAGCCCCAGGGCGTGCCCAACGTGGTGGCGCCAGGACGGCATCAGATCGTGTCGCTCGAAGTAGGCCCGCACGGCCCGGTCCACATCGCTGCAGGGTCGGCCCGGCCTGATCGCCGCCAGGGCGGTCTGTTGCGCGCCGAGCATCAGGTCGAAGTACCGGCGGTGCTCTCCGTTCACCGGGGCCACGATCATCGTGCGCTCCAGCTCGCTGGTGTAGCCACCCACTACCGCCGCCGCCCCCGTCACCAGGACATCGCCCGCGCGGATGCGGGCGTGGGTGGTCATGGCATGAGGGATCGCCGACTGAGCGCCCACCTGACCCCGATACCCGGCGTGCGCACCCGGAGTGGTCCAGGACAGCGGCCGGTACTCGGGGCCCAGCGCCCGGACCATGGCCACGGTGGCCTCATAGGAGGCCCGCTGGCCGACCTCGCTCTCGCTGGCGCCCGGCCTCGTGTACTCCTGCAGCAACGTGTGGGCCAGGTTGCCCCAGCGGGCGCTCTCGCGGATCAGCGCGATCTCCTCGGCCGACTTGACCTTCATCATGTCCTCGACGAGGTCGCGCATGACCTGCACCGACGCGTCAGGGAGGATCTCGCTCAGGCGAGGCCCGCGGTACCCCATGAGCCCGGGATACCCGTCCCCGTCGGCGCCCAGGCGCGCCCCGGCCAGACCCAGGCTCCCCATCAGGTCGGCCAGGCGGAGCATCGGGTGACGGTCCCCCGGGTACTCGGGGTACGAGACGACGCGGTCGGCCACCGCGTGGCCGGCCGCGTGCTCTTCCTCCAGGCGGGGGACGAACAGCACGGCCGCCTCACGGCCGACGATCAGGGCGATGGGCCGCTCGGTGGCGATGAAGGCAAACCCCGTCAGGTAGAAGATCTGCGCCGGGCTGAACAGCACCAGCGCGTCGACGCCGCGGCGGCCCAGGCCCTCACGCACCCGGGCGGCGCGGCGGAGGTGTTCCTCCCTGCTGATGAACAGACGCATGCGCAGCCTCCGGGCGGCAGCCTGACGTATCCACTTCTGGCGGCCCGCGCAGGACTCCTGGGCGACGGCGTGGAAGGCCCTGCTCGCCAAAGGCTCTGCGCCAGAGAGGACGTCCATGCGGACAGGCACCCTCACCAGGAGGGCAGTACTGAAGACCGCCGGCGCGCTGGTCGGAGCAGGGATCGCGGGCCGGCTGGCGGGCTCGCTGCCTGCGGTGGCGCTGCCCGCCGCCCGCGCCGCCGCCCCGTCCGGCCCGCCGCTGCGGATCGGCTTCCAGGTGCACCGCACCGGCATCGGCGCCGTCTACGGCAAGTGGTACGAGCGGACCGGTCGGGCCGCCGCCGCCCTGATCAACGCCACGGGCGGGATCGCCGGCCGTCCGGTCACGCTGGTGATCGAAGACGACGGCACCGATCCCCGGCGGGGTGTCGAGGTGGTCGAAAAACTTGCGCAACTGCACAGGGTGGACTTCATCTTCGGGACGCTGTTCTCCAACGTCGTCATCGCCGCGGCGCCGCGCGCCGGCGAACTCAAGATCCCCTACCTGGTGGTCAGCGAAGGCTACCACGTGGCCTCGGGGAAGTTGAACCGCTACACGTTCCAGCCGGGGATCACCGACGTGCGCGCCCAGGTGACCGCCATTGCCCCCTGGGTCGTCAAGCACCTCGGCAGGAAGATTGCCATGATCTTTCCCGACTATGCCTTCGGCTACGACCACCGGGATTTCTTCAGCGCGACGGCGACCAGGCTGGGAGCCACCATCACCACCCTGGTGCCCATCCCGCCCACGGAGACCTCGTTCACCAGGTACTTCCCGCGGGTGCCACGCGACACCGACGTCGTCTACCACGTCATGGTCGGGCCCGGCGTGCTGACGTTCGTCAAGGAAATGGGCGAGTTCTTCGGGCGGCGCAAACCCCGCCTCTTCGGGTTCATCGACTCGTTGGAGGGTGTGGACATCGCCAGCCCGGGACTGGAGTACCTGGAGGGGACGTTCCTGTGGGAGGCCTTCCCGCGCTATGCAGGCCAGTATGCCACGCCCTGGGAACGCCAGTACCGGCAGCGGGTCGGGGTGGACGCCAACGGCGCCAGCGTGCGGGATCCCAGAGACGTCTCGACCTACTCCCACATGTTCGGCGTCTGGGAGACCCTCTTCGTCATCAAGGAGGTTGTGGAGAAGAGCGGGTACAGGAGCCCGAGAGACTATCCGGGCTTCATCGAAACCCTGGAGAGGATTGAGACCTTCAAGGAAGGGATCGAGCACCCCCAGGGCCCCAAGCGTTTCGTCGGGCGGCTGCACCAGGTGTTCGGCCAGCAGTTCATCTCCCAGGTCGTGGGGCGGAAGCTCAAGGTCGTCCACAAGACCACGATCGAGGAGGGCATGTACCCTGCTGAGGCGGACTACACCAGGCAGCCGCTCTAGACCGCCCCGCGGCTCCATCCTCTAGGGAGTTCCCCTCTGGAAGGACGGCTGCTCCTTGCCCTGCTCGAAGGCGTCACCTCTGGGCTGATCCTCGCCCTCACGGCCCTGGGCCTCTCCCTGGTCTTCGGCGTCATGCGGATCGTCAACGTGGCCCACGGCGAGTTCTACATGCTAGGCGCAGTAGGCGCCTGGGTGGTCTCTCAGGCCACGGGCAGTTTCCTGCTGGCGCTGGTCGCCGCGCCCGCGGTCGCCGGTGCCGTCGCCCTGGCGGCCGACCGGTTCGTCCTGCGGCCCCTCCGCTATGCGCCCGGGGCCACCATCGTGGCCACCATCGGACTGCTGTACATCATCCAACAGGCGGTCCTCAGCCTCTACGGCCCCGAGGCCAGGCCGGTGGTCGCGCCCGTGACCTTCACCGTTCAATTCCCCTGGTTCGGCTACTCGGGTTACAAACTGATGGTCGGCAGCCTGGCGGCCCTGCTCCTGGGGGCGACCTGGCTGGTGGTCGACCGGACCACGCTGGGCCTCTACATGCGCGCGACGCAGCAGGATCCCCAGATGGCGCAGGCGTTCGGCGTGCCCGTTGACCGGATCTACGCGGCCACCTACGCTCTGGGCGGCGTCCTGGCCGCCTCCGCCGGCGTCCTAATCGTCCCCGTCCAGCAGGCGCACTACCTCATGGGACTGGATGCGCTCCTGCTCTCGTTCATGGTGGTCATCATCGGCGGGCTGGGCAGCCTGAAGGGGACCATGGTGGCGGCCCTGCTCATGGGACTCATCGACGGGGCGGTGTCCATCTTCTTCTCTCCCACCCTGGCCAGGATCATCGCCTCGGGGCTCGTGGCGCTCGTCCTGGTCTTCCGGAGGGGCGGACTGTTTGGGGCGCAGCCCGTATGACCCGGGGCAACGGTCGCCGCGCGCTCGTCCTCCACCTGGCGGTCCTGCTCGCGCTGCTCATCCTCCAGGTGTTCCTCCCGCCGTTCCACCACGGCATGGTGGCGCGGATCATGGTCCTGGCCACCTACGCCATCGGCTACAACCTCCTGCTGGGCTATGCGGGGTTGATGAGCCTGGGCCACGCCATGTTCTTCGCCACCGGCGTCTATGGCGCGGGCCTGATGGTCTACCACCTGGACCTCGGACCGGCTGCGGCCTTCCTGGTCGGCATCGCGGCCAGCACCCTGGTAGCCGCCGCCGTCGGCCTGCTCACCCTGCGCACGACCGGGGTGGCGTTCCTGATCGTGACCATGATGTTCGCCCAGGTCTTCTACCTGTCCACGCTGCTCTTCAGCCGGATCACGGGCGGCGACCAGGGGCTGGTCCTGACCGGACACCTCCAGCCCCTACGCCTGGGCGGGCTCAAACTGGCGCTGGCCGACCCGGGCGTCAAGTACAACGTGGCGTTGGCGACGCTGGCCGCGTGCCTGCTGGTCAACCTCTGGCTCGTCCGGTCTCCCGCGGGGAGGGTGCTGGTGGCCATCCGGGAGAACGAGGAGCGGACGCGGATGCTGGGCTACAACACTGCTGCCTACAGGCTCCTGGCCCTGATCGCCTCGGGCGCGATCGCCGGGACCGCCGGCGCCGTCTACGCCCTCCTGTTTTCCTACGTGGGCTCCACGTTCGCGTCCATCCTCTACTCCATCTACCCGCTCCTCTGGGTGCTGCTGGGCGGCGCGGGCACCACGGTGGGGCCGCTGATCGGCGCGGGCCTGATGGCCTACATCGTGGACGCGGCGAGCGGCCTGACATCCAGCTATCTCCTCGTGGTCGGCCTGGCGCTGGTCGTGCTCGTCATGAAGTTCCCGGCTGGCCTCGCCGGCGCGCTGCGGGCCCGGTGGTGGCGGTGGCTGCCATAGGCCCGCTGCTGCAGACCGAGGCGCTGCACAAGGCCTTCGGAGGCCTGCAGGCGGTGCAGGGCGTGGACCTTCGGGTGGACCCTGGCGAGATCCGCGCGATCATCGGCCCAAACGGCGCGGGCAAGACCACCCTGGTCGGCATGATCAGCGGCCGGGTCCGCCCGACCTCCGGCAGGGTCCTCTTCGACGGCCGCGACATCACCGCGGCCCCGGCCCACGCCCGGGTCGCGCTCGGTATCGTGTCCACCTTCCAGCTCACCAACATCTACGGCAACCTCTCCGTCTACGCTAATGTAGCGCTGGCGGTGCAGCGCCGGCGGCTGCGTTCGGCCTTCGACATCCTCAGGCCCGACGACCCGCTCCTGGCCGGTGAAGTCCAGAGCGCCCTGGAGGAAGTCGGGCTGCCAACCGCCTGGGACCTGCCCGCCGGTGTGCTGCCCCACGGCCACCAGCGCCTGCTGGAGATGGCCATGGCCCTGGCGCTGCGGCCTCAGTTGCTGATCCTCGACGAACCGACCCAGGGTCTGGACCCCGACGAGAGCGCCGCCCTGACGGCGCTCATCCGTCGGATCGCCGACAGGGTGACCGTGCTGCTCGTCGAGCACAACCTGGAGGTCGTCCTGGGCCTGTCGCACCGGATCACCGTGATGGACAGAGGGAGCATCATCGCCGAAGGCACACCGGGCGAGATCGAGGCCAACCCGGACGTGCAACGGGTCTACCTGGGCCAATGACGCTGGCGCTGGAAGCCGTCACGTGCGCGTACGGCGCGGCCCGCGTGGTGTACGACGTGTCGTTGACGCTGTCACCGGGTGAGATCCTGTGCCTGATGGGCCGCAACGGTGCGGGCAAGACGACAACGCTCAAGGCGGTCATGGGGCTGGTGAAGCCGGCGTCGGGCCGCATCCGCCTCGACGATCAGGACCTGACCGGGCTGCGGCCGCACGAGATTCCTCGGCTGGGGGTGGCCTACGTGCCGCAGGGACGGGGGGTGTTCCCGTCGCTGTCCGTCGAGGAGAACCTGAGGATGGGCCTGCTGGTCAGGGGGAGCCGGCGCGCGATCCCCCCATGGGTCTTCGAGCTCTTCCCCGTCCTGCGGGACCGGTTGCGGCAACAGGCGGGTACCCTCAGCGGGGGCGAACAGCAGATGCTGGCTACCGCGCGGGCGCTGTGCGCCGAGCCAGGGTATCTTCTGATGGACGAACCCACCGAGGGGCTGATGCCCGCCCTCGTTCGGTCGCTGCTCGGGGTCATCCAGTTCCTGAAGGCCCGGGGCGTCGGCATCCTGCTGGTCGAGCAAAAGGTCGACGCCGCGCTGCAGGTGGCGGATCGAGTGGTGTTGATGGAGGCTGGCCGCGTGCGCTATCAAGGGACCCCGGCCGACGTGGCCGCAGCGCCGGAAGTCCTCGTTCGCTACCTGGGCGTCAGGCGGGCGGCGTCGTGAATCCGCCCCGGCAAAGGATCCCTCTTCGGGGGACGGAAGAGAGCAGGCGGACCTCCATGAGGTCTCGCCGGGCGACGGGATCCGGGACGTGCTCGATCCGCGGGGAATCGTGCGGATGTAGCCTGCAGGCTCAACCCGTCCGGCACGCGACCAGCAGTCCGTCCCGGATCGGAACCACCGAAGCACTCCACCGCGGGTCGCTCGCAATCAGCCTGGTGAACTCGCGGACACCCCGAGTGGAAGAGGAACGGTCGTCCGGATCGAAGACCCGCCCGTTCCAGAACATGTTGTCTGCAATGAGGACGCCGCCCGGCCGGAGTTTGTCGGCGACCACCGGCAGCGAGTCCGGATAGGCCTGCTTGTCGATGTCGTTGAAGATGAGATCGAACGTCCCCTCGGCCTCGCGCAGGGCCTGGACCGCCTCCCCAACCCGGTACTGGACGATCCCCTCGTACCCCAGCGCGGCGAGATGCCCCCTCGCCCGACGTGACAGATCCTCATCCCACACCACGTGGAACACCGTCCCGCCGCCGTTTTCCTTCACGGCTCGCGCGAACCAGGCGGTCGAGTAGCCGTACCCTGATCCCATCTCGAAGATCCGCCTCGCCCCGATCATCCGTGCCAGGAGATAGCAGAAGTGTCCCGCGGCCGGCCCGATGATGGGGAACCGCGTCTGCCGCGCATAGGCCTCCATCCTCTGCATCTCCGCCGGACGCGGCGGCACCAGGTCGTCGAGGTACGTCCTGACCTCCACGGCCAGCAGTTCGCCACCCATGCGCTTCTCCCCCATTCAGCGACGCAGCCCATCGACAGCCTCTGCCGGCAACATCGGCACAGGCTGCGGCTGCCGGGTGCAGGAATCCAGGAGCCCCCCAGATAGAATACCGCTCGGAAGTGGTATGCTAGAAGGTGCCATGGAAATCTTTCGTCCCGAGGACGTCCCCGCCGAAGAGCCCGAGTCGATGCCCGGCGTGAAGATCCGCTGGGTCATCGACCAGAAACGCGGCGCCCAGCACTTCGCCATGCGGATCTTCGAGGTCGCGCCCGGCGCCGCCACGCCGCTGCACGAGCACTGGTATGAACAGGAGATGTACCTGCTCGACGGCGAGGGCGTGATGGTCGGCGATCAGGGTGAACGCCCGCTACAGCCCGGACACGTGATGTGGGTGCCGCCCTACGAGCGGCACCAGATCAGGAACACCGGCAGCAGGCCCCTCAAGTTCATCTGCTGCATCCCCCAGAAGAAGGCCTAGCCCGCCGCTCCGGGACCCGGCGCCAGCGAGGCCTTGATCCGTTCGAGCGCCCCCACGGCGGCCCGGACGTCTTCCGCCGTGGGGCGGGCGCCGCCATAGCGGACGCGCTCGTAGACCGCGGTGAGCACGCCCACGTCCTCGGCGGCGCTGGCAAAGACGCCCCGGAGTCGCGGCTCGTGCTCGCGCGGCGTCATCCACGACGGGCGCGGCTCCCCGTGCGCGCCGCCCAGGCGCAGCAACTCCCGATAGATCCTCCGAATCGCTCCTGCCGTCGGCCCGACCCGATCCTCCGCGGGCGGCCGAGGGCGTCTAATTGGCGGCAGCATCCCGGCCAGTCCCCGCAACAGCTCGCGCGCCGACCACACCGACTCGCGCTCGTCTTCGTCGGGCGACCCCTCGCGCCGACGCCTCAGCACGATCGTCAACGCCATGGCGATGACCAGCAGGAGCACCGCCACCGCCACCATTCCCCATCGGGCCCCTTCTACCATCTGCGGGTTCACCTCGAGTTCGCGCAGGCGGCGCAGCAGGTCGTCGAACACCGTCGGCGGCGTCTGGAGGTCGGGCATCTCCCGGTGCGGCAGACGCGAGAGCACGGCGATGAGCAGTCTCACCAGAATCCCCGCAATGACGAACAGCACCAGGAAGAGGACCTCGACCACCGGCAGCAGCGGGCTCAGCGCCAGCCCCAGGTAGGTGGAGACATCGGCCGCGGCCAGGCCGGCGGCCGCGCTGGCGGCCAGCAGGATCGCCCCGACCACACCCACCACCAGCAGCAGCCAGGCCCGGGCGGGGAAGTGCGCACGCTCATCGGTCCCCCGGTCCCAGATCACCGCCAGGTGCGCCAGCGCCAGCGTGGACAGACCGAGGAAGAAGAACGCCGGCAGCAGGCCCGGCAGCGCGGGACCCGCCGCCTGGAACGCCTGCGTGTCGCCGTAGATCGCGGCCGCAATGAAGTAGAGGACGACCATGCCGACGCCGGTCCTGTAGGCCTCCTCGACCTCGATGGCGCTGGCCGCGCGCGCGCCGAGTGCGAGACCCCGCCACCACAGCAGGGCTGCGACCAGCGCACCGGCCACCGGCTTGGGGACCGCCGGCAGCGTCTCGTGCGCGGCCCACAGCAGCGAAGCCACCCAGGTCGGACTCCAGAGAGGGATGGCGGCGTAATGCTGCGCGTGCACGGCCAGAAAGCCCAGGCCCAGCCCCACTCCCACCAGCACCGCCCGGGCGCGGGGCAGGGGGATCCCCCGGTCGAGCACCGGTCTGACCGCCACCTGTGCCCCCACCAGGAGGACGAGCGCCCACCCCGCCGACAGGAGAGGACCCGTCGCGCCGTAGAATCCGCCGCCCAGTACGACGATCCAGGGATAGAGCCAGCAGAACTCCATCGCCGCGCGCGCCGGCGGGAGCACGCGCCGGACGCCCTCCCAGAATCCGGCCGGGCCCCGGCCAGACCAGGACGGCCCGCGGCCGCCGGTCCCGCCGCCTGCGCCCGGCGGCTCAGACGAGGCGGAGCTCGTCCATCGCACGCCAGCCCACCTCACCCTTCACCCGATGGGTGGGGAGCCCGAGGGACGGGGCCTGCACCCGATCGCCAACCAGCACCAGCACCACCGCATGCCCGGCGTCCCGCACCGTCTGGATGCCCGCCAGGAGCGGGGGATCGACCACCGCCGTGACGACGACCGCCGTTGTCCCCCACGTCAGCACCCTCGCCTCCAGCGCCATCAGGTCACCCAGCGGGATCACCGGGGTCGGGAAGACCTTCGCCAGGGCCTCCAGGATCGCGGTCAGGTGCCCCGCTCCCAGCGCCGGCGCCAGGCGCACGCGATGCACACCTTCGGGGAGATACCCGTTGGCGTAGACCCCGACGGGAATCCCCTGCTCGGTCGCCCACGCGGCGAGCGACGCCGCCACCATGATGCTCAACTCGAGCAGCGGCCGCACGAACCCCCGGTACTCGGCGTATTCCCCCAGTGTGTCCATGTTCAGCATGACGACCAGGCGGTGCGCCGTGGAGGCCTCGTACTGCCGGGTCTGCAGGTGGCCGGCGCGGGCGGTGGCCTTCCAGTGGACGCGCCGCAGGGGATCCCCGGGCAGGTAGTCGCGCACGCCGACGGTGCGGGTCGGGTCTTCGAGTAGCGGCCGCGGGGCGCGCAGGTCCCCCAGGGGGTGCAGCGCCGGAAGGCCCAGGGCTTCCAGGGGCACGATTTTGGGGTAGACGATGAGGTGGTCGGTCTCCTCCTGGGTCTTCCCGTTCGACGTGATCCCGAAAAGGTCGCCCGACCGCAGACGCGCGGGCCCCAGGGGGAAATACCCCCTGGCCGTGCATGTCATGGTGACCCGCCGCCGGACGCGCTCGAACCACCGCAGCGAGAACAGGTGGAGCAGGTGCTGGCGGCGCTGCCGCGCGCTGGGGAGGATCCGGCCTCGCTGGGGGACGATCTCCTCGGGCAGTTCATCGGTCACCTCCAGCCAGGCGAGCGGCAACCACTTGCGGTTGGTCACCTCCAGGGTGAGCGTGACGGTCTCCCCACAGAAGGCCCGCCGGGGGACGAACGTCCGCCGGAACTCCACGCGCTCCAGGCAGTAGCGGTGCGAGAGATACGAGGCCCCCGCGCCGAGGAGCAGGATCGCGCCGACCAGGAACGGCCCGCCCGAGCGCACGGCCAATCCGAAGCCGAGCAGCAGCGCCCCCATGCTCAGGACCTCCTCCGGCGCCGCTACTGGCTGGAGGTCATCCAGCGGCCGACCGGTCCGGTACCGGCGCAGGATCTCCTGCTCGTCGGACGCCGACGGATAGCCGAGCACCAGGCGCATCAGGAACCGGTCCAGCTGAGCCTCCGGCAGCGGAAAGGTTCCCTGCAGTTCAACGGGGTTCTGGGTGGCGAGCACCACAAACGGCCTGGCCAGGGGCCGTGTCTGCCCCTCGCTGGTCACCTGTCGTTCTTCCATGCACTCCAGCAACGCCGCCTGGGTGCGGGGCGTGGCCCGGTTGATCTCGTCGGCCAGCACAATCTGCGCGAAGACCGGCCCGGGACGGAACTCGAACGTCTGGGTCTTCTGGTTGTAGTACTCCAGGCCGGTGATGTCTGAAGGCAGCAGATCGGGGGTGCACTGGATCCGGCGGAAGGAGCACCCCAGCGACCGCGCCAGTGCCTTGGCCAGCATGGTCTTGCCAATGCCGGGCACATCCTCGATGAGGATGTGGCCCTCGCACAGCACCGCGACCAGGGCCTGCTCGATGACGTCGGCCTTGCCGACGATCACCCGCTCGACGTTGGCCCGCAGCCGCTTCGCCAGCGACGCGACGGCCAGGATCGCGTCCATCGGCCTGTCCGTCCTCACACCCCCAGCAACTGGCGCACCAGGCCCTCGGCGTCATAGTCCACGCGGTGACGACGGATCCTGTTGTCCGCGATCTCCCACGACACGACGAAGGCGTGCCGGTAGGCCCGCAGCGGGACGGGCACCTGTCCAGGAATGCGCAATTGGACGGCGCGGTGCCGGCCCCGGGCGATGCCGCGGGCGGTGACCACCTGCCCTTTCACCTCGACGTCTTCGAGGGTCACCTGTTCCTCCCAGTCGCGGAAGAACCGCTCGTAGGCCTTGCGGATGGCGCTCCGCCCGGTGAGGATCGGGCTGGCGGGGAACTCCAGCACCGCATCGTCGGCGTACAACGCCATGAGGCCGTCCAGGTCCCGCCGGTTCAGCGCGGCGACTTGGCGCCGCACCAGGCGGACGAGGCTGCGCCTGCGTGCAGGCGCCTTCGCGCTCGCAGACTGGCTCGGTGCCGCAGACATCCCCCCACCATCCTGCCGAGTGCATGGCGGGGTTCGGCGGTGCGCGGGCTCCCCCCTGCCGCGGACGACCCGGAGCCGACGGTGGGCCGCTAGCGGCGCAGCCCCCGGGCGCGCAGGAGCTGGAGCAGGCGATCGGGGTAGTCGGTGATGATCCCGTCGCCGGGAAGCCTCCCGATGCCCGCCTCCAGCATCCGCTCCATGTCCGCGGGTTCGTTGACCGTCCAGGGGACGACGGGCACGCCGGCGCGGTGGAGCGCTTCGATGACGTCAGGCCCGATGAGCCTGAAGTTCGGGGAGTAGACGCTGGCCCGGGCCTCGCGGACCACCGCCACGGCGTCGGACGGGATGTCGCTGACGCGGCGGAGCACGGCGGTTGGGACGGCGGCATTGAGAGCCCTCACCCGGACCAACGAAGGATAGAAGAAAGACTGGAGGAGGATGCGGTCAGCCATCCCCGCCTCGCGCACGAGCCCGAGGATGCGTTCCTCGAAGTCGGCGGGCGGCGGCGCGTTCGCATCGTACTTGGTCTCCAGATTCAAACGGATGCGGCTGTCGCCCCAAACACGGACCATCTCCAGCACCTCGCGCAGGGTCGGAATCCGCTCGCCGGCGAACCGGCCGTGGAACCAGGATCCGGCATCCAGGCGCTGGAGTTCGGCCAACGGCGTCTGCCGCACGTAGCCGCGACCGTTGGTGGTGCGCTGCAGGGTCGCGTCGTGGATGACCACCACCTCCCCGTCGGCGGAGGCGTGCAGGTCCATCTCGAGGTAGTCTGCGCCCAGCGCCAGGGCGTTGCGGAAAGCGGCCAGGGTGTTCTCCGGCGCCAGGCCGGCGCCGCCGCGATGGGCGTGGACGTCCACGGTGGGAGAGACCACCGCGCCGGCCACCAGAGCCAGCAGACCGAGCGCCACGGCCATCAGGGCCCACATGCTCCTACCGCAGGAGGAAGCCGGCCTCCAAGGGATCGCCCGGGGCCACCACGAGTTCGCTGTGACCCGTCATGTATGCCGCTCCCTCGATCTCGGGAATCACCGCGGGGACGCCCCCGATGTCGACGGTCCGCAGAATGCGCCCGGTGAAGGTGGTGCCGATCAGGCTCTCCACCACCAACGGCTGTCCGACGTCCAGCCGGCGGCGGGCGAACTCGATGGCCAGCCGCCCGCTCACGCCGGTGCCGGTCGGCGACCGGTCCACCTGGCCGTCGGCGAAGATGCAGACGTTGCGGCTGTGGGCGCCTGAGCCCTCCGGTGGGCCCGTGATGATCGTGCCGTAGACGAACCCGAGGTCGGGAGCGTCCGGATGGCGCACCGGGAGGACAGAGGCCACGGCGCGCGTGACCGCGGTGCCGGCCTCGATGAGCCTGCGGAATGCTTCGGGAACCAGCCGGACGCCCAGGTCGGCCGCCTCGCCGTAGGCATAGAACGCGCCGCCGAAGGCCACGTCGTAGCGCACCCGGCCGAACCCGGGCACCTCGGCCGCCTGATCCAGGGCGTAGACGAAGGAGGGCACATTCTCGAATGCCACGCTGACGACCCGACCCTCGCGCATGCGAGCCCGGGCGGTCACCCGGCCGGCCGGGGTGTCCAGCCGCAGGGTGGGGACAGTCCCGTCCGCGGCCACGGCGCCGGTCTCCAGGAGGACCGTGACCAGCCCGATGATGCCGTGTCCGCACATGGTGCTGAAGCCCTCGTTGTGGAGGAACAGCACCCCGAGGTCGCCGTCTGGCGTCACCGGCTCGGTCACCAGGCACGCGTACATATCGGCGTGCCCCCGCGGTTCACAGATCACCAGACGGCGCAGGCGATCCAGGTGGGTTTGCGCGTACCGCCGCTTCTCCAGCATCGTCCGGCCGGGGATCGGCGGCACGCCGCCGGTGACGACCCGAAGGGGCTCACCGGCAGCGTGGGCGTCCACGACGGTCACGGCGGCCCATCCCTCGGGAGGCCGCCACGCCCTCAGCGCGTCCAGCACGGGTTGGATGGTCCGGGCGCTCACTTCTCGGTCTCGGTCAGGCCCTTGACGAACCACCGTTGCATCAGGATCACCACCGCCACCGGCGGGAGCATGGCCAGCACCGAGGTCGCCATGATGATCTGCCAGTCGGTCTGGGCCTCGGCGCTGCCGATCATCTTGGTGATTCCGATAACGATGGTGTCCATCTCCCGCGCGGTGGTGATCAACAGCGGCCACAGGTACTGGTTCCATCCGTAGACGAAGAGGATGATGAACAGCGCGGCAACCGTGGTGCTGGACAACGGCAACAGGATGCTCCAGAAGAACCGCAGCGGACCGGCCCCGTCCACCTTGGCCGCGTCCACGAGTTCGTCGGGTACGGTCAGGAAGAACTGACGAAAGATCAACGTCCCCGTCGCCGAGGCGACCAGCGGAATCGTCAGGCCGGCAAACGTGTTGATCAGACCCAGGTCGGAAACGACCTTGTACGTGGGAATGATGCGCACCTCGACGGGTAACATCAGCGTAATGAAGATCATCCAGAAGAAGAACATGCGGAGGGGGAAGTGAAAGAAAGCCACCGCAAAGGCCGAAATGATGGACACGGCGATCTTGCCCGAGGCGATCACCAGCGCCATGACCAGGCTGTTCAGCATCATCCGGCTGACCGGGGAGGCCTTCACCCGCTCGCCCTGGCCCGAGGTCCAGGCCTGCCGGTAGTTGTCGATGGCATAGGGCCCCGGCGTCAGCGGCATCTCGCCCCGGGCGATCGTGGGCGCATCGTGGGTCGAGCCGATCACGGCCATGTAGACTGGGAAGGCGAAGGTCGCCACCCCGACGATCAGGATGAGGTGGGCCAGCCACTGGGTGGGTCGCCACCGCATCCGCGCGGGGGCAGCGGTCTCGACGCGGGGGAGCACCGCCTCGCGCATCAGTAGTGCACCCGGCGCTCGACGAATCGAAACTGCAGGGCCGTCACCGTGATGACCACCAGCAGGAGGATCACCGATTGCGCCGACGAGCCGCCCAGGTCCAGGTTGATGACCCCGTCCACGTACACCTTGTAGACCAGGGTCTCCGTGGCCTTTCCGGGGCCTCCCCGCGTCAGCGAGTGGATCACGCCGAAGGTGTCGATGAACGCGTAGATCAGGTTGACGACCAGCAGGAAGAACGTCGTCGGCGACAGGAGGGGGAAGACGACCTTCCAGAACCGCTGGCGCCCCCCGGCCCCGTCCACGGCCGCGGCCTCCACCACCGACCGCGGGATGGACTGCAGGCCGGCCAGGAAGAAGATGAAGTTGTAGCTCACCTGCTTCCACGACGAGGCCAGAATGATCAGGAACAGCGCCTGCGCGCCGTTCAGGTGGTAGTCCCAGCGCAGGCCCATCTGGTTCAGGGCCCGGCCCAGGATGCCGATGGACGGGTGGAAGATGAACAGCCACAATGCCGCGGCCACGGCCGGGGCCACCGCATACGGCCACAGCAACAGCGTCTTGTAGACCCCGGCTCCGCGGATCGGTTTGTCGGCGGTGACGGCCAGCAGGAGCCCCGCCGACATCGCCAGCAGGATGATCGCGGCCGAGGAGAGCACGGTCGTGCGCACCGCACCCAGGTACGATGGGTCGCCGAGGACCATCTTGAAGTTCTCGAACCAGACGAAGGTGGTGCGCGTCCCGAACGGGTCCTGACGCATCACCGACTGGAAGAGAGCCTGCCCGGCCGGCCAGTAGAAGAACACGAAGACGATGGCCAGTTGCGGAGCCAGCAGCAGGTAGGGGAGGATGCGGTTGGGGAAGACCACCCGTCGCGTCACGGACTGCCCCACGACACACGCCCCCGGCTCCGCCGCCCTGCGGGTTTCGGCGGAACCGGGGGGTGGCCTGCAGATGACGTCAGCGCCTTCAGTCCTTGGCCGTGCGCTCGAACTGCCGCAGCACCTGATTGCCGCGGCGCACCGCGTTGTCCAGGGCCTCTTTGGCCGACTGCTGGCCCTGGAACGCCTTCTCGATCTCCTCATAGATGATGACGCGGATCTGCGGCATGTTGCCCAGCCGCAGCCCCATGGAGTTCTTCGTGGGCGGGGTGCGGGTGAGCTGCTTCATCGGGATGTCGGTCCCGGGATTCGACTGATAGTAGCCCATGGCGTTGGCCAACTGCATGCCGGTGAAGGTAATCGGCACATACCCCGTCTCCATGTGCCACTTGGCCGTGTTCTCCGGGGTGCTGATGAAGCGGAAGAACTCCGCGACTCCTCTGTACTCCTCGGCCGTCCGCCGCGGCGAGGTCATGACCCAGAACGCGGCCCCCCCGATGATGGAGTTCTTCGGGGCGCCCTTGACGTCGGGCCAATAAGGCAGGAACCCCACGCCCCAGTCAAACTTCGCCTCGCGGCGCACGCGGGCGAACAGCGCCGAGGACATGGTGTCCATGGCGCACTCCCCGGAGGGGAACAGCGCGTCGCCGGCCCCGTCGCGGCCCCCGTACTTGAAGGTGCCCTCCTTCAACATGTCGATCAGGAACTGCAGGTGCCTGACGTGGAGAGGACTGTTGATGGTCAACTCGGCGTCGAGGCCCTCAAACCCGTTGGCCCTGGTCGCCAGCGGCACGTCGTGGATGGCGCTGAAGTTCTCGAAGTGCACCCAGGTTGGCCAGGCTGTGGTGTACCCGCAAGGGGCGGCGTTGGTCGCCCGGATCCGCTGGGCGGCCGCCCGCAGTTCAGGCCAGGTCTTGGGCGGATTGTTGGGGTCGAGACCGGCCTTCCTGAAGGCGTCCTTGTTGTACCAGAGAATGGGCGTCGAGGTGTTGAACGGCATGGCCGCCATCTTGCCGTCGGCGGTGCTGTAGTAGCTGCGCACCGCGGGAATGTAGATGCTGGGGTCGAAGGGCACGCCGGCTTCCTTCATCAGTTCGTGGACGGGCTTGATGGCCCCCCTGGCAGCCATCATGGTCGCGGTGCCCACCTCGAACATCTGGACGATGTGCGGCGGGTTCCCGGCGCGGAACGCGGCAATCGCGGCCACCATGGTGTCGGCGTAGCCGCCCTTGAACGTAGCGTTGACCTGGTAGCGGGTCTGCGAGGCGTTGAAGGCCCGGGCGAACTCGTCAATGTAGTCGCCCAGTGGCCGCCCCAGACCATACCAGAAGTCGAGCTGGACGCGCTGCTGGCCGGCGGCGGGACGCACCGCGGGCCCGGTCGCCGTGGCCACGATCAACACGATGGCCGCACTCGCACCCACTATGCGCATCATGGGGCATACCCCCTGCAGGATAGGATCCCAGTGGCAGATTTCGGCGCGTGTCCGCAGCGCCCCTGCCCGCCTCCTCGCGGCAGGGCAGGAACCCCTCAGATGAGCGCGCAACCCTATAGTGGAGCCTGCGCGATGAACCGCGAATATCACCACTGGGTGAGCCCCGCCCTCGGCCGCACCATGGAGACCCTGATCTTCGGACACGCCGGGGCTCCGGTCCTGGTGTTCCCCACCACCATGGGACGCTTCTACCAGTACGAGGACTTCGGGATGGTCGCCGCCCTGGAATCCAAGATTGACGCGGGGCTCATCCGGCTCTACTGCCTCGACAGCGTCGACGCCGAGTCCTGGTACAACCGGGCCGTCCCGCCGCGGCAGCGCATCCTGCGGCACCTGGACTACGAACGGTACGTCCTGAACGAGTACATCCCCTTCATTCGCGAGCGCACCGGCCACCCGCTCACCGTGACGGGCACGTCCTTCGGCGCCTATCACGCCGTCAACCTCGTCTTCCGGCACCCGTCGCTGTTTGCCAGGTTGGTGGCGCTGTCGGGTCGCTACGACATCAAGCCCTTCCTCGACGGCTACTACGATGAGGACGCCTACTTCAACTGCCCGTCGGACTTCCTCCCCAACCTGACCGACGAGACCTACCTGGCCCCCATGCGGCGGCTCCAGATCGTGCTGCTGGCGGGCGAGCACGACGTCACCCTGGGCTCGACGCGGTTCATCTCGGAAACCCTGACGGCCAAGGCTGTCCCCCACGACCTGGCCATCTGGTGGGGCTACGGGCACGACTGGCCCCTCTGGCGGGAAGCCATCGCGCACTACCTGTAGTCGTGCGTCCGAGCGCGGCGCCGCGCCCCGCTGCAGGACTCCGGGCCGCGCCGACCAAAGGAGCCACGCACCACACGCCAAGGAGCCTGCCGATGCACCAGTCGAGGAAGATCGGCCTGCTGGTCGGGCGGGAGGAGTCGTTCCCGGCCGCCTTCATCGAGCACGTGAACCGGCGCGCGACGGACGGGGTGACCGCCGAGTTCTGCCGCTTGGGCGGGACCCGCCTGGACGATCCGCATCGGTACGCGGTCATCATCGACCGCATCTCCCACGAGGTTCCCTACTACCGCGCCCACCTGAAGTACGCGGCGCTGGCCGGAACCATCGTCATCAACAACCCCTTCTGGTGGTCGGCCGACGAGAAGTTCTTCGGCACGGCCCTGCTGGCCCGTCTGGGGATCGCGGTCCCGCGCACGGTCGTGCTCCCCAACAAGTCCTACATCGACGACATCACGCCTGCGTCGCTGCGCAACCTCCAGTATCCCCTGCCGTGGCAGGAGATTGCCGACTACGTCGGGTTTCCCGCCATCCTCAAACCCAATGTGGGTGGGGGGTTCAAGCAGGTCTTCAAGGTCCACTCCCTGGAAGACCTCTGGCGCTGCTACGACCAGACCGGCCTGCAGACCATGATTCTCCAGGAGTACATCGCGTTCGACCACTACGTCCGCTGCATCTGCATCGGCCGCCGCGAGGTCCTGGCCATCCGCTGGGATCCCCGGATTCAGCCCTGGACCGAGCGCTACATCGTCGACCACCACCACCTCACGCCGGACCTGGGCGCCCGCGTCGTCAACGACGCGCGACTGATCTGCGAGGCCCTGGGCTATGACATGAACACCGTGGAGTTCGCGATCCGCGAGGGCGTGCCGTACGCCATCGACTTCCTCAACCCCGCCCCCGATTTCGAACGGACCCGCATCCGGGACGTGTACTTCGCCTGGGTCGTGGAAAAGATGGCCGATCTGGCGGTGGCCTACGCGCGCGGGACCGACCGGCCCCCGGGACGGCTGCGCTGGGACCGGTTCCTCCGCGAGGCCGGGGGCGAGCCGCCCGCCGAGGGCCCCGTCGCCTAAGCAGCGCATATCCGTTCTCCACCCGATGCACGCCCGCTCTCCCGGATAGACGATGGGGACGGACGGGAAAGGGGGATGGCCATGGGCATGAAGGGCGCCTCCCGATGCCCGGGGTGCAAGAGCGTGCACATCGACTACCAGGGCACCGACGAGGCCGGCAACCAGAAGTGGCGCTGCCGCGACTGCGGCCAGCGGTTCACCTTCAAGCCGCAGGAGTCCAAGGCGGCCTAGCCGGACCGGTACGCCTAGCCTGTCGGCCGACGCAACCGGTCCAGACGCTCGAAGAAGTCGGGAAAGGTCTTCGCCACGCAGGCGGGGTCGGCAATAGCGATGCCCGGCGCGCGCAGCCCCGCCACCGCGAACGCCATGGCGAGGCGGTGGTCGCCGTAGGTCTGGACGACGGCGGGCCGGATCGGCCGCGGTGTGATGCGCAGGCCGTCTTCGAGTTCCTCCACGTCCTGACCCAGACGGCGTAACTCCGCCGCGGTCGCCGCCAGTCGGTCGGACTCCTGGTGGCGGATGTGGGCCACCCCCCGGATGCGGGTCGGCCCGCGGGCAAACGGCGCCACCGCCGCCAGCGTCATCGTCTGATCGCTCATCCCGCCCAGATCCACATCAACCCCGCGCAGGTCGGCGGTCCCCCGCACGGTCACCGCGTCGGCGCGCCGGTCGACGGCACACCCCATCTGCTCCAGCACGTCGACGAACCCGACGTCGCCCTGGAGGGAGGCGGTGCCGAGTCCGGGCACGGTCACGCGGCCGCCGGTGATCGCGGCGGCGGCGAAGAAATAGGCGGCCCCGCTGGCGTCGGGTTCCACCGCGTACTCGCGGGGCCGGTAGCGCTGGCCGGCCCGAATCCAGAACCGGCGCACCCCCTCGCGCGTCACATCCACCCCAAACGCCGCCATCGTCGCCAGCGTCATCTCCACATACGGTGCGCCGACCAAGCGGCCCTCGACTACGACCTCCACATCACCGGCCGCATAGGGCGCCGCCATCAGGATCGCCGAGACAAACTGGCTGCTGACCTCTCCCCTGACGACGGTACGGCCCCCGCGCAGGCCGGACGCCTCCACGACCACCGGCAGGGCCCCGCGGGTGGCCTCCACCGAGGCGCCGAGCATCGCCAGCGCGTCGACCAGGTCCTGGATCGGCCGTTCCCGCATCCGGTCAACGCCGTCGATGTGGTAGCGCCCCGCTCCCAAACACGCCATGGCCGTCAGGAACCGCGCCGCCGTCCCCGCCCCGCCTACGAACAGGTCGGCCGCGCGCGCGGGAATCACACCGCCCAAACCGATCACGTCCATCGTGAGCGCCCGCTCGTCCACGCGCACGTCGAACCCCAGCCGCCACAGCGACTCCACCATCACGACCGTGTCGTCGCAAAAGAGCGCGTTGGTCAGGCGCGAAGGGCCGTCGGCCAGCGCCGCCAGGACCAGCGCGCGGTTCGTCAGGCTCTTCGATCCCGGGACGGAGACAACGGCATCGGGAGGAGCCGCCAGGGGAACGACCTCGCGCACGGACCGTTCAGGCGTCATCCGCCGCAGCGCCGACGCCGGGTCCGGCGAGGTCCGGCCGCAGCACTTCGGCCCCGCGCAGGTACACGTGGACGACCTCCTCCTGGGCCCGCGGGGTGTTCCACAGGAGCAGCACGCGGATGCAGCGGGGCAGCGAACCCGGTACGGCGAGGTCGGCAAACGAAAGCAGGGGCACGGTCTGCCAGCCGAGCTGCCGGGCGGCCTCAGCCGGATAGGTGGCGTTCAGGTCGGGCGTAGCGGTGAAGAAAACCGCCGCGATCTCATCGGATTCAACCTGGTTCGCCCGCACGACCGCCAGCAGCAACTCGCGGGTCGCGTCCTGGATGGCGTCCGCCGAGTTCGCAACGGCGGTGGTGGCGCCTCGGATGCCGCGGACGTGCATGTGCCCTCGCTAGCGCGTGCTGTGCTGGATCAGGGCCTCAGCCGCCCGCAAGCCCAGCACCATGCTCTCGGGTCCAAAGCCCATGATGACACCGGCGCAGACGTCGCTGATGAGCGAGCGCTGCCGGAACTCCTCCCGTCTGGCCAGGTTGGACAGGTGGCATTCGATCACCGGAATCCCGATGGCGGCAATGGCATCGCGCAGCGCGACACTGGTGTGCCCCAGACCACCGGGGTTGAGGACGACGGCCTGGCAGGTCGTCCGCGCCTCGTGAAGGCGGTCGATCAGGGCTCCCTCGTGGTTGGACTGAAACACCTCGAGCTCGATCCCAGCGGCAGCAGCGACGGCCCCCACGCGCGCATTGACCGCCTCCAAGGTGGCCTCGCCGTACATGTGGGGCTCGCGGCTCCCCAACAGGTTGAGGTTTGGACCGTACATCACCAGGACTCTTGGCACAATCGCAGGACCTCCTCCATCAGGGACTCCGGAACGTCGACGCCGAGCCGTGCCCGGCCGATGCCTTCGGGGAGGGTGCAGCGAATCCTCCCGTCGCGCCGCTTCTTGTCCAGGCGCATCGCGTCCAGCAACGGACCGACCGGCCCCTCCGGCACCGTGACGGGCAGGCCCAGCCGGCGGAGCAGGGTGTCCTGACGGTCGGCGTCGCCGTCCGCCATCAGGCTCAGCCGGACGGCGACCCGCGCCTCGACCCGCATGCCGACGGCGACGGCCTCGCCGTGGACCAGGACGCCCGGCATCGCCGCCTCGATGGCGTGCCCCACGGTGTGTCCGTAGTTCAGCACCTCGCGGGGCCCCTGTTCGAACTCGTCCTGGGCCACCACGCGCGCCTTCAGCGATGCGCAACGGAAGACGACTTCCTCCAGGTCGTGCCAGGCGTCCTGCCCGACGAGCCGCTGAGGATCGCGCGCCAGCCACTCGAAGAGCTCACGGTCGAGGACCACCCCGTACTTGACCGCTTCGGCCAGCCCTGCGCGCCGCTCCCGCAGGGGCAGGTGCCGCAGCACCTCAATGTCTGCCACGACCAGGGCCGGCTGATGGTACACGCCCACCAAGTTCTTCGCCCTGGGATGGTTCACAGCGGTCTTCCCGCCAATACTGCTGTCGAGTTGGGCCAGCAGCGTCGTCGGGAGTTGCACGAACCGGATGCCCCGCATGTAGATGCCGGCGGCGAACCCGGCGAGATCCCCGATCACGCCACCGCCCAGCGCCACGAGGGTATCCGACCGCGTCAGGCCGGCGGCCCCCAGCGCGTCGAGGATCCGGCTGGCCTGCCGGAGGGTCTTCGCCCGTTCGCCGGCCGGCACCGCAATGGTACGCACCATGAACCCGCAGCCCTCCAACGCCGCCACGACCGAGGCGCCGAATCGCCTCAAGAGCGACCGGTGCGTGACAACCGCCACCTGCCCGCCCGCGCCCATCTGCCCGAGGTCGTAGCCCACCAGGGCCTGCGTTCCGATCCCGATGAGCACGTCGTAGGATCGGGAACCCAGATCCACGCGCACCCGCCGGCGCGACGCCGCCAGCTGGGCCAGGATGTCGTCTGCGACCGCGTCCGCCGGCCTGGCCGCGTCCACCGGCATCCCGGTCTGGAGGTAGAGCGCCTCGCGCTCCCGCAGCAGCCGTTCCAGCGACGCCCGCGGGTCATCCCCCAGCAACGGCCGGGTCGGGTCGTTCCCCACACGCTGCAGAAGCACCTCCACCGGCGCCCGCAGGTAGAAGACCGGTCCGGCCTGCGTCAGCGCCCGACGGCTCCGGGGCGAGAGCACGGCGCCGCCGCCGGTGGCGATCACCCTCCTGCGGCCGCGGGTCGCGCGGCGCACCACGTCCCGCTCCGCCAGGCGAAAGTATCCCTCGCCTGCATCCTGAAAGATGGCAGCGACCGACCGTCCCTCGCGTGCTTCGATTTCTGCATCCGTATCGATGAACTCCCAGCCGAGCCGGCGCGCCAGGACCCGGCCGACCTCGGTCTTGCCGGATCCCATGAGACCCACCAGGGAGATCACGCGCATCGCAGTCAACGGCATCGGCGCCGACACCACCCGATCACACTGGCCAGGCTCGGCGCGCGCGCTGCCACTCGCGCCGCAGCAGACCGAAGGCCACCCGGTCGTAGGCGCGCCTGCGCGTCACGTAGGCCCGGCGGAAGGCGGCTTCCTGCCTGAACCCCAGACGCCGGGCCACGCGAATCATCCGACGGTTCCCCGACCAGGTTCGCAGGCCGATCCGATGGATGGGCATCGTCTCGAACAGGTAGTCCACCCACAGGGCCAGCGCCTCGGTGCCAAACCCCCGCCCCCAGTCCCGGGCCGAGTAGATGCCCACGCCCACCTCCAGCCACTGCGTCCGCACATCTGCCCAGTACCGCGTCACCGTCCCGATTGGACGGCCGGCCCGCGTCTCGATCACCATTCGACGGGGTGGGACGGCGCGCTCACCGACCAGCACCGCCACCTGGCGGGGCAGCCGGCGGAGTTCGGCCTCCGTCGGCGGCCCTTCCCAGGGCGCATCCCAGCGCCACCAGGACCCCCGGGCCATGGCCTGGACCAACCACGCATCGTCGCCCGGGAGGAACTGCCGCAGGTTGACGTGCTCTCCCACGATGGTCAACACAGCACCGTGTTCGGCCCAAGACGGGCGCCCATCTCTCGTCTCACGCTCTTCGCACCTCGGCCGCAAACGCCTCATAGGCGCGGCGGATGTGCGCCATGGCGTCGCCGCCGAACTTCTCCAGGAACGCGTCCGCCAGCACGAACGCCACCACGGCCTCACCGATGACGCCGGCCGCCGGCACCGCGCAGATGTCGCTGCGCACGACAACCGCGTCGACGACCTCCTTCGTCCGCAGGTCGACCGACCGGAGCGGTGTCCGCAGCGTCGAGAGGGGCTTCATCGCCGCCCGCACGATCAGCGGGTCGCCGCTCGTCGTCCCGCCCTCCAGGCCCCCGGAGCGGTTCGTGGTCCGGTAGAATCCCCGCCCTGGCTCGTAGAAGATCTCGTCGTGCGCCCGGCTGCCCGGCGTGCGCGCCGCCTCGAATCCCAATCCGAACTCGACGCCCTTGACCGCATTGATCGAGATGAGGGCCGCGGCCAGGCGGGCGTCGAGTTTGCGGTCCCAGTGCACGTAACTGCCCAGGCCCGGGGGCAGACCGAGGACGACGACTTCGAACACGCCGCCCAGCGTGTCCCCACGCTCGGCGGCCGCGTCGATGGCGGCCTTCATACGTGCTTCGGCTTCGGGATCCACGCACCGCACCGCCGAAGCCTCGGCCAGCGCCGGGATGTCTTCCCAGCGGTCCGGCCGGGTGCGGATCGTCTCCCCGCCGATCTCGGTCACATGGCTGAAGAGCCTGACCCCAAACTCCTCCAGGAACCGCCGGCAGATCGCGCCGATGGCGACGCGGGCCGCGGTCTCCCGCGCGCTGGAACGCTCCAGGACGCGGCGCACCTCGTCGAAGCCGTACTTGAGCGCACCGACCAGATCGGCATGTCCAGGGCGAGGGCGGGTCATGTCGGGTTCGTCCTGCCGCCAGTCGCGGTTGGGAATCAGCACGGAAACCGGCGCGCCGATGGTTTCACCCCGGATGACGCCGGAGATGATCTCGGCGCGGTCCTGCTCGATCTGCATGCGGCCGCCGCGGCCGTAGCCGAACATGCGCCGCGCCAGCTGCGCGTTGATGTAGGCCTCGTCCACGGATAGTCCAGCCGGGAGCCCCTCGATGATGGCGACCAGCGCCCGCCCGTGGGATTCACCACCCGTCAGGTATCGCAGCATGCCCCCTCCTGCCCCCGGGAGACGGGTTTCTGAACAACCTTCGCCCCGCCCGGCGGGTACTGCAGCTATACGCCAGAGAGGGAGGGGCGCCCTGTGGGGACGTGGAAGGCTGGCGCGTGCTCTCACCGGCGCGCCGGGTCGCTTACGCCTTCGGGGTCTTCGGCACCAGCCTGCTCCAGCAGACCGTCCTGCTCTGGACGTTCTACTACTACGCGCCTCCGCCCGACCAGACCCTGCCTCAGCGGCTGACCCCCACATCGCTAGGGATCGCCATGGGCCTGGGCCGCCTGGTGGACGCGCTGGTGGACCCCCCGATCGCGCACTGGAGCGACGGGCAGCGCCGCCGCGGCGGCAGACGCCGGCCGTTCATCCTCATCGGGGCGCCACTGTTGGCGGTGGTCTTCGCCCTGCTCTGGCGCCCGCCCGACGCGGCGGTCACGACAACCAACTTCGTGTACGTCGCGGTGCTACTCGGTCTTTTCTTCCTGCTCTTCACCCTGGTGCTCAACCCCTACATGGCGTTGCTGCCCGAAGTCACACGCGCCGGGCGCGAGCGGATCGCCACAGCGGCATGGCAGACAATCTTCACGCTGGTCGGCACCGCCGTCGCCTACATCGCCTCGGCGCACCTGGCGTCGCGGCAGGGCTTCCCGGTCATGGGAATGGTCCTGGCGCCCCTGGGCGTGATCCCCATGCTGCTGGCCGGCCTGGCGATCCGGGAGCACCCGGTCGCCGACACCCCGCTGCACTTCGCCGCGGCGCTGCGCGCGGTGTTCGGCAACCTGCGGTTCCGTATCTTCATCTCCGGCTTCGCCCTGCTGTGGCTGGGCCTCTCGATGGTCCAGCTGGCGCTGGCGCTGTTCGTCACGGTGCTGATGGACCTGCCGCGCGCCGCGGTGGGCACGGTCCTGGCCGTTGGCGTGGCCACAACGATCCTGACCACCCCGGCGGTCACCGCCCTGGCCCATCGAATCGGGACCCACAGGACGCTGCTGGCGGCAATGGGGGCAACCGGTGCCACCCTGGCGCTCATGGCGACGATAGGATGGTGGCCGGTTCCCCTGAGCGCCGCGGCCCAGGGGTATGTGGTCATCGCCCTGGCCGCCCCCTCCCTGGCGGCGCTGTTCACCCTGCCCAACACGCTGCTGGCCGACATCGCGCACACCGCCGCCGCCGAGCGCGGACAACGACTCGAGGGGATGTTCTTCGCCTTCCAGGGCCTAATCCTCAACGGCGCGACGAGCCTGGCCTCGGTCCTCCTCGGCAGCGCCCTCGCCACCTGGGGCTACGACCTCGGCCTCCGGATCGTCCCGCTCATGGCCGCGGGATGCGTGACCGCCGGCATCGCGGTCTTCCGACACTTCCCCGAGAGGGTTGCTCCGGCAGCCGGCGTATGAAGTACTCCACCCGATGGGGCCCTACCTCATCCGGAGGCTGTTGCTGGCCATCCCCACCGTGCTGGGCGTGGTGCTGGCCGTCTTCCTGCTCATCCGGCTGGTGCCAGGCGATGTTGTCACACAACTGATCGGCCTCGAAGCCTCCATCTCGCCCCAGCGGGTGGATGAACTGCGCCGGCTCTTCGGATTGAACCGCCCGCTGGGCGTCCAGTTTGGCGAGTACGTCGCCGCCCTGGCCCGCGGCGACCTGGGCCGGTCGCTGCGCACCGGCCGGCCGGTCGGCCCGGAACTGCTGCGCCGC
>JAVKID010000079.1:12894-14276 GCA_031459655.1 Candidatus Fervidifonticultor octavus | reverse complement strand
GTCCCTCCTGAAGTGGGTGCGTTCGCAGAAGTCCTGGTGGACGTTCCTTGGATCTCCCTCGATGCCTGCCCCTTCTACAGCGTGCATGGTTTTCCCTCTCGGGATGGGCGCAGGGGATACTGATGTCGGATGGATCCCTCAGGCGTGATCGCCGGGAGCGCCGCCTGCTCGTAGCGGAGCGCGACGACCGGACCCCATGGCCGCCGTGGCCCGGATACCAGGCCCATGCCGGCACAGCAGCGACCTCGTGCGTGTTTTGAGTGATCGAAACGAGCATGACGTCCTTGACGCCGGTGCAGAGACCGCGGTGATTCATCATGGTCATGGCGCGTTGCATCGTTGCTCACCTTGGGCGGAGGATCCCGCCCACATACTCGGCCCAGTCCCCGTCGCCCCATCCTCCTATCCCGTGGCTGTGTGGTAAAATAGAAGGAGGAATTTGCCAATCGCTGTAGAATATGAAGAAAAGGTTTCATGACCACGAGGTACGTTCTAGCCCGACTGCGCGCTGAATACGGTCGCCTGGGGCCGGCAGAGCGGAAGGTGGCCGACTACTTCCTCGATCAGTCGGAGCGTGACGGGGTCCTCTCGATCTCCGACGTGGCCATTCGAGCGGGGGTCAGCGAAGCGACCATCGTCAGATTCAGCAAGCGCCTGGGCTACTCAGGCTTTCTCGATTTCAAGCGGGCCTTCTTGAATGAGCGCCTCCAGACCAGGGAAGACCTCGTCCCCTACTACGAAAAGCTGGCCGACAGCGACGATCCCTCCACGGTCCTCCATAAGGTCTTCTCCAGTATGCAGGAGTCCCTCCGTGGTTCCCTCGAGCAACTGGACCCCGCCAGCTTCGACCAGGCGGCCCGCTGGATGGCCGAATCCGACATGGTCGAGTTCTACGCGCATGGCGGATCCGGCTGCATCGTCCAGAGCGCCGTCTTCACCTACCAGCGACTCGGGATCCGCTGCACCGCGTATGTGGTGCCCCTGCAGCAACTCTCTGCGGCCGAGTTGGCCCTCCCTACGGATCTCGTGGTCGGGGTCTCCCACACGGGCACGACGGAGTGTGTCGTGCAGGCCGTGCGCAGGGCCCGCGACCGGGGAGTGCGGACGATCGGGCTCACCAACACGCCCGGCTCACCCTTGGCCCAGGCTGCCCAGGTCGTCCTGCTGACCGCGGATAGTTCCCGCCGGCTCATCAGCGATGTCGGAATGTCCCGGGTGGCACAGGTCGCAGTTCTGGATGCCCTGGGTGTGGCCGTCTTCCAGCTGCTCCGGCAGCGGCGCAATGCCGCACCGTAGCCATGGCCCAGACCGCCGCCCGAATCCGCCCGATGGTACCCCAGATATGGATTGGGCTGGGCCTGGCCGGGGCGCTGCTCCTTGGC
>JAVKID010000079.1:0-12884 GCA_031459655.1 Candidatus Fervidifonticultor octavus | reverse complement strand
GGCCGTCCTTCCCCTTTCGGCATCCCACCGGATTTCTGCGGGCGCGCTGGTCTTCCTGACACTCTACCTCCTCCTGCTGGCCCGCTCCTCTGACCGGCTCTTCCAGTACCTGCTGCTGGTCCCATGCCTGGTGATCCTCATCGGCATCACGGTGGTGCCATTGGGGTACCTGGCCTGGCTCAGCCTCCACCAGGTGACCATCGTCAACTTCCTCAAGAGCAAACCCTTTGTGGGTGCGCGAAACTACCTCACGCTCTTCGTGGACGATCCCCTGTTCATTCCCGTCCTCGTTCGAAGCCTGCAGCTGCTGATCCTGGGGGTCGCCCTCCAGCTGGCCCTCGGCCTGGTCCTGGCCCTGTTGTGCAACCGGGAGTTCAGGTTGAGGCCAGCGGTGACCACGATCCTGCTGCTTCCCATCATGACGTCGTCCATCGTGGTGGGGATGCTGTGGAAATACATGCTGTACCACTACAACGGCTTCATCAACCTCCTTCTCCGGGCTATCGGTGTGCCGCCGCAACCGTGGCTGACGAATGAGGGGCTGCCCTGGATCAGGGATCTGCCCTACGTTGGGGTGTGGCTGGTCAATACCCTGAACTTCAACTACGCCTTTCTCTCGGTGCTGCTGACGAATACGTGGCAGTGGACCCCCCTGGCATTCCTCCTGCTCTGGGGCGGTCTGGCGTCCCTGCCCCAGGAGGTCTTCGAAGCCGCCAGGGTCGACGGGGCCACCGCCTGGCAGACCCTGCGGTACGTCACCCTCCCGATGCTGAGCCCGATCATCGCCGTGGTCGTGGTCATCCGGGGAATCGACCTCATGAAGATCTTCGGGATGATCTGGGCCCTGTTCGGCAACGCACCCATCGCGCGAACCCTTAACATCCACATTCACACCGTCGGGATCGCCAGCCAGAACTACGGAATCGGGGCCGCGCTCTCCATCCTGGTGGCCACCGGGACCGTGCTGCTGTTCGTGGTGTTCCAGGGTGTCCTCGCCAGGAGGAGGTAGCGAGTCCGGATGCTGCGGCGCCGGGTGAGCCACGCGGTCTTCGCCGTCACAATCGCGGCCGTCATCCTCGTCTGGATCTTTCCCCTGGCCTGGATGGCGCTGAGCTCCTTCAAACCGAGCCACCAGATCATCGCCCAGGAGCTCATCTGGACGTTCACGCCCACGCTAGAGCACTACCGCACCATCTTCCAGAAGCAGCCATTCATAAGGTTCACCGCCAACAGCGTGATCGTGGCGCTGACCGTCACGGCGGTCACCATGGTCGCCGGCAGCCTCGCAGCCTACGGCATCGCCCGCTTCGGGACCGGAGGACGTCCCTTGCTCTTCTGGATCATGCTGACCCGGACGTTGCCGCCGGCAGTGCTGGTCATCCCGCTGTTCCTGATCTTCCGGGTGCTGGGCCTCATCAACACCCTGACCGCGCTCGTGATCGCCGACACCACGTTTCTCCTGTCGTTCGTCGTCTGGTCCATGCGCGGATTCTTCGGCGAGGTCCCGAGCGAACTGGAAGAAGCCGCCCTGGTCGACGGCGGGACGCGCCTCCAGGCACTGCTCCGCGTGGTCCTGCCCGTCGTGCTGCCCGGGCTCATCGCCACGGCCACCCTCACATTCATCTTCGCGTGGAACGAGTACCTGTTTGCGCTCGTGTTCGCCATTGCCACGCCGGTGAAAACCCTCCCGGTAGCGGCCGGAGACTTCGTGACGGGCTATGCGGTCAACTGGGGCCCCGTGTTTGCGTCTGGGACCCTGATCATGGTCCCGGTCTTCGTTTTCTCCATCCTGCTCCAGCGCTTCGTGGTTCGGGGGCTGACGATGGGAGCGATCAGGTAGGACACATCGGCGCCGGCACCTCCGGACGGTCTGCCGGGCCGTGCAAAAGGAGGGGAGCGTAATGAGGGCACAGCAGTCATGGGCATGGCGAGGTGTCGTGATCCCGGGGGTCGTGGCGACGCTGATCCTGTCGCTGGCCCTGACCGGCACCGTCCCCGCCGCCCCGGCCGAGAAGGCGGTCGTCCTGGTCCGAACCGGGGTGGAGGCGGATTCCATTCGGGCCGTGGCCCAGGCCTACACCGCGAAGACGGGAAGGCCGGTGGAGATTATGGAGGCGGGGCGCCGAGGGTTTTACCCCGCAGTCTACACCCAGTTGCTCGGGGGGGCCACATCCTTCGATCTGGCGCAGCTCAACGATGTGGACGTCGGCCCCCTGGCGGAGGCGGGGGTCATCGCGCCCATTGACCCCTTCCTCTTCAACAGGAGCATGACCGACCCCGTCGAGTACGACCTGTGGGATTTCCCGTTCATCTACCGGTATGCTGGCCGTGTCTATGCGGTGCCATTCGACATCAGCACCATGTTCTTGTACTATCGTTCGGACCTGATCTCCAGACCTCCCCAGACGTGGGACGAATATCTGGAGACGGCGAAGAAGTGGACGAAATCCCGCAATCCGACCTCCCCCACCCTCTACGGCGCCACCCTGACGGCCCTGGCAGGATCTGAGCAACCCAAGACGTTCTACACGGTCATGTGGTCCAAGGGCGGCTGGATCGTCAATGACAAGTGCCAGGTCGGCGTTGATTCGCCGGGAGCCCTCGCGGCCGCCGAATTCTACGTCAAGCTGCGAACCGAGAAGGTGGTGCCGCCAGATCTGAGTTCCTGGGGCTTCTCCGAGGTCTACGATGCCCTCCGGGTTGGAGCCGTGGCCATGGCCGCGCCCTACTGGAATGCGGCGTATCCCCTCCTCAAGGCCAGCGACAGTCCCCTCAAGGACAAGATCCGCATCACGCTTGTCCCGGGAGAGCGGCAGCCCAACGGATCGATTCTCAGGACACCGTTCCAACAGGGCAAGATCCTCGTCCTCAATGCCCACTCCCCCCGCAAGGAAGCCGCCTGGCGATTCCTTGCCTACCTGACGGGCAAAGAGGGGACCCGCATCATGGCCCAGGCCGGCGGGACGCCCTCGCGCATGTCGGCATTTCGGGACCCCACGCTGCAGCCTCGCGAGTACTACGAGATGATGCTGGCGTCGCTGCGCATCGCCAGGGGCGACCGCGGCTTCCCCTTCTACGCGGAGCAACACGAGGCCATGAACTCCGCCCTGTCGTCGATTGTGACCGGCACCGGAGAGCCTCGGGCGGCCCTGGAGCGCGCTGGACGCGTGATCCGAGACCTGATCAAGCGCCACGGGTTCGAGCGATGCCAGTGACCCCCACCGGGTGAACACCCGCCAGGAGGACAGGAGAGGAGGGTTACGATGAGGAGGGCTACGATGAGGAGGGCTGCGATCTGCCGCACGCGCCCCGCCTGGCTGGCGGCGGCGCTGGTTGGCCTGTTCCTCGCCGGCGCATCGGGGCCGTCGTCCGCCCAAGCCAGACCCGTGCTGGTGTATGGGGTGATCCACGAAATTACGCTGAGCAACCTCATGAAGATGTTCTACTCCTCGACGGGCATCCGCGCGGAGTTCGTCCGCATGTCGGCAGGCGAGGTGGCCGCCCGGGTGCTGGCCGAGCGCGGGCGACCCCGCGCCGATGTCATCCTGGGTGTCGCACGGTCAATCCAGGAGGACCTGAAGAACCGTGGGGTACTGGAGAAGTACGTGAGTCCTACCCGGACGGAAATCCCGGCCCAGTTCCGAGATCCGGATGGATACTGGACAGGCACCACCGCCCATGTTCAGGCCATTGTGGTCCACGTGGAACGGTTCCGACGGGAATTCCCGGGAGTCCCAACACCGCGCACCTACGAGGACCTGCTGGATCCACGCTACCGCGGCCACATCATCGCAGCCAGCCCGGTCACGTCAGGGTCCGCGTTCAACTTCGTCCTCTGCCAGATCTTTCGCCTCGGCGAAGAACGCGCGTGGGAGTTCCTGACGGCCTTGGACAGGAACGTCCGGTTCTACACGGCCAGCGGCATCGCCCCGGCGACCAGCGTGGGTGCCGGCGAATTCGTCATCGGAATCACCCAGGCCCACGATGCGCTCATCGCCCTGGCAGACGGTCGCCCGGTCACGGTCATCCATCCTCCTAAGGTCGGATGGGATGTGGGCTCCGTGTCGCTGATCAAGAACTCGCCCAATCCTGAAGGCGCGCAGCGTTTCATCGACTGGATACTGACCCAGCGGCCGCTGGAGTTGATCACGCGGATCAACTTCGAATACCCGGTGCGTCCCGACGTGGCGCCGCCCAGGGGCGCCGCACTGTTGAAGGATCTGGACTTGGTCGCCTACGACTTGAAGTTCGCGGCAGAGAACCGGGAGCGAATCATCCGCGAGTGGGCGCGGCGGTTCCAGAAGTAGGATGACGGCCACCTCCGCGACATGATCAGGACCCTGACCCTGGGCACCCTCCGGCGGGCAGGGCACAACCCTGTGGTGCCGGCCGCCCTGGTGGTACTGGCACTGACACTGGGGATCTCGGTGCTCTACCCCGCCATGCGCGTGCTGAGCCAGCCTCGACTGGCCGACTGGTCAGCCTACCTCTCCAGTGCCCGCTGGCTGCGTATCACGGGACAGACCCTCTGGATCACCCTGCTGTCGACCTTCACGGCGACGGCCGTCGGCTTCGCGTTTGCCTTTGCGATCACCCGTGCTCGGGTTCCACTCTCCGGGCTGTTCAAGGTCGGCATGCTGATGCCGCTAGTGGCTCCGCCCTTTGTCTTTGGCCTGTCCTTCCTGCTGCTGTTCGGGCGCCGGGGGCTCATCACCTACGAGGTGCTGGGCCTGACGACCGACGTCTATGGCTGGCATGGCCTGTGGCTGGTGCAGACGCTGGCCTTCTTTCCCGTGGCGGCGCTGGCCCTGGTGGGCGTTCTGAACGCCATCCCGGCCACCCTGGAGTACGCCGCCCAGGATCTGGGAGCGAGACCCGGCTGGGTGTTCCGGACGGTGTCGCTCCCCCTGGCAACGCCGGGATTGGCCAGCGCCGCCCTCCTGGTCGCCATCTTCGTGCTCGGCGACTTTGGCAATCCCACCCTTGTCGGCGGCCCGTTCAAGGTGCTGGCCACGGAGGCCTACGCGCAGCTCACGGGCTGGTACGACCTCAACATGGCGGCGACGTTGAGCCTGGTGCTCCTGATGCCCACCCTGGGCGTCTTCTTGGTCCAACGGTACCTCCTGGAGGGACGATCCTACACCACGGTAGCAGGGCGCGCCTCAATGCTGAGCCCGCCCCCGGTGGCCTCCGAAATCCGATGGGGGCTCTTCATCCTCTGCGGGGCCGTCGTACTGCTGGAGATGGCCATCTACGCGGTGGTCCTCTACGGAGCCTTCGCCAGCGTCTGGGGGGTTGACTGGCGGCCGACCCTGACGAACTTCGAGTATACCTGGCTGAGGACGAGAGAGTTGTGGAACAGCACGCGGTTCGCCGCAACCGCTGCCGGGGCGGGGTCGTTCGTGGCGATCGTCGCCGCGTACCTGGTCCACCGCCACCGCTTTCCCGGGCGAGGCGCTCTGGACTTCGCCATGGTCCTTCCTGCCGCCGTCCCGGGAACCCTGATGGGCATCGGGTACATCCTGGCATTTAACGAACCGCCGCTGCTCCTGACAGGGACGGGGACGATCATCACGCTGGCCATGCTCGTGCGCGTCCTGCCTGTTGGCTACCGGTCCGGCGTGGCGCTGCTTCACCAAATCGGTCAGACCCTGGAGGAAGGGGCTGCGGATCTCGGGGCCCCGCCGCCCCATGTCTTTCGGACGATCATCTTTCCGCTCTTGAGACCCGCCTTCGTGGGCGCCGCGATCTATGGGTTCATCCGCTCGATGAACACGCTCAGCAGCGTGGTCTTCCTGATCTCGCCTGGAAATTCGGTGGCCTCGGCGTCTATTCTCGCCCTGGCCGAGCACGGACAGTGGAGCCGGGCAAGCGCCATGGCCGTGAGCCTGATGGTCATCAGCATCGGAGGGCTCGCGGCGGCCAGGGTCGTGATGGGACCCCGCTTCAGGCTTTTTGGACTCTAGGGGAGTCTCCATGGGCGCTGCGGCGGTGAGCCTGGAGGATATCACGAAGTACTACGATTCCCAGGCCGCCGTGGACCATCTCTCATTGAGCGTCGAGCCCGGATCGTTCACGACCCTGTTGGGGCCAAGCGGGTGCGGCAAGACCACCTTGCTCCGGCTCGTCGCCGGCTTCATCCGTCCCGACCTCGGCGATATCAAGATCGACGGCCGCTCCGTGGTCGATCTCCCGCCCTACAGGCGCCCGACGGCCACGGTGTTTCAGGAGTACGCGCTATTCCCCCACCTCACGGTGTTCGAGAACGTCGCCTACGGGTTGCGGCTCCGCCGGCTGCCGCCGGCGGAAGTCCGCCGTCGAGTCGAAGCTGCCCTGGACCTCCTCAACATCTCAGGGCTTGAGGGCCGAAGTCCCGGCAGCCTCTCCGGTGGCCAGCAGCAACGTGTTGCGCTTGCCCGGGCACTGGTGGTCGAGCCCCGGGTCCTCTTGATGGACGAGCCATTGAGCAACCTGGACGCGAAGCTCCGCAGCGCCGTGCGCAGCGAACTGAAAGCGCTGCATCGGCGACTGGGCATTACCACGGTCTACGTGACCCATGACCAGGAGGAGGCTTTGTTCCTGTCCGATTGGATTGCGGTCATTCGGTCCGGCCGTCTTGTCCAGTATGGGGCGCCGCAGGAGATCTACGAGCGGCCGGTCGATCCCTTTGTGGCCGATTTCGTTGGCCAGGCCAACTTTCTGGACGGAACGGTCGTCGCGTGCGAGGCTGGCGAGGTCACCGTCGCCGTCGACGGTACCCCGCTTCGGATTCAGGGCGCCGTCCCACTCGGCGTGGGACAGCGGGTGCGGCTGGCTGTCCGCCCGGCGGTCCTGGAGCTCAGCCACCTCCCGCCGCCTGACGGAAACGCGCTCCCCGGGACGATCCGATTCACGAGCTACCTCGGTCAGACGTCGCGCCATTTCATTATGCTGGGCGACTCCTCCGTCATCGTGGACCGGCCCGCCGGACCCCCTCTCCCTCCGGGGGCTGCGGTGTACGTGGTGATTCCGCGCCACCAGTGCTGGATCTTTACCGATGCCCGGGGCACGTGACGACGAATCGCCGCTGGCCCTGTCCACGGCGTGGCACCTGCCGAGGGGGACAGAGCCCCAGACGATCCCGCGGCTGACAACGGCCATGGGATTCGAAGGGATCGAACTCAGCTCGCTGAGCCCAGAAGCCACAAGACTCCTGCGGCAGGCCCTGCGTGAGGAGCCGCTCACGGTGGTGAGCGTCCACGCCCCGTGCCCAGTGCCCTATGATGGTGCCGCGCGTCTGGATGACCTGGCGTCAACGGACCGCCGGCGGCGGCTGGCGGCCATCGACTACGTCAAGCGAACCATCGACCTCGCGGCGGAGGTCGGCGCCCGGGCCGTCGTCATCCATGCCGGACGCGTGGAGGTCTCGATCCCACAGTCCACAGTCGTCGAGACCATGGAGGAGCGGCCCGACGGATCCTGGCAGGAGCTCCTCGCGCGTGGCCTGGCCGAGCGGGAGGCGCGAGCTCGCCGGCATCTCGACCTGACCATCAGGAGCCTGGGTATCCTGACCGCGCATCTCGGGAACTCCAGCGTGCGGCTTGCCGCAGAGACTCGCTATGAATACAACGACATCCCCAATCTGGACGAAGTGGCCGTCCTGTTGGACCTGTTCGCGCCTCGTGGGCTCGTGTACTGGCACGACGTGGGGCATGCGCACGCCCAGGCAGTCCTGGGGCTCGCCACACATCGTGACTACCTGGATCGATACCGCGACCACCTGCTGGGCTTCCACATTCACGACGCCGTGGGGACGCACGACCATAGGCCGCCAGGGGAAGGAGAGATCGATTTCGCCATGATCGCACGTTACCTGCGTTCCACGCACCTGCGGGTGGTGGAACTCGCCAGCCACCATCCGGTGAGCCGCGTGGCCAGGGGCCTCGCCACCCTCCGGGCGAAGGGCTGGTAGGGTGAGCGCGGAAGGCGCCACGGCCCCCCACAATCCCATGCTCAGGACCCTGGTGATGTTTGACATCGACGGGACGCTCCTGAGGGGGAGCCAGGCGGGACGGGCCGCCTACGCCCGTGCGATCGAGACGTCGTGCGGCATCCCAGTGGACATGAGCGGGTTCCAGACAGCCGGGAAGACCGATCCGGCCATCCTGCGAGAGCTGTTGGAACGCACCGGGCTCTCCGACGTCTCGGTTGACGCCGACGGACTGCTGGCCGCCTATCTGCGCCATCTTGAAGAGGGATTCCGAGGCGACCCCGGCGAGGTCTGCCCTGGCGTCCGCGACCTGCTGGACACATTGTCCGCGCTTGCCTGGGTTCGCCTGGCGCTGGGGACGGGCAACCTCGAACAGGCGGCCTGGATGAAGCTCGCCGCGCACGGACTGGCCCACTACTTCGCGACGGGCGGCTTCGGCACCGATGCGACCCAACGGGCGGCCATCCTTGCCGCTGGCATCCTCAAGGCGCAGGCCAGGTACAGGATGACGTTTGGGCGCGTGGTCGTCGTCGGGGATACCCCAGATGACATCGCCTCCGCAGCGGCGAACGGTGTCCACAGCATCGGCGTTGCCACAGGGCCGTTCAGCATCGACACGTTGCGGCGGGCCGGAGCCACATTGGTCCTTCCGGACCTCAGCGAGACCGCCCCATTCCTCCGGGCCCTGCAGACGCTTCCCCCAACGCCCGTGGGCCTCGCCCCCAGGGGGCAGTCTCCGGATGCCTGATGTCGCCTGCGTGGGGGTGATGGTCGCCGATGTGCTCGTGCGTCCGGTGGACAGGTGGCCTGAGCCGGGCCGCCTGTGTGTGGTGGAATCCATTGAAGTGCACACGGGTGGCCTGGCCCACACGACGGCCATGACCCTTGCCCGCCTCGGGGTGTCGACAGCCGTGGTAGGGCGCGTCGGGAGGGACTTCCTGGGAGGCTTCCTGCTCGACGCGCTCCGCACGCATGGGATCGAGGTCCACGTGATCCAAGACGACCACACCCAGACGTCGGCCACTGTGGTCATGGTTGCCGGAAACGGGGAACGATCGTTCCTGCACGTCACGGGAGCGAACGCCCGGATGCGGGTGGAAGACGTGCCGCAGGACCTGCTGGCCCGTACCCGGTTCCTGCATCTTGGCGGGTTCTTCATCCTGCCCTCGATAGACGGAGAGCCAGCCGCCAGGCTGCTGCAGCGCGCCCAGTCCCTGGGGTGTCGTACGAGCCTGGACATGGCCTGGGATCCCAGTGGGCGCTGGATGACGCTCCTGGCGCCCTGCCTCCCCCACCTTGATCTCCTTTTCGGAAACCGGGATGAACTCAGCTGCGTCACCGGTGCTCACGACGTGGCCCGCATGGCGGCGTTGTTGAGGGAACGGGGCGTGGGTGTGGTGGTCGTCAAGCTGGGCGAGGAAGGATCCTATGTTGACGGCGGGCACTGGTGTGGCCGGGTCCCCGCATTTGACGTTCGGGTGGTGGACACCACCGGGGCCGGCGATGCCTTCTGTGGGGGCTTTCTCGCCGGGTTGTTGCAGGGGTGGTCGCTGGAGCAGACCGCCCGGTTTGCCAATGCTGTCGGCGCCCTCTGTGTGACGGCCGTCGGTGGGTCCACCGGAGCCCGAAGCACGGCCGAGGTCCTGGAGTTCATGCGCGGGGCTCCGGTGCGGAGTTGAAGAGCGGCGTGGGCCGGCAGGAGCGATCAGTGACCCGAGAGGCGGAAGATCTCCTGGACAGACTCCTGGACACCGGCGTGGTCCCGTTCCGACCGACGTACGTCCGGCGGTTCTACCGGGACGGCGGGCGGCTCCGTCAGGCACCCTCACCCGGCAAGTCCTTCTGGTATCCAGAGCGGTGGATCGCCTCCACCGTCTCTGCCGTCAACCCCCACCCGCTGCCCGGTGAGGGCCAGAGCTGGCTCGCCATCCGGAGCCGTCCGATCAGCTTTCGCCAGGCTCTGGAAGTCCGCGGCGAACGCATCCTCGGTTCGGCCCTGCTGCAAGCCTGCGGAGCCACCTTCCCCATTCTCATCAAGATCCTTGACCCGGCCGAACCGATACCCATGCACTTCCATGCGCGCGACGAGGATGTGCGCCGGCATCCGCACCATTTCCCCGGACAGCGCTTTGGGAAAGACGAAGCCTACTACTTCCTGCCGTCGCCGAGCGGCGCAATTCCCTATGCGCATGTCGGCCTGCACCAGGGGGTCACGCCCGAGGCCCTGGCACGGGCTGTGGAGCTCGGACCCCACCGCCTGCGTGAACTGTCTCCGTGTTTCTACCAGCGCGCCGGTGAGGGGTTCTTTGTGCCGGCCGGCGTCCCCCACCGCCCTGGCACGGCGCTCGCGTTGGAGGTCCAGCAACCGTCGGACGTCTATGTGCTCTTGGAGCGGACTCTGGGCGGGCGGCGCCTTCCGCCCAAACAAGTCCACCCGGGGTTCAGGTCACTGCGGGAAGCCCTTCGGTATGTGGATTTCCAGCGGGCCTCCGATCCCGAGATCTTGGCGCGCTACCGCCTGGTTCCCGAGCCCATCGCCCACTCGCGCAGCCGTGGGGGCGAGGAAGCGTGGATCTTCCCGCCTCGGCTGGTGAAGTTTGCTGGCAAGCGATTGGTGGTCCGCACCCGCTTCCAGAGCCAGGAGACCGGCCCGTACGTCGTCCTGGTTTGGCGAGGACGAGGCCGGCTCCTCGGCAGACGGCTCCGGCCGGGGAGTGAAATGCTCATCACGGCGGAGGCCGCGGTTCAACCCCACTTGTATGAAGCCGACGGTCCACCCCTCGAGGTGTTCAAGCTCTTTGCCCCAGAGCCGAGCGCCTTTCAAGGGAACAGGCCGTGATCTTGTGCGCCAGCCCCAACCTCTGTCGTGACCGGATTCTCGTGGTCAGGGACTTCGAGACAGGACGCGTACACCGCGCGGAGCAGGTGGTAGTCCGGGCTGGGGGCAAGGGTCTGAATGTCGCACGGGTGGTGCGGGCCCTGGGCGGCTCCCTCACCCTAGTGGGATTCGTAGGGGGGAGTGCCGGCAGGGCCATCGTGCGGGAGGCGACCGCATGCGGGCTGCTGCTGGACCCGGTGCGGATGCCGGGGGAGTCCCGGACCTGCACGCTCGTGGTCGATCCTGACGGCAGCGAGACCGTCATCAACGAAGCCGGAGCGCCCGTTGGCGACGATCAGGTGAGGGCCCTGCGCCGCCGCGTCGGCCGTCATCTCAAGCGGAGCCACGTCGTCGTCCTGACAGGGAGCCTCCTGCCGGGCATGCCGCCGGACTTCTATGCGGCCGTGATCCAGGAAGCCGCGCCGCGACCGACGATCCTGGATACGAGCGGCGAAGCCCTGCGGCGAGGGGCTGAGGCAGGCCCCACGGGCGTCAAGTGCAACAGGCGCGAACTGGAAGGCATCCTGGGCAGAGCCCTTCCCACCGTGGCCGACGTCGCCGAGGCCTCGCGAGCCCTTCTCGCCTGGGGCACAGGATGGATAGCGGTGACGCTCGGCGCACAGGGTGCGACACTCGTCACACGAGATGGTTCCTGGCTGCTCCGGCCCCCTCGCGTCCAGCGCGCGAACGCCATCGGGGCCGGCGACGGCTTTACGGCCGGCATGGCGGTCGGATTCACGCGGGGGCTGTCGCTGGTGGACGCGGCCCGACTGGGGACGGCAGCCGCGGCCGCGGACGTGGCCACCCTCCTTCCCGGCACGGTGGAGAGGACCACGGTCGAGGCTCTCGTTCCTAAAGTGGGCGTGGAGAGCGTGGAGGCTGGCGTCTAGGGGCCGCGAGCTCTCCCTCATGGGAGCGCGATGCCACCTCGCCTCCTGAGGAGGGCTGTCGGACCCCGCCGGACACCCTGCAATTCTCGGCCACCTCTTTCTGGCCGAGCCCAACCGGTGTTGCGTTCCTTCACGGGAGAGGCTGAAGGCGCCAAATGAGGAGAGGTTACCGCAGCGTCAGGAATGCCCGCTGGAGCCTGTCCAGCGCGCGGCGGTCGCGGGACTTGCCTCTGACTTCATCTCGCACGCACTGCTCCAGTCCCGCCCTCAGCAACTCCAGTGCCACGCCGTCGAGGGCCGATCGGACCGCGGCCGTCTGCTGGATTACCTCGGCGCAGTCCCGGCCCTCCGCCAGCATTCGCTGCAGCCCTTTGACCTGGCCTTCGATGCGCCGCAACCGCGCCTGGACCGACCCAAGGACATCATCGCTGACCTGCACCGCAGACGACATCGGGGGGTTCCTCCCTGGTCCGGATCCTACTCGGGTGGCTCGACTCGCGGGTGGGTGGGATGCTCCACGTACCCCCCATCCGGGTCGGGCCCTACGGCCTGGAGCACGTAGGACAGGAACGCAGGCTCGGGTACGGCGCCCTCGAAGCTCACCACGTCATTGATCACGACCTTCGGTACACCGTAGACTTCATAGCGTTCGGCCAGCGCGGGGAACTCGTTCGCCTCCACGACGTCCGCCCGCACCCGCGGGGACGCCGCGGCCATCGCATAGGCCAGGTGCGCCGCCCGGGGGCAGTAGGGGCAGGTGGGGGTCACAAAGACCTGCAGGTGCACATCCTTCGCCAGGGCCCCCAGGGCCTGTCGCGTCTGCGGGCTCAGGCCGCCATCTGTACGGGACGCAGCGACCAGGCCATCGACCAACACACCGAACTCAAAGCCGGCCGGAATCCCATAGTACCGAATGCGGGCGTCCCCGTTGCGGCCGACCAGGATCGCGGGGATCCTCTCCACATCGGCGGCTCGCGCGGCATCGGGCTCGGTGACCATGCTGCGGACCACCAGGGTGAGGCGAGGATCCAACGCCGCGACCTCTTCCAATAACTGCTGGGCCGCCCCGCAGTAGCGGCAGTCCACCCCGGGCACGGTCAGGCCGCCGGGCGAGGAGGTGAACAAGGTGATCGTCACAGGATCCACC
>JAVKID010000078.1:3033-14297 GCA_031459655.1 Candidatus Fervidifonticultor octavus | reverse complement strand
GGCGGTCGATGCGCTCTCCGGCGAACTCGATGGCGCCTTCGGTGATCGCGCCATTCTCGTGGCGCAACAGGCCGGAGATCGCCTTGAGGGTCGTACTCTTGCCGGCGCCGTTGGCGCCCAGCAGCGCCACGATCCCTCCCGCCGGCACCTCGAGGGAGATGCCCTTGAGGGCCAGGATCACCTCGTGGTACCGGACCTCCACGTTGTTGAGCCGCAGCATCCTCGCACGACCCAACCGGTCACCCACAGGCCGCTCTCAATTCCCGATCCACCGCGGCCACCGGTCCGGGTACTTGGCCCTCAAGTCGATCCGGGTCAGGGGCTCCAGTTTCCCTCCCCTGATGATCCGGATCGGGAACACCGAGGTCGGCCGGTGATCGTCGGGCGTGATGGTGAACGGCGGCGCCAGGCCCACCGTCCAGTCCTTGAAGGTGTAGAAGGCCTCGCGGATCCCGGGCCCGTTCAGCTTACCGGCCTGGTCGGCCCGCTTCAGCGCTTCCACCATCATGAGGGTCTGCTGCCAGGCGTGCACGGTGCGGACGGACCGGCGCGCCGCCGGGAGCCCCGGGTTGACCTTGGCGGCGTACTCCATGATCTTGGGCGTCAGCGGCGACGCTTCACCCCAGATGACAAAGGGAATGTTACAGATGGCGCGCTCTGACGCCGGGCCCGCGATGCGGATGAGGTTCTCGTCGCACCCCCAGGAGTTGATGATGTGGTCGGCGCCCAGGTCGAGGGCGTGGGCATCCCTCAGCGCGGTGGAGACGGACATGGGGATATTGCCGTGCCAGACCACATGCGGCCGAAACTCTTTGGCCGCCAGCACTTGGCTCTTGACGTCCAGGGCGGTCAGCGGGATGTCCTGGTCCGGGCCGACCTCGAAGCCCAGGATGGCGGCCTGGTCCTTCAGGGCCCGGATCGGCGCGCTGGCGTAGGGCACGGGAAACGCGAAGAAGGCCACGAGCCGGGGCCTGACGCCGCGGCCGCGATCGGCGGTGTACCGGGGGTCCTTCATCCAGACCTCGTCAAACCAGGCCTGGAGCCCGGCCCGCGCGTAGTTGGAGTAGTCGGGGCCGTAGATGAAGTTGAACGGCGTCTTCTTGGGGTCGGTCAGGAAGTTGGACCACGAACTCGAGAGATACGGCAGCTGGTCCTTGGCCACCGTGGGCGCCAGGGCTTCGGTGTCGCCGGTTCCCCAGCCAAGGACGGCTACCGCCTTGTCGAAGTCGCGGAACCGCTTGTAGGTGGTCAGCGCTTCGGGAATTCGGTACCCGTAGTCGTACTGCCTGAGCCGGATCGGCTTGCCGTTGACCGCGCCGGTGTCATTCACGTACTGGATCGCCTCGCGAATGCCCAGGGCCACCTCGCGCCCCACATCTGACGTCGGGCCTGTGGTGTCGTTGAGAGACCCCAACGTGATCATCTGCCCCTGCGCGCTGGCGCCCAGCGGCGCCGCCAGCCCACAGAGAAGGAGCACTGTCACCATCCGCATCCCGATCCTGCTCATCCACGCACCTCCTGTCTGTTCTGCCGATCCCGGGCGGGGTAGGCGGCCCGGGATATTCAGTATCCAAACGGCCAGAGCTTGAAGTAGTTCTTGATCTGGTGCCACCGGTAGGCCAGGCCCCGTGGCTCATACAACAGGAAGCCGATGATGGCCAGGCCGAAGGTCATCTCCTTAATGAACAGAAACCGGTCCGCCAGCATGGGGTAGACGTCCGCGACGCGGAACACCCCCGCCTTGAGCACTTCGAGGACGCCGGTCAGGAAGAGGGCCCCGAAAAAGACCCCATGGAGGCTCCCGACCCCCCCGATGAGGATGACCCCGACGAGCCACAACGACCAGGCGAGGGTGTAGTCCTCAGGCGTCAGGCCGTAGGTGGCGCTGACCCAGAAGCCCCCGGCCAGACCCCCCAGGACGCCAGCGGTGAAGAAGGCCAGCAGTTTGTAGGTGAAGATGTTCACCCCCAGCGCCTCCGCGGCGATGTCGTTGTCCCTGATGGCGATCCAGGCGCGGCCCACCCGCGTGCGGAACAGGTTCACCAGCGCCACGGTGCACAGGGTCACGAGGGCCAGCATGAGGTAGTAGACCTCCCGCTCCGAGTCGATCACCGCGGGGCCCATCCGAATGGTGCCGGGCGGTAGCGAGAAGGCGACCCCTCGACCGCCGATTTTGCTGACGTACTGGGCGATGATGAAGTCCACGGTGACGAACTGGGCGGCCATGGTGGTCATGATGAGGTAGAAGCCTTTGGTGCGGGCCGACGGGAGCCCGAACAGGACGCTCCAGAGTCCAGCCAGCAGGGCGCCGATCAGGAGGGCGACCGGATACGGGAGTCCGTAGTGCAGGATACCGATCCCCGTCCCATAGGCCCCCACGGCGATGAACGCGGCGTGCCCCAGGGTCACCTGGCCGCAGTACCCGATGAGGAGCTGGACCCCCAAAGCCGAGAGGACGGTGTAGCCCACCACGTTGGCGACCCCCAGCAGGTACCCGCTCCCGCGCCAGGGCAGGACATAGAGGAGGAGGACGAGACCGGCAGCCAGGGCGAAGGTCACGAACCCGGTGCGCCACTGCCACAGGGCGTGGTCGGTCCAGTAGGTTTCGTGATAGGTGCCGCTGGGCAACAGCCGCATCCTACACCCGCTCGATCTTCTCCCAGCCCCACAGGCCGTAGGGCCGGAACAGCAACACGACCACCATGAACACGAACGGGGCGATGTCCTTCACCCCGCCGGGGACGAGGCGGTCCAGGTACCCGCCGGAGAGGTTCTGGAGGACGCCGATGGTGATCCCCCCCACGATCGCGCCGGGAATGGAGTTCAGACCGCCCAGGACGACCGCCGGCAACACCAGGATGCCCAGGAAGCCCACGGAAATGTTCAGACCGTTGATGTTGCCGAGCAGCGTGCCGCCGACTCCGGCAGCCATGAAGGCCAGGGCCCACGCCAGGGCGTACACGCGCCGGGCGCTGACGCCCACCGACAAGGCAGCCATCTCATCGTCGGCGGTGGCCTGCATCATCAGGCCCCAGCGCGAGTACTGGAAGAACGCCACGAAGACCACCAGCAGGAGAATGGCGGCCGCGAAGCTCCACACGAAGACCTGTCCCAGCACGATGGGACCCAGCCGGATCGGCTCGATGGGAAACACCCTCGGCTCGAAGACCCGGGTGTCGGTGCCCCAGATGAACCCCACCAGCGCCCGGAAGAAGAATGCGAGTCCCGCGGTGATCATGATGATGGAGAGCACGGGTTGGCCGATCATCGGACGCAGCACCGTGCGCTCGATCAGCAGTCCCAGGACAAACCCGACCGCCAGTGTCCCGATCAGGGCCAGGGGGAAGGGGATTCCCCACAGGTAGAACTGGAGGCACAGGTAGGCGCCGACCAGCGTGAGTTCTCCCATGGCCAGGTTGAGGACCCCGGAGCACTTGTAGATGAGGGTCCACCCCAGCGCGACCAGCGCGTAGATGGATCCCACCATCACCCCGGTCAGGACCAGTTGGAGGAAGGTCTCCATCAGGATCCCACGCCTGATACGGCCACGGCCGGCGCCGGGACCGCCTCGACCTCGACCACGTGCAGGTCGATCCGGCTCTCCGACGTCCGGCCGTCCTCGTAGGTGATGGTGGTCACCAAGTGGATGACGGGGGCCTCCCCGTAGAGGCCGGCGGCGATGTCAGCGTATCGCTCTTCCAGGAATGCCCGGCGCAGCTTGCGCGTGCGCGTGAGTTCGTCGTCGTCGGCGTCGAACTCCTTGTGCAGGTTGACGAACCGGCGGATCTGGGCCTCGGCCGGCAGGCCCCGGTTCACCCGTTCAACGGCCTCCCGGATCAGGCTTCTGACCTCGGGCTTCTGGGAGAGGTCCTGGTAGCTGATATAGGCCAGATGGCGGTCTTCAGCCCACTTCCCGACGACCGTGCCGTCGATGCAGATGACCGCGGTGACGTACCGTCGACGATCGCCGATGACCCAGGCGTCCTTGATGTACGGGCTGAACTTCAGGCGGGTCTCGATGTACTGAGGGGCGAAGCGCGTCCCGCCAGCCAGGGTCATCACATCCTTCCGACGGTCGAAGACGACGAGGTGGCCGTCGGGATCGATGAACCCCACATCGCCCGAGTGGAGCCACCCGTCCCGCAAGGTGTTGGCGGTCTCCTCGGGCATCTTGTAGTAGCCCTGGAAGACGCACGGCCCCCTGGAGAGGATCTCGCCGTCGGGTGCGATGCGGATCTCCGTCTCCGGCAGTGGGAGCCCGACGGTATCGAACTTTACATCTCCATCGCGGTGCAGCACCGAGATGCCGGAGATCTCGGTCTGGCCGTAGATCTGCTTGAGGTTCACGCCGATGGCATGGAAGAAGCGGAAGTGGTCCGGGCCCATGGCCGCTCCGCCGGTGTAGGCGTCGCGGACCCGCGTCAGGCCCAGGTGGTCTCTCAGCTTCCGCAGCACCAACAGGTCGGCGACCGCGCCGGCAGCCCGCAGGGGCCAGGACACCGGCTGCCGCGCGAATTTCTGGTCGGCGATGCGGTAGCCGATCCCCATCGCCCAGTCGTACAGCCGCCGCTTGAGCCACGGCGCGTCCAGGTGGCGGACCTGGACCGTTCGGACCATCTGCTCGTAGACCCGAGGCGGGGAGAAGAGAACCTGGGGCGCGATCTCCCGGATGTTCTGCTGGACGGTCTCGGGCTCCTCGGGAAAATTGATGGCGAATCCTGCAAGCAGCCCGCAGGAGATCGACATCATCTGCTCGCCGATCCAGGCAAAGGGCAGGAATGAGACGAAATCGTCCGTCGGTTCCGCCGGGTCGACTTCCATCATGTGCTGCCCCATCTTGAGGAGGTTGTAGTGGGAGAGGAGGGCGCCCTTGGGCTGCGCGGTGGTGCCCGAAGTGTAGAAGAGCAGGGCAATGTCATCGCCCCGTCCCTGCGCGACCTCCCGGTCGAAGCGCCCCGGATCGTCCGCGGCCACCCGGGCCCCCAGGGCCATGAGGTCGGCCAGGCTCATCAGCATGGGATCGTCGTATCCCCGCATCCCCTTGGGGTCTTCCCAGAAGATCCGTTCCAAGAGAGGGGTATGGGCGCGGATGCTCAGGATCTTGTCGACTTCCTCCTGGCCTTCCACGACCGCAAACCGGGCGTCGGAATGCGCGATAATGTACTGGACCTCATCGGCCAGGGCGTCCTGGTACATCCAGACCGCGACCGCGCCCACCGCCAGTGCCGCCATCTCAGCCCACAGCCCTTCGGGCCGGTTGTGGCCGACCAGCGCCACCTTGTCCCCCCGGCGGAGGCCCAGGGTGACGAAGCCCAGCGCCAGTTCTCGCACGCGCGCGAGGTAGTCGGCCCAGGTGATGGCGCGCCACACCCCGTACTCCTTCTCGCGCATGGCGACCTTGCGGTCGCCGAAGGCGTGGGCGCGTCGAACCAACATCTTGGGAAGCGTCAGGTCCCGGGTGATCTCCAGGGAGTCGCGGGGGCGGCTACCGGCGCGTGGCATAGACGCCCTCTGTCTCGCCCAGGTAGGCGGAGATCACCTCGGGGTCGGTCTGGACATCGGCCGGGGCGCCTTCGGCGATCTTCTTCCCGAAGTTCAGGACCACCACGCGGTGCGAGATGTCCATCACGACCCCCATGTCGTGCTCCACCAGGAGGCAGGTCACCTTCCACCGGTCCGACTCGTTGATCTCGAGGATGAAGCGGGCCATGTCCTCCGTCTCCTCGAGGTTCAGCCCGGCCATCGGCTCGTCCAGCAGCAGGAGCCGGGGGGCCAGCGCCAACGCCCGGGCGAGTTCCACCCGCTTCTGAATCCCGAAGGGCAGCATGCCAACGACGGCGTCCCGGACGTGGTGGATCTCCAACAGGTCGATGATCTCCCGTTCGATGAAGGCGCGGTGCTCCACTTCCTCCCGGGCCGCACCCCCCACGTACAGCATCCCATCCAGCAGGCCGGAGCGCATGTGGAGGTGACGGCCCAGCCGGATGTTATCCAGCACGGTCATGCCGGTAAACAGTTCGATCTTCTGGAACGTCCTGGAGATCCCTAGCGCCGCCCGCCGGTGCGGCGGCAGCCCGACGATGTTCTGGCCCCTGAAGAAGATCTGCCCTGCCTGAGGGCGATAGAGCCCGTTGATGCAGTTGAGGAGGACCGTCTTCCCGGCGCCGTTGGGGCCGATGACCGAGAGAATCTCGCCGGGGCGTACGTCCAGGTCGACCCCCCGGAGGGCCGTGACCCCGCCGAACGCCATGTGGAGGCCGGCCACGCGCAGCAGCGGTCCGTCGTCAGAGATAGCCGGCGCAGGTGGTTCCGCCACGCGCACCCCCTAGGGCGAATAGCCTAACCGGCTCATCGGGAATTCACCCTACAGGACCCTAGGGCATTCACCCGACACTACCTTTCCCCGCTATGGACATGGCTCCTGCCTGGACTGTCCCGTGCTTGACAGGCTCCTGGGGCCTGCGTACCCTGGAGCGGAACTCGTCGCCCGGAGGGGGCCGTGGACGAGGTCTGGCACCCGGCCGAACGGTGGGGCGAGCCGAAGCGGCTGTCCTGGCAGGAGCGCCGGCTGCGGGAGGTGGTCCTGGCCGCGCTCCCGCATGCCCCGGCGCTGCGGGAGCGGCTGGCCGGGGCCGGGCTGCGGCCGCAGGGCCTGACCCTGGCCGAAGTCGGCGGCCTGCCGGTGCTCCGCAAAGACTCCCTGCCCGAGGCCCAGCGCCAGACGCCACCGTTTGGCGGCTGGCTGGGGGTCCCCCTGCAGGACCTGGGCCGGGTGTTCAGGTCGCCGGGCCCGATCTTCGATCCCGAAGGCCGCCAGGAAGACTACTGGCGCTTTGCGCCGGCGCTCTTCGCCGCCGGGCTCCGGCCCGGCGACCTGGTGCTCAACACGCTCTCCTACCACCTCACGCCGGCCGGCCACATGTTCGACAGCGCGCTACGGGCCTTGGGGTGCCCGGTCATCCCCTCGGGACCCGGGGGGACCGAGACGCAGGTGCAGGTGCTGGCCAGCCTGCCGGTGGTGGGATACGTGGGGACCCCGAGTTTTCTGGCGACGGTGCTGGAGGCCGCGGCGGCCTCGGGCGCGCGGGTCGGCCTGCGCGTGGCGTTCGTCATCGCCGAGATGCTGCCGGAGTCGCTGCGGGGCCGCCTGGAGGAGCGATACGGGGTCCGCATCAGCCAGGGCTACGGCACCGCGGATCTGGGATCGGTCGCCTACGAGTGCGTCGCGCGGTCGGGCATGCACGTGTGGTACGAGCACATCGTCGAGCTCGTGGATCCGCACAGCGGCGAGCCCGCCCAGGCCGGCGCCCCGGGGGAGGTGGTCGTCACGACCCTTAACCCGGTCTACCCGCTGCTGCGGTTTGGGACCGGCGACCTGGCCGTGATGGCCGAGGGCCCCTGCCCGTGCGGGCGTCCCGGCCCGCGCCTGGCCCGCATCCTCGGCCGCGTGGGCGAGGCGGTCAAGGTGCGGGGGATGTTCGTGCATCCCGCCGAGGTGGACCGGATCGTGGCCCGGCACCCGGAGGCGGCACGCTACCAGGTCGTAGTCTCGCGCACCGGGCACCAGGACGACATGCTCGTGCGCGTCGAGGTCCGATCGGATGCGGCGGTGCCGCCAGACCTCCGCGACCGCCTGCGCCAGAGCCTGACGGAAGGACTGCGGCTGCGGTGCGATGTCGAACTCGTGGCCGCCGGCGCTCTGGAAGCAGATGCGAGGAAGATCGTCGATCGGCGCAGGTGGGAGTGACGGGATTGACGGTGCGCGTTGACACCCCCAGGGCCCCGTGCTAGATTGGCGATGATTTGATGCATCTGGCGCGGCTCCACGGATTTGAGGTCGACTCCCGCGGCCACCTGATCATCGGCGGCGTGTCCGCGGCCGACCTCGCCGCCAGGTTCGGAACCCCCCTGCACGTGATCGACGAGGCGCGAATGCGCGCCAACTGCCGCGCCTACGTGGAGGCCATGCGGGCGTACGCCCCGGGCCCGAGCCGGGTGCTCTTCGCGTCGAAGGCGCTCTGCACGATTGCCACGTGTCAGGTGGCCTTCGACGAAGGGCTCGGCATCGACGTGGTGAGCGCGGGAGAGATCTACACGGCGCTGCAGGCCAGGGTGCCGGCGGAGGCGCTGTACTTCCACGGGAGCAACAAGACGCCCGAGGAGATCGCCTACGGGCTGGAGGTGGGTGTCGGCCGGTTCGTCGTGGACAACGAACACGAATTGGCGACCCTCGACCGCCTGGCCCGCGAGCGCGGCCGCCGCGCCGACATCCTGCTCCGCCTGACCCCGGGGATCGAGCCGCACACCCACAGGGCGATCCAGACCGGCGGGGTGGACTCCAAGTTCGGGTTCGGGATGGCCGGCCCCTCCGCAGAGGACGCCGTCCGCGCCGCCCTGGCCTCGAGGGGGGTGCGCCTGCGCGGCCTGCACTGCCACATCGGGTCGCAGATTCTGGACCTCGAGCCGTTCGTGATGGCCGCGCGCGCCCTGGTGTCGTTCGCGGCCGAGATGCGCTCGGGCGGGTTCGTGCTGGAGGAACTCAACCTGGGCGGGGGTCTGGGCATCCGCTACCTGCCGGAGCACACGCCGCCGACGCGGGAGGCCTACGTCAAGGCCACGATGGAGGCGGTGCGGGACCTGTTGGCCCGCTATGACATGCCGACGCCCGCCGTGCTGATCGAGCCCGGGCGCTCGATCGTGGGGGACGCGGGGGTGACGCTCTACACGGTGGGCGCGATCAAGCGGATCCCCGGCGTGCGGACCTACGTGTCCGTGGACGGCGGCATGTACGAGAATCCCCGGCCGGTCCTCTACGGCGCCCGGTACTCGGCGGTCGTGGCCACGCGCGCCGACGCCCCGCCCACCCACCGGGTCACGGTGGCCGGTCGGTGCTGCGAGTCCGGTGACGTCCTCATCTGGGATGCCGACCTGCCCGAGGTCCGCGCGGGCGACCTGCTGGCGGTGTTCGCCACCGGCGCCTACACGTATGCGATGGCGGGCAACTACAACCGGTATCCGCGGCCGGCGGTGGTCTTCGCGCGCGACGGCGCCGCCCAGATTGCGGTCGAGCGCGAGACCTCGGCCGACCTGGTCCGACACGACCGTCCGCTGACCCATCCGGTCAGCGGGCCGGCGCGCGGCCGATGATCTTCGGCAGGGACCCCTCCGGCCTGCTTTTGTCCGTCCCGGCGATCCTGGTCGCGCTGACGGTTCACGAGTACGCGCACGCCTGGATGGCCGATCGTCTCGGTGATCCCACGCCGCGCCTCCAGGGCCGGCTGACGCTGAACCCGATCGTCCACCTCGATCTGCTCGGCACCCTCCTGCTGCTCGTGGCCGGCTTCGGGTGGGCGAAGCCCGTCCAGGTGAACCCTCAGTACTTCCCGAACGTGCGCGGCGGCATGCTGGCCGTCGCCGCCGCCGGACCCCTGTCCAACGTCACCCTGGCCTTCCTCGCCGGGGCGCTGATCCAGACGGGGCTGATGGACCGCTCTACGCCGATGGGAGGCCTGGGCCTCGTCCTGATCTACTTCAACGTCCTGCTGGCGGTGTTCAACCTGCTGCCGGTGCCGCCGCTGGACGGATCACGGATCCTCTCGGCGCTGCTCCCGCCCGACCAGGCGCTGACCTACAGTCGGCTGGCGGCCTACGGGCCTCTCCTCCTCCTGCTGTTGATCATGCTGCCCGGTCGGATCTTCTGGTCCATCCTCGGTCCGCCGATCTCCTGGTTGATCCGCCTGGCGGCCGGACCGGGGGCGATCTAGTGGACCGGGAGCCGCGCCGGTCCGCGCTCAGGGGCCTGTCGGCCGGGTACACTGTGAAGGTGCCGGGCTTCGAGGGCCCACTGGACCTCCTGGTCACGCTGGCCCACCAGGGGAAGATCGACCTCACGGCGATTTCGCTCGCGGACCTGACCGCGGAGTTCCTCGATCGGACCAAGCGCGCCCTCGACCTGAACGAGGCCACAGAAGCGCTGTGGATGCTGGCGGCGCTGGTGGAGATGAAGGCCAAACTCCTGTTGCCGAAACCTCCCCCGGCTGAGCCGCTGCCCGAGACCGGAGCCAGCGACCTGGCCGAGCGCCTGGAGGAGAAACTCGGCGAGTACCGCGCCTTCAAAGAGGCGGCCGACGCGCTCAAAGCGCTGGAGGAGATCCAACAGCGGATCTTCGTGCGCGACCCGCAAGCCGACCCGGCCGACCTGCTGCTGGAGGGCCTCACGGTCGCCGACCTCTTCCAGGCCTTCCAGTCGGTGCTGACCCGTGCCCGCGAGGAACGCTTCGCCGAGGTGGCCGACGAGCCGGTCCGGGTCGCCGACCGCATGGCCGCCATCCTGGCCACCGTCAGGCGGTCGCCCGGCGGGATCGAGTTCGCGGCGCTGTTCCCCGGGCGCGTGACCACCGTCTTCGTGGTGGTGACGTTCCTGGCCCTGCTGGAGTTGATCAAGGAGCGCCTGGTGCGGGTGCAGCAGGCGTCTCCGCTGGCGCCGATCCGGGTCATGACGGCCGCAGGAGACATCGCGGGATAACTCAGGACCATTGGCGACACGAGTCGCGTCGCACACCGACAGCAGAGCCATGGACCAGGAACAGCCCATGGAGATCCACCCCTCCCCGGCCGTCCCGCCGGCCGAAGACGACGGGCAGGCGTCGGCCCTGGCGGCAGCCGTTGAGTGCCTGCTGTTTGTGGCCGACCGTCCGATCCCTCCAGAACGCCTGGCCGAGGCCCTGGGCGCACCGGTCCCCGCCGTGCGCGAGGCCCTCGAACACCTCCGTCGGCGCCTGGCTGACGGCGGCCTGATGCTCCAGGCGGTAGCCGGTGGCTATCAACTCGCGACGCGGCCCGAGCATGCCGACTGCGTCCGCCGCTTCCTCCAGAAGGAACACGGCGAGCGGCTCACACGGGGCGCGCTGGAGACCCTGGCGGTGATCGCGTACCGACAGCCCGTCACGCGGGGCGAGATCGAGCAGATCAGGGGCGTCCGCAGCGACTGGCACATCGAACGGCTGCTGGAGCGGCAGTTGATCCGGGAGGTGGGCCGACGCCCCTCCCTGGGCCGACCGGTGCTCTTCGGCACCACAGACCTGTTCCTCCGGTACTTCGGGCTGCGCGACCTCTCCGACCTGCCACCGATGGGCGACCGGGGCGTGGGGGCCCTGCTCGACGTACGGCGATGACGATTCGGGCGCTGGCCGCACCGGTGGGGCTCGCAGCGCTGCTCGCCCTCGCGCCGGGGGCGCTGGGTTCGGTCCGCCCCGCCGCCGCCC
>JAVKID010000078.1:0-3021 GCA_031459655.1 Candidatus Fervidifonticultor octavus | reverse complement strand
GCGGCGGCGGCCGTGCTGGTAGATGTCCGCACCGGACGCATCCTGTACGATCGCGACATGCACCGGCCGCTGCCGCCGGCGTCCACGACGAAGATCCTGACGGCGACCCTGGTCCTAGAGCGGTTGCCCCTGGACCGGGCACTGACGGTCGGCGGCATCCCTGCCGGGATGCGGACCGGTGCCACGGTGGGGCTCCAGGCGGGAGAGCGCTGGACCGTGCGCGAGCTGCTGGTGGCGATGCTCGTGGGCTCGGCCAACGACGCCGCGCTCGCCCTGGCCGAGGGGGTCACGGGCAGCGTGGACGCCTTCGTCGCCTTGATGAACGCCAGGGCCAGGCAACTCGGCGCCCGGCGGAGCCACTTCACCAACCCCCACGGGTTGCACGATCCGGCGCACGTCAGCACGGCGTACGATCTGGCGGTGATCACCCGGCATGCCCTGCGCCATCCGGCGCTGGCCGCGACGGTCCGAATGCCGGCTTTCACCCTGGAGCGAGCCGACCGGCCGCCGCAGGTGTTGGTGAACACCAACCGGCTGCTCGAGCGCTATCCCGGGGCCGACGGCGTCAAGACCGGCTGGACCGCGGCCGCCGGGCAGACCCTGGTGGCCTCGGCGACGCGGGAGGGATGGCAGTTGCTGGCCGTGGTGCTGCGCAGCCGCGACATGTACCGCGACGCGGCCCACCTCCTGGACTACGGGTTTGCGACCTTCGCGCCCACCCGGGTCGCCAGCCGGGGACAGGCCCTGGCCACCATCGTTGTCGGACCGCGCAGGGAGCGTCTGCCCGCCGTCGTCCCCGCTGAGGTCGTCGCGGTGGTGCGGCGGGGCGCCGTGGTGTCTCCCCGGGTGACGCTGCGGGGCGACCTGCGCCTGCCGATCGCGGCGGGCGCGCCTGTGGGCGAGGTCCGGTTCCTGGAGGGTCGGGACGTGGTAGCGCGGTCCGTGCTGGTGGCGGCCCGGTCCGTAGACCGGTAACCGCCGGGGCGCTGCCGCCTGGCAGGGACACCGTGAAGGCCGAGCGCGCGAAGTGGGAAGCCCGGTACCAGGCCGGGGATCGGCCGCACGACGGCCCGCCGTCGAGTCTGCTCCGGCGCTGGCTGTCCCGGCTGCCCCGCGGCCGCGCCCTCGACGTCGCCACCGGCTTCGGCCGCAACGCCATCTTCCTGGCCAAGGCTGGCTACCGCGTGGACGCCATCGACATCGCGCCCACGTGTCTGCGCGAGGCGGCCCGCCGGGCCCGGCGCGCCGGTGTGCGCGTGCGGTGGATCGAGGCCGACCTCGACGTCTATCCGTTGCCCAGGACCCGCTATGATGTGGTCGTGAATGCCTTCTTCCTCAAGCGCCGCCTCTTCCCGGCGCTCCAGGCGGCGGTGAAGCCCGGAGGCGTCCTGATCGTGGAGACCCACCTGGAGTCCTCCGATCCCGACGACGGGTCCGGGACCCCGCGGCACCGCCTGCGCCGGGGCGAACTGCGCCGGCGGTTCCGCGGCTGGGAGATCATGGAACTGGAGGAGGGGCGCTTCCGGGAGGGGGGCCGGTCGTGGCTGCTCGGCCGCATCGTCGCGCGACGGCCGCCGGCCCGATGAGGTGGTGACCCGTCCGGCCCGGCGGCTCGCCGGGTGGCTGGCCGCCTCGCTGGCGCTGATCGGCGGCGCGCCCGCTGACGGGTTCCCGGTGACCATCCGTGACGCCACCGGCACGGCCGTGGTGATTCCAACCGCGCCCCGGCGCATCGTCTCGCTGGCCCCCAGTGTGACCGAGATCCTCTTCGCCCTCGGGCTCGACCGGGAGGTCGTGGGCGTCAGCGACGCCGATGACTACCCTCCGGACAAGGTGCGCGCCAGGGCGCGGATCGGCGGCGTCATCATCAGCGTCGAGGGCGTGATCGCCCTGCGGCCCGACCTGGTGATCGGGATGCCAAGCCTCCAGCACGACCAGCTCGCGCGGCTGCGGGCGCTGCGTCTGCCCGTCCTGGCCGTCGACGCCGCTTCCGTGGACGAGACCATCAGCCAGATCAGGCTGCTGGGCCGCGCGACCGGCCGCCTGGACAGAGCCGCTGCGCTGGCGGAGGCGCTCGAGGGACGCGCGCGACAGGTGCGCCCCGCCGCCCGCCGCACCGTCTACATCGAGGCGTGGAGCGAGCCGATCCTGGCGGTCGGCAGAGGCACGCTGGCCGACGACATGGTCCGGCGGGCCGGGGGGATCAACATCCTCGGCGACCGGCAGGGCTACGCCCAGGTGCCCGCGGAGGTGGTGCTCGCTCGCAACCCGCAGGTGGTCCTCATGCTGTACCCGGGCAAGGAGCGCCTCCGCACCAGGCCCGGATGGCGCGCGATGGACGCGGTGCGCGCCGACCGCGTGTACGAACTTCCGACTTCGCTGGTGAGCCGGCCCGGGCCGCGGGTAGCGGACGGCCTGGCCCTGGTCGCCCGTCTGCTCCAGGCCGGGCCGTAGGCGCATCGTGGGGCACGAAGGGCGCGTCGAGATCGCCGGCCTGGTCTGCCGCCTGGGGGGGATCGCGGCCCTCGACGGCGTCTCGCTCGTCGTTCCGCCCGGCGGGCTCTTCGGGGTCGTCGGGCCCAACGGCGCCGGGAAGACGACGCTGCTGCGCGCGATCGCCGGAGCCGTGGGTCCCCAGGCGGGCGCCGTCCTGGTGGAGGGTCGGGCCCCGCACACGACGCCCGCCTCCGACCTGGCCCGTATCATGGCGGTCCTCCCACAACACCCCGCGACGCCGGCCGGCGTGACGGTCCGGGAAGCCGTGGGGTGGGGGAGGGCACCGCGCCTCGGCCGCCTGGCCCGACCGCAGCCGGACGACCTGCGCGCCATCGACGAGGCGCTGGCCCAGACCGGGACGCTGGCCCTGGCCGACCGGGCCGTCGACACGCTCAGCGGCGGCGAGCGCCAGCGGGTGCTGATCGCCCGCGCCCTGGCGCAGTCGCCCCGCCTGCTCCTGCTCGATGAGCCCACCGCGCACCTGGACATCGGCCATCAGGTCGAGATCATGGGCCTCCTGCGCCG
>JAVKID010000077.1:0-14354 GCA_031459655.1 Candidatus Fervidifonticultor octavus | reverse complement strand
CTACCTGTCCCTCCTGGACTCCCACTTGGCCACGTAGCGCCTGCTGGAGCGCATGATCGGCCGGATGCTGAACGTCAACTACCATATCGCGGTGGAACTCGGCGGCGTCGCGCCGAAGGACTTCTTCGAGTCGTTTCTCAAGATGGCCGAGCTGGGTGTCCTCCCGCCGGAGTTCCCGAGGCGGATCGCGCGGGCGGCGGGCCTGCGGAATCGGCTGCCCAGAGCACCAATCCAGACGCCGACGGAATCTTGGCCGTCCGACCGAGGCCCGACACCCGTCTCCGGGGGAGCCGATGGACGGTCTGGGCGGGAGGAGGCCAAGCCGCCCGCCTCAATTGACAGCGGCCTGGCACATCCATACGATCGGGGCGCAGGAGGTCGGATCCGATGGCGCGTGAGGCGCGCAGAGACCGTCTGGAAGCGGCGCTTCTCCGGGTAGCCGAGGCGCAGGCGCGGGCCGACGAGCGCATGGCGCGGCTGGGGGAGTTCCAGGCGCGCACGGAAGAGCGCCTGGCCCGCCTGGAGGAGGCCATGCTCCGCACCGAGGAGCGCCTGGCCCGCCCGAGGACGCCGTCACCGCCCTTGTGAGCGCTCAGGCGCGCATGGAGGAGCGCCTCGGCCGCCAGGAGGAGGCACTGCTCGCCCTCACGCAGGCGGTCGGCCGGTGGACGGAATTATTCGGGTTCACGCTCGAGGACCTGGCGCGGGAGGTCGCCCCGGCCTACCTGGCCCAGCACTTCGGCATCCGCGTCGAGGCGCTCGACCGCCGCTTCTTCCGGCTCGACGGCCAGGAAATCGAGGTGGACCTCTACGGAGAAGGTCGGCGCGACGGCGAGGCCATTGCGGTGGTCGGCGAGGTCCGCAGCCGCATCTACGGGCGCGACGTGGAAGCCGCCTTCAAGCAGGCAGAACGTCTGGCGCCGCAACTGCCCGGGGCCCCGTGTAGCGGTCCTCTTTGGGTTCGTGATTCACCCCTCCGCGGGAAGCGGCCGCGCGGTTGGGGGCGGTCGTCATCTCCTCTTCAGGGCGATAGGTCGCCCGCGGCGGTCGACCGCCTCGACGCGAAGAGCCGACGGGATGGCGAGGCCCCGGGATGCCTCAAAGCCTACCGCCCCCCCGTGGCCAGCTGGAAGATCGGCAGGTACAGCGAGATGACCATCGCGCCGACGACGACCCCCATGAAGATGATCAGCATCGGTTCCAGCATCGAGGTCAGGCTGGCGACGGTGGTCTCGACCTCCACGTCGTAGAAGTCGGCGACCTTCTCCAGCATCTGCTCCAGGGCGCCGGTCTCCTCCCCCACCTTGGTCATCTGGACGACCATGGGCGGGAAGACCCCGGAGAACTGCAGCGGGATGGCAATCGACTGCCCCTCGCGGATGCTGGCCCGCACGGCGTCGATGGCGCCGCCGATGACCATGTTGTCGATGGCCTTGGCGACGACCTCCAGCGACTGCATGATAGGCACGCCGCTGGCAATCAGCGTGCCCAGCGTGCGGGTGAAGCGCGCCACAACGATCTTGCGGTTGAGTTCGCCCAGCACCGGCATCTTGAGTTTGAACCGGTCGTACCGGAGGCGCCCCGTCGGGGTCTGCAGGTACCGACGGAGGACGTAGCCGAGGACGGCCGCGACGAGCATGCCGATGTACCAGAACCGGCGGATGGCCACGCTGACGGCGATGGCCATCTGGGTCGGGAGCGGCAGGGTCCCCGATCCGCCCAGTTCCCGGAACAGGTTCTCGAACTGCGGCAGGATCACGATGGTCATGAAGAACAGCCCGCCGAGCGCCGCGACGGTGAGCAGGACGGGGTACACCATCGCTGAGCGGATCTTGCTGCGCAGCGCCTGTTCCTTCTCCAGGTAGGTCGCGACGCGGTCCAGGACCTCGTCCAGCACGCCGCCGGTCTCGCCGGCCTTCACCATGTTCACGTAGAGCGACGAGAAGGCCCTGGGGTGCTTGGCCATGGCATCAGACAGCGGCCGGCCGGCCTCCACGTCCAGCCGGATCTGGACGATGATCTCCTTGAGGCGGCGGTTCGTCGTTTGCTGCTCCAGGATGTTGAGCGTGCGCACCAGCGACAGGCCCGAGTTCACCATGGTGGAGAACTGACGGGAGAAGATGGCCAGGTCCTTGAGGCCGATCCCAAACAGGCCCTGCAGGTACTGGAAGACGTCGGTCCGCTCGACCGTCCGCTCGAGGTTCGTGATGAAGAACCCCATGTCGCGCAGCCGGTCCACGACCACGGCATCGTTGTCGGCCTCGATGACGCCCGAGATCAGGCGCCCGGTGTTGTCCTTGGCACTGTACCGGAAGACGGCCATGGCGGCGTCCTACCCCCTCGCGGTCCGGGCCACCGGCTCGACCTCCCCGCCGGACTCGCGGATCATCTTCCGGAGTTCCTCGGGGTGGATGGCCCGGCTCAGCGCGTCGTCCACCGAGATGAGCTTGCGCAGACAGAGGTCGCGGAGCGACTGGTCCATGGTCTGCATGCCCAGGTTCGCCCCGGTCTGGATCGCGGTCTCGATCTGGTGGGTCTTGGCCTCCCGGATGAGGTTGCGGATGGCCGGCGTGGCCAGCATGACCTCCACCGCGGGCACCCGACCGATCTCCTCGATGCTGGGCCAGGCCGAGCCCGACGCGCTGCCCAGGCGCGGCTTGGCGCCCGTGCGGTTCTCCGACCGCCCGCGGTAGCGGGCATTCGGCAGCAACTGCTGCGAGATGACCGCCTCGATGACCATGGAGAGCTGGATGCGAATCTGCTGCTGCTGGTAGGGCGGGAAGACGTCGATGATGCGGTCGATGGACTGGGCGGCGTTGGCCGTGTGCAGGGTGGCGAACACCAGGTGCCCGGTCTCGGCGATGGTCAGCGCGGCCGAGATCGTCTCCAGGTCGCGCATCTCACCGATCAGCACCACGTTGGGGTCCTCCCGCAGCACCGCCCGGAGCGCGTTGGGGAACGACTGCGTGTCGAATCCCAACTCCCGCTGGTTGACGATGCTCTTCTTGTGCTGGTGCAGGTACTCGATGGGGTCTTCCACGGTCACGATGTGGGCGCTGCGCTCGGAGTTGATGAAGTCGATCATCGCGGCCAGCGACGTGGACTTGCCGTGGCCGGTGGGGCCCGTGACGAGGATCAGGCCGCGGGGCTTCCGCGTGAGCTCCTTCAGGATCGGGGGGAGGTTGAGGGCCTCGACGGACGGGATGGTCATGGGGATGACGCGGATAGCGATCCCCACCGCCCCCCGCTGTCGGTACATGTTGACGCGGAATCGCCCCAGCCCCGGCACGCCGTAGGACAGGTCCAGTTCCCAGAACTTCTCGAACTTCTGCTTCTGGAAGGTGTTGAGCATGCTGTACCCGAGCTGGAAGGTGTCCTCGGCCGTCAGCACCTCGTAGTGGTCCATGGGCACCAGTCTCCCCCACAGCCGCATCGTGGGCTTGATGCCGCTGGTCAGGTGGAGGTCCGAGGCCTGGGCGGTCACGACCTCACGGAGCAGATCCTCGATGTGCATCCCCATCCCCCCAACGTTACTCGACGAAGACCACCCGGAGCATCTCCTCCAGGGAGGTGACCCCCGCCACGACCTTCGCCACGCCGTCCTGCTGCAGGGTCCGCATGCCCGAGGTGATCGCCGCCCGTTTGAGCACGTCGGCCGAGGCGTTTTTGACCACCAGGGTGCGGATCTCGTCGTCCACCAGCATGATCTCGAACAGACCGATGCGCCCCTTGTAGCCGATCTGGTTGCAGGCCTCGCAGCCCTTCGGCCGGTAGATCACCGGCGGCGGCTCCCCCGGGGCCGCGAGCCCGTAGCGGGCCACGACCTCCGGCTCCGGCGTGTAGGGTTCGCGGCATCGGGTGCAGAGCATGCGGACCAGCCGCTGCGCCACCACGCCGATCACCGAGGAGGAGACCAAGAACGGCTCCACGCCCATGTCCACCAGCCGCGTGACCGCCCCGGGGGCGTCGTTGGTGTGCAGCGTCGAGAGCACCAGGTGCCCGGTCAGCGCCGCGTGGATCGCGATGCGCGCGGTCTCCTCGTCGCGGATTTCGCCCACCATGATGATGTCCGGGTCCTGGCGCAGGAACGACCGCAGGCCGTTGGCAAAGGTGAGCCCGGCCTTGGGGTTGATCTGGACCTGGCTGATCCCGTTCAACTGGTACTCGACCGGGTCCTCGATGGTGATGATGTTCACCTCAGGCTTGTTCAGGCGGTTGAGGATGGCATACAGGCTGGTGGTCTTGCCGCTCCCGGTCGGGCCGGTGATGAGGATGATGCCGTAGGGCTTGGCGATTAGCGACTCGAACCGCGGCAGGTCGCTGGTCAGCAGGCCCAGCCTGTCGATTCCCACCAGCGCCGAGCGCTTGTCCAGGATGCGCATGACGACCTTCTCGCCGAAGACCGTCGGGACCGTGGACACGCGCAGGTCGATCTCCCGCTGGTCCACCCGCAGTTCGATGCGGCCATCCTGGGGCACGCGGCGCTCGGCGATGTTCATATTGGCCATGATCTTGATGCGGCTAGTGGTCGCGGCCTGGACGTGCTTGGGCGCCGTCATCACCTCGTAGAGGGTGCCGTCAATGCGGTAGCGGATGCGCAGCCGGTTCTCCTGGGGCTCCACGTGGATGTCGCTGGCGCCCTGCCGGACGGCCTGGAGCAGCATCAGGTTGACCAGGCGGACGACCGGCGCGTCGTCTACGATCTCGCGCAGCCGGTCGACCCCCGGCTCTTCCTCCCCGACGTCGGCAGGCCGGATCTCCTGGATCACCTGGTCCAGGGTCCCCTCGAGGGCCGGATACCTGCTGACGGCATACTGGAACCCGTCCGAGGTGATGGCCGCGGGGACGATCTCGCGCTCGACGAAGCGCCGGATGTCGTCAATGGCCACTACATCGAGGGGGTCCACCATCCCCAGCACCAGCGCGTCCTCCTCCAGGCGGAGCGGGAGGACCTGGTAGCGCCGGATCATCGGCTCGGGGAGGAGGGTCAGCACCTCGTCGGGAATCGTCACGGTCTGCGCGTTGACGTACTCGATCCCCAACTGGCTGGCGATGGCCTTGGCGATGGCGTCCTGCGAGGCCAGGCCCATGCCCACCAGCACCTTGCCGAGGCGATCGCCCGTGGCGGCCTGCGTCTGCAGGGCCTGGTCGAGCTGGGCCCTGGTGATCAGGCCCGCCTCGACCAGCAGTTCGCCCAGGCGGACCCGCCGCCGGGATGCCACCATCCTAGGTTGTCTCATGGCGCTCCATCAACATCACGACATGGGCCTTGTGCACCATGACCGCCCCGGCGCTGTAGAGGAGCCGTCCGTCCAGCGCGTACACCCGCGCGGAGGTGATCGGCAGGAAGTCCTTGGCCTGGTTCATCCGGTCCGACAGCCGGGTCGTCGAGGGCAGGTGCAGGTCCCCCTCGATGCGGTGGTGCGGCGTGAAGATGATGACCGCCTCCCGATCCATCTCGACCTTCATCGGCTCGCTCCTCGGCCCTCCACCGCCAGTTCCACCGACCGGGAGGTCTCCAAGAGCCGCTGGATGCCCTTGAGGCTCATGCCCCGGTCCACCATCGCCTTGACCCAGCGGATGCGCTCCACGTCCTCTTCGCTGTAGAGCCGGTGACCTCCGCCGGTCCGCGCCGGATTGATGAGGTGGTACTGGTCTTCCCAGGCCCGGATCCGCCGCGGGTTCACGCCGGTGAGTTGCGCCACCGTTCTTATAGGATAGATCGGCGCCCGCCTGTCGACAATCATCGGCTGCCCCCTCCACTGCCTCCGGGCCGGGGCGTCCCGACCAGGTCCCGCTGGGGTCCGTACCCGTGTTCGCGTAGATAGGTGTAAATATCCTGCAGCTTGGAGAACCCGTGGAAGTCCGGGCGGTACTCCTGCTCCAGCTTGTAGTCCAGCTCCACGAACTTGTTGAGGGTGACGAAGAAGGCGAACTGGACGATGTTGGAGGCCGACTCCGGCGCGTCCCGGTTCTTGTCCACGAACAGGTTGACGATGTCCACCGTCGGCAGGACAGCCGGGTCGAACCCCTCGGCCTTGGCGCGAGTCTCGATGAGCTGGTGGAGGTCGTGGGTGGCCTTCCAGTCCTTGGCCAGGACCATGGCAACGTCCAGGTCGTACTCCAGGTCGCCCGAGCCCATGCTGTGGTGCATCGTCGGGCGGTTGAACGGGTTGAAGATCTCGGCCTCCTCTGCCGGCCGCTCGTCCAGCCGGCACCCTTCCTTATCGAGGGGCGAGATGGCGAAGACGGGGCAGTTGAGCTCCAGGCTCAGTTCGGCCAGCGCGGTCGAGATGCGGTCGGTGCGGGCCTTCCAGTCCTCGATGTGGTCCGACAGCGGGATCTTCTGGAGGTAGTCGAAAAAGATGACGACCTCCTGGGTCTGGAACTCCTGCATGAGGTTGTGGGCGTGGGCGCGGATGCGGTCGAGGGTCTCCCGCCGCCCGGCCTCGACCAGGTGCAGGTAGGGTCCGTACCGGGCCAGGCGTTCCCGCGCCGCCGCCAGCCTCTCGCCCACCGGCTCGCCGTTGGGCGAGACGCCGGCCAGGATCGTCGTGGGGTTGATGCCGGTCTCCTTGGCGATCAGGCGGGCGGCCAGCACGCGGCGCGTCTGCTCCCACGTGTAGTACAGCACCGGGATCTTGTGGTTGGTCGCCACGTTCACGGCGAGGTCGAGGGTGAGGTTGGTCTTGCCGCGGCGCGGCGCGCCGGCCAGCCCGTAGTAGAAGCCGCGCCGGAGCCCCGAGAGCAGCGCGTTGAGCCGGTCGAAGGGGCTGATGGAGTACCCCAGGATCCCGCCGGCGCCCAGGGACGGGCGCGGCGCCAGCAGGTGCGGGAACGCCTCGGCGATCGGCGCCACCTGGCGGCGGACGCGGCGCCGCTGGATCTCCAGCAACTGGTGGATGGCCTCGGTGGTGAACTGCACGATGTCGTCCTGCTCCCGGTCGTGCCGGTAGAGGTACCCGCCGATGGTCTCGTGGAGCCGCGCCAGCAACTCGCGGCTCTCCGCGACCTTGAGGTGCTCGACGAGCCCCATCAGGTCGCCGGCGTTCGGCGGCGCGGTCTTGAGCACCAAGGCGAGATAGCGGTCGAGCTCCGGGCTCAGCATCCCGCGCTCGGTCAGGACGGCGCGCAGGGTCGCTTCGTCGATGGCGCCGGCGGGCATCGCGTGGAGTTCGACTACGACCTTCGCCAGCCGCCGGGCCTGCGGCGAGGGCAGCAGGTCCACGTGAAAGCCTTCGCTGAGGGCCATCGTGACCAGATGGCGGTCGCGGATGAGCCCGGACAGCACCCTCGTCTCGACCTGGTGGAGTTCCATACGACCTCCTCCGAACCTACGTTGAGGCTGGCTTGCTCCAGACCGGCTCGGGTGCTAGTCTGAAAGCACTCGTCGGTGGGCAAGTGAGAATATGCCCAGAAGATTGAGGGATTAGTCCCGAAGGGGCAAACCCGGAGCGATTCGGGGGCGCAAAGCCACGGGACCGGCCCGCGATGGGCGGGCCGGTCGGCCGGGCTGCCGGAGACGGTTCGGGTCTGCGGCCTCGACGGGCCGCCGTTGTCTTTTTGTGGCGGGCGCACGCGAGGGACGCATGGACGAGAGCACGCTGCAGACGCTCAAGCGCGAAGCCGGCCTGGCCGGGGAGAGCCGCACGCTGGAGCGGGCCGTCGCGCACGCACGGGCGCGGGCGTGGGCGCGGGCCGGGCAGTGGCTGCAGGCGCGCGACGCGTACCTGGCACTGGTCGACCTGGATCCCGACGAACCCTGGGTCTACTGGGACCTGGCCGAGGTCTTCCGGATGCTGGGGGCCCGCGACGACGCCGCGGCGGCCTTCCTCACCGCCGCCGACAAACACCTGGCGCGCGGGCAGACCGACCACGTGCTCCGCGCCTACCAGCAGGCCGCGGCGGTCTCCCCCAACGACCCTGCGGTGCAGGCGAAACTCGGCGATGCCGCGGCGCCGCGCGCCGCCCCGCCGCCCCCGAAGCCCGAGCGCCCCGGGGCTGCGCCTCCGGCACCCATGCCCCCGGCCCCTGTGCCCCCGGCCCCTGCGCCCCCCGCGGCCGAGCCGCCGCGGGCTCCCGCGCTGGCGCCCCGCACGCGGCTGGGCGGAAAGACCGAGACCCTCGGACAGGTGCTCCTGCAGCTCGGCATCATCACGCAGCAGCAGTTGAGCGAGGCCCTGGAGATCCAGGCCCGCACCGGAGTGCGCATCGGTCAGATCCTCCGCGACATGGGAGCCATTTCCGACCAGGACCTGGCCCGCGGGATGGCGCACCAGTGGGGGTACCCCTACATGTCGCTGGCCGAGGCGAAGATCAACCCCGAGGTCGCCAAACTCGTTCCCCACGCCCTGGCGGTGCGGCACAAGTGCATTGCGCTGGACCGGCGCAACGGACGCCTGGTCGTGGCCATCGCCGACCCCCTCAACGTCATCGCCGTGGACGATGTGCGGCTGATCACCGGCGCGGAGGTCGATCTGGTGGTCGCCACTGAGGAGGACATCACCAACGCCCTGGCCCGGGTCTACCAACTCGCCGACAACCTGATCGATCGGGCCATCCGGGAGTCGGTCACCGACTACGCCGTCGAGTTCACGGACGAGGACGCCTCGGTGGAGCAACTGCGCGCGCTGACCGAGGAGGCCCCCGTCGTCAAGCTGGTCAACCTCATCATCGACGAGGCGATCAAGCAGAACGCCAGCGACATCCACGTGGAGCCGCACCGCAACGGGATGTGGATCCGCTATCGGGTGGACGGCGTGCTCCGCGACGTCATGAACCCGCCCAAGCACCTCAAGGCGGCGCTGGTGTCCCGCATGAAGATCATGGCCGAGATGGACATCGCCGAGCGCCGGCGGCCTCAGGACGGCCGGATCCACCTCACCGCGGATGGACGCACCATCGACCTGCGCGTCTCCACGCTGCCGACCATGTTCGGCGAAAAGGTAGTCCTGCGCATCCTGGACCAGTCCTCGGCGCTGCTGGGGCTGAGCCGGCTGGGCTTTCCCAGCGGGGTGCTGCAGCAGTGGGAGGCCGCCACCAGCACGCCCCACGGGATGGTGCTGGTCACCGGCCCGACCGGCAGCGGGAAGACGACGACCCTCTACGCGACCCTGTCCAAGCTCAACACGCTGGACCGCAACATCGTGACGGTCGAGGATCCGGTCGAGTACCAGATCCCCCGCATCAACCAGGTGCAGGTGAACGTGAAGGCGGGCCTGACCTTCGCCAGCGGGCTGCGCAGCATCCTGCGGCAGGACCCCGACATCGTCATGGTGGGTGAGATCCGCGACCGCGAGACCGCCGAGATCGCCGTCCAGGCCGCGCTGACCGGTCACCTGGTCCTCTCGACCCTGCACACCAACGACGCGGCGGGCGCCGTCACGCGCATGGTGGACATGGGCGTGGAGCCCTTCCTCATCAGCTCGTCGTTGATCGCGGTGCTGGCTCAGCGGCTCGCCCGCGCCATCTGCCCCCGCTGCAAGGTGGCCTACACCCCGCCGGCGGACGCGCTGGGCCGCCTGGGGGCCGACGCCGTGGACGGAAACGTGGTCTTCTACCGCGGGCAGGGCTGCGACCACTGCCGGGGCACCGGCTACCGCGGCCGGATCGGTATCTTCGAGTTGCTGATGATCACCGACCCGATCCGGAAACTGATCGTCGAGCGGGCCTCGTCCACCGAGATCAAGGCGCAGGCGATCCGGGAAGGCATGCGGACGCTCCGGGAGGACGCCTTCGAGAAGGTCCTCTCCGGGGTTTCGACGATCGACGAAATCCTACGGGTCGTCTACGTGCAGGACTAGCCCGTCGCTACGGCTCCTGGTAGGTGATCCCGCCGAACGACGACACGGTGACCGTCGCCGTTCCCGCCGCGTTCTGGACGGTCACCGCATAGGCCGACGATGGCTGCCCGAAGGCGGAGAAACGCACGGTAAGGGTCCCCGCCGCCGTCACGCCGGGAGGGAGGTCGGCGCGCTCCATGAAGCCGCCGCCGCTGCGCGCGATGGTGTACGCACCTGAGGCGGCCGTGAAGGCCACAGTGTACGCGGCCCGCTCGGCTTTGGCCCGCTCCTGGGCGTGCCGCAGGTTCGCCGCCACCTGCGCCACGCCGTAGCGCAGACGCTGTCGGGCCACGTGCCCCTGCCACCTGTTCGTGCCCACCACGAGCAGGAGCGCCAACAGCGCCGTGGCGATAACGACCTCCAGCAGGCCAAACCCTGCGGCGGGCCGCCGACGGGTCACGGTGCGGCCTCGCGCCAGACCGGACGCACCCCAGCCAGCCCCTGCGTCTGAACCACCTCAAACAACGGCGTGGTCGGAAAGTAGGGCGGGGTGAATCCCCGGCTCATCCGGCGGTCGTATCTGAAGTCGCGGCCGTAGCCGGTCAGCGGGTTGCCGGTATTGGGGTCGAACGTGCCGAATGCCCCATAGTACTCCTCGATGATCCCGCCGATCAAGCGGACGGTCCCCCGCGGGGCACCGGTGTTGTAGTTCTCGACGTTGACCGAACTGTTGTTGCCGTCGCCCAGATTCCCCGCCATCATCACGGCGTGAAGTTCCAGATCGTTGGGGGCCGAGGCGCTGATCCGGATGTCGTTGCCGGCCGAATACAGGCCGAGGACGTTGAGCGGGTTGTCGTTGGGGTTCGTAACCTCCGGAGGGTCTTCGTAACGCAGGTGGCCCGTGATGTCAATCCGGCCGGAGGCGACGATGGTGGTCTGCTCCTTCTCCTCTAGCGTCCCCGTCAGCGAAAGGATGGTCCCCCGCACGTAGATGATGGTTGCGTTGGCATTGCCGGGACCCTGCCAGCCTTTCGGCACGCCAGCAAAGGTCCGGGTCTGCGGAGACGGCCAGGCTGTGTTCGTGACCGTCGTTGTCTGCCCGACCCGATCGACGGTGATGGTGACCGTCTGCGTCCCCTGGACCAAGGTGTAGACCGCAAGGTTGTTGCTTGGCCCGCCCAGGCTGAGGGTCAGGCTGTTGAGATTCCCCTCCACGTAGATGCCGCCGGCTAGCGACTCGCCGGCATCCGAAACGCCGTTGCTGTTGCTGTCGGCCACCGGCACATAGATGCCGTTGGGCACACTGCTGGTATTGTCCAGCAGTTCGGGCACGGCCTGGCGGATCTGCAAATTGGTCACCGGCGTGTTGTCCGCCGGATTGCGTCCGACGGCCACACCCTGTTGATTGTAAGGGTTGGTCGGCATGGGAATTGCGGCCACGCCCCGTGTGAAGTTGGCCGCCGGATTATCGTTGTCGTCGAGCAGGTTTGCTGGGGTGCAGTCGGGCAGCACGGGCGCGTCGCGTCGCACACTGGCCACAACGTTCTCGTTGGCCTGCAGTCGCACCGGGTTTCCGTTGTTGTTAAACCATGCGTAGGTGCTCACGCTGGTGAGACGGGTGGGCAGGTTGCCTGCCGGATCGCACGGCGTGCCGGCATCAGGGGTGCCGAATTTGGGATAGAAGGCAAACCGGAATTCGCCGTTGGTGTGGACAGGGCCGTCGAAGCTCGTGCGGCTGGTGAACCAGATCGCGCCCCCGGCCGGGGTCATGTGGACGTGGGTGAACAGGGCGTACTGCGCGAAGCTCTGCCGGCGAACCTGGACGCTGAAGTCGTGGGAGAGCGTCACGCGGCGACGGCTCTGGGGGGGCGTCCGGCCGTCGCTCGTGATCGCATACGTGTAGTAGAACTCGTAGTGGTCGGGGCCGAGTTGCTGGATGTACCGCTGCGGCTGCGTTGGGTCGGCCGGGTGGGGGGCCAGGCGCCTCGTGACCGAGACAGTGGCGGCGTAGCTCCCCTGGCCCAGGACATTCGATGGCGGCGCGCCCGTGGCCACCTGCAGCTTGCGATGGGGGGTCGGCAGGCTCCAGTTGACCTCGAAGGTCACCGAGTTCGTTGCCGGCGTGGCGCCCAGGATAAACCGTTGCCCGTCGAGCACCAGGTAGTCAAACAGGCCAAAGGAGTTCTGGGCGCTGATATTGCCTCCGGCATACCAGGTCGCCAGCGTCGTGCCGCTGAGGGAAGGATCCACGGTGGCGCGGCCAACGGGATCAGCATTCATCAGGACCATCAGCGCCGAGCGGGCGGCATAGGCCCCGCCCTCTGCCGTGTTCAGGCTCTGAGCCCCGGCCAGCCTAACGGTGCTCAGGGCGATCTCCTTGCCGCTGAGGTACAGGATGAGGGCGCCGACGATGGAAAGGACGAAGATCGTGGTGAGCACCGACAGCATGGCCAGACCGCGCTGGCTGTGGATCTGCCTGACCATTGCCTCCCTCCTCGCCCCCGGGCTAGCGGCCGCGGAGTGCGACGTCACCGGCAAAGACGCGGCTGACCCCTCCACTGGCGGTCGTCACCGTGATCCGGATCCGCACAATACTCGGCAGATCCACCGGCGCGGATCCCAGCGAGCTGCCGGCCGCGTCGAAGTATTCCAAAGCCAATCCGTCTCCCCCATCGGGCCTGACGACCAGAGAGGCCAGCGGCGCCGGCGGGCCCGCCGGCAGCGGCCCGCCGGCATCGGGATCCTCCTGCCGGGTGATGGTATCGGTGGCGGCATCGTAGGCGAAGGTCACTGTGTACGGGCTGGCGGCGGAGAAGGGTGTGGCCTGCGGAACGAACAGCGTGACCTGCGTGGCGCTGGCGGCGACGACCGTCTGGGCCCACCGCATTTCGTCGATGAGCGCGTCGAGGGCGGCGCGGACCTGGGACTGCGTATGCACGAACTCGTTGGTCACCCTGGTCGATCGGTCATCTGTGGCCACAAACGCGTAGATGCTCCCTACCGCCAGGGCGAGGAGGCTCATGGCAATAACGAGTTCCAGCAGCGAGACTCCCCGCGTCTCGCGGAGGCGGGTCGAGAAGGAGGAGATGCTGCGCTTACTGATCATCGAGCACCGTCGTCAGACTGACCAGGGGGGCTGCGTCGGGATCGGCCGGGCGGTAGACGCGGACTGTGGCCGTGGTGATGGTCAAGTTGTCGTCTTGCACGAAGTCCACCGCCACCTGAAACGTGTGCGGAGAGGGGTTCGTCACGCCGCTGTACGGAAAGGGGAGCGGCAGGCCTGTGCGGGCCATCGGCCCCGAATTCACCCACGTGTATGGGTTGGCGCTGGCACGGATCTGCTCCATGATCTGCAGGGCGATAGTTGTGGCGGCCGCCCGTTCATTGGCCCGGCCGGCGTGCGCCATCCCGACAATGAATGTCTGGAGAATCAACAGGGAGACCGCGGCGAAGATTGATAGGGCGACGAGGAGTTCGAGGTAGGTGAAACCGGCCCCGTCGCGGGGTCTGGGGGCCTGCGACCATCCCAGGTCTTGTGCCGCACCCATCCGTGTGAGCCTCCCCCCTGGGGTCTCGCTCCCATCCGGCGTGAGAGGCCCCTGCTCCGATCGGTGGTGCACTGCGGCGCCTAGGTGGGCGCCAACGCCTCGATCGGCTACACCAACGCGGCGGCCAGCTGGCTGTTTCGGCGCATCTCGAGCCGGATGCGCCCCAGGTTGGCCTGCCGCGTCCCGACCACCACCAGCACCGCGTCCGGTCCGGCCGGCCCGATGGCCACCGGGCCCTCGTCGAACTCCAACAGCAGATTCCGCAGCACGCCCCGTCCCATCTCCCGGCCCATGGAGTCGGAAGCGGCGATATTGCTGGCGACGATGGCGCCGACGGCTTCGAGATCCACGGATTCCTCGGCCGTGAGGCCTTCCACGACAAACCCGTCCCGGCCCACCACCAACGCGGCCAGCACGCCGTCGATCTTCGAGAGGTCCAACAGCACGTCTTTGAGCTGCGACATCTGCGCTCCCTCCATCGGTCGGTTGTCCGGCTCCCGCCTGCGCTACGGCCTCCCGGGGGATGGGACGCCCATCAGCCCCCGGAGTTTGGCCAGGGCCGAGGCGAGCACGCGCGACACATGCTTCTGAGAGATCCCGATGCGCCTGGCGGCTTCCATCTGGGTCATGTCCGTGTAGAACAGGTAATAGAGCACCTTCTTCTGCAGGCTGTTGAGGGATTCCATGGCCTCTGTGAGCATGACGCGGTCTTCGATGGGCAATTGGAAGCTGATGTGCGACCGGTGTCGGATCCGCTCCCGGTCCACCCGCAGGTCGCCGTTGTCGTCCTCGGTCTCCAGCGAAATGGTGCGCAGTACCTCGCGGGTCCGGAGGATCTCCAGGAGCCCCTCTTCCTCGATGTTGAGTTCCTGGGAGAGATCCTCGAGCCCCGGGAACCGGCCGGTCTCACTCACGTACTTGCCCACCGTCTGCTCGATCTGCGCGTTGAGCTTCTGGAGCCAGCGCGGTTTGCGGATCGTGTCGCGCTGATCGCGCAGGTAGTGGCGGATCTCGCCGCGGATCA
>JAVKID010000076.1:0-14418 GCA_031459655.1 Candidatus Fervidifonticultor octavus | reverse complement strand
CGTGACGAATCGGGTCATGCTGCGGATAAGTCTGGGTCCGCACGAACTCCCACACCTCGAACCAGGCCTTGGGACTTCTGTCCTGGACCCGCAGGTACAGATCGCCCAGCAACTCGCAGGCCGGCAGGCACTGCGCGCCCGCATCGGTCTCCCCCGCGATCCGGCGCGCCTCTTCCAGCAATTCAATCGCCTCGCGCGCGGCGTAGCGGCGCGCTGCATCTTCCCCGGCGCGAATCAGGTGCGGCAGGGCCACATCGGGACAGCCCGCCCGCAGGTAGTGGGTCCCGATGGTCTTGGCCAGTTCGTCGATCTGCGCGGGATAGAGACGCTCCATGGCCTCTGCGACCTGGCGGTGCATCGCGGTCCGCTGCTTGGCCAGCAGACTCGCGTAGGCGACCTCCCGCAGCAAGGGATGGATGAAGGTATATTCCGGATCTGCGGCCAGCGGGTCGCGCCGGCGGATCAGGAAGGCCTCCTCCAGGGCCGGCAGCGCCTCGGCCACACCGGCTTCGGGGCTGAGCGCCTCCAGGAGGGACTGGCGGAAGGAGGCCCCGGCCACGGCCGCCCGCTGGAGCACAGCCCGGTAGGCCGGCGGCAACCGGTCCAGCCGGGCGAGCACCGCACCGTGGACGGTCTCGGGCAGGACCTCCTCCACGCGGCCGGTGACCCGCCAGCGGCCGCGGTCGTCCAGGACGAGCGTGCCCGTGCTGCGCAGCGTGGCGACGATCTCGTTGAGGTAGAACGGGTTGCCGCCGGCTTTCTCCACCAGGGCCGTCTCGATGGGCTCGGGCAGGCGCTCGCCCAGGAGGGCCGCGAGGAACGCCCTGGCGTGTTCGTCGGCCAGCGGCTCCAGCTGCAGGGTCGCGAGCGCGATCCGCCTTCCCCAGACCAGGGACTCGGCGTCTGACCGCATCGTGCCGATCAGCAGCATGGGGGCGTCAGGCATCCGCTCGACCATGTACGGCAGCAGCTCCCGCGTCCCGGCATCGGCCCACTGGAGGTCCTCGATCCAGACGGCCATCGGGCGCGTCACCATCCGCCGGATCGCCTCGGCGGCGACCAGCAGGGCGGTCTCGTGGGGTACGTCCGAGCCCGGCGGGACCTCCGCCAGCCCGAACAGGCGGCTCAGGACCAGCGCGGCCTGAGCCGCCCGTTCCCCGAAGGGAATGCGGGCCTCGACGTCTCGGACCGTGACCGGTCCGCGCAGGCCTGCCAATTGCTGGAACAGGTCGGCCAAAGGCCCCAGGCTGGCGCCGCCGTAGGGCGGGCAGGAGGTCTGCAGGACCGTCACGTCCTCGGGCAGAGGCGCGAGGAACTCCTCGGCCAGCCGCGTCTTGCCCACGCCGGGCTCGCCCAGGACCATGACCACCTGCGCCCGACCCCGCCGTGCCCGTTCCCACAGTTCCGCCAACATGTGCAGATCGTCGGCGCGGTCCACAAACGGCGGCCGGGCGACCGGCTCGGGACGTTCCCGCTCACCGAGGATCTCGTAGACGGCGACGGGCTCGGCCCTGCCCTTGACGGTGATTGGCTCCCACGGTTTGCCGAGGTAGGCACCGCGGACCTGCCGGTAGACGGCATCCGAGACCAGGACGCCCCCTTCCGGCGCCGCGCGCTGCAGACGGGAGGCCAGGTTGACCACATCGCCCATCACCGTCTGCCGGGCCTCGCCCGGGCCCACGACGTCCCACACGACCGTCCCGCTGTGGATGCCGACGCGCAGGCGCACCGGCTGTCCCATGAGGCGAGTGACCCATGCTTCGCGGTCCCGCAGGGCCCGGTGCATGGCCAGCGCCGCGCGCACCGCGCGCCGCGCGTCGTCCTCGTGGGCGACCGGCGCCCCGAACAGCGCCATCAGGCTGTCGCCGATGACCTTGTCCACGTGCCCGCCGACCGCCTCCACCTCGGCGCCCAGTGCGCGGAAGATCTCGTTCACCGCGTCGGTCACCGCTTCGGGGTCCATCCGCTCGGCCATGGCCGTGAACCCGGCGATGTCGGCGAACAGTACGGCCACCACACGCCGCTCGCCGACCTGACCTGCGTCCGTCACGCCCACGACCTCACCCCTGCCGGAAGAGCAGCCCCAGGACCAGCGTGAGCGCCAGGCTCGTCCCGACCTCCACCCGCGCGCCCGGCCGGTGCCGGTCCAGGCCGAACCGCAGCAGGTACCAGGCCGCCCCGAGCACCCAGAAGGCCGGGGCCAGGAACAGCACGACCGTCAGCAGGAGGCCCCGCTCGGCATAGCCCGCCACCCGCAGGCGCGGGGTCAGGAACTCCTCCGGGCTGGAGCGGGTCCGGTAGGCGAGCGCCACCTGGTAGAGCAGGATGGCTCCCGCGAAGGTCACGGCCACATAGGGAATCGCATAGTAGAGCACGGCGGTCAGCGCCGGGGAGCCGATGGGGATCTCCCCGCCCAGCGGCAGGCCGGCCACCCGCACCGCTGCAGCCAGCACGGCCAGGTGGATCGCCTGGTCCCCCAGGAACAGGACGACCGACGCCGGTCCGTCATGCTTCCCGGCGGTCACCTTCATGTGGTCGACAAGATAATGCGTGACGCCCAGGATGGGGACGATCAGCCACCACCGGGGGAAGATCGGCGCCGCCACCAGCGCCGTGAAGACGCCGTGAATTCCCGCGTGGATGGCGAGCCCGATGGGCCGACGCTTGAGCCTGACCAGTTCATAGGGTTGGAAGATGAAATCGGCCACCAGGTGGGCGAGCACCAGATAGAGCCAGGGAGACACTGTGGGACACCTCAGCCGCCTGGGCCAGGCGAACGGCCTTCGTGACAGACCATGCTTCGGCGCCGGGGAGAGATGCCCTGCCGGGGCCTCAGGCCTCGGCGATCTCGACCAGAATGCCGGCCGCCCGGTCACACTGCTCGCGCGAGACGTCCAGGTGGGTGACGGCCCGGATCGTCCGCGGGCCGAAGGCAAAGACCAGGACGCCGCGCTCCCGCGCCCGGGCGACGACCGTGGGCGCATCCGGAGCGCCGGCGGCGAGGCCGAAGACGATGATGTTCGTCTGGACCGTGGCCAGGTGGAGGACGATCCGGCGGCTCTGGGCGAGCCGTTCGGCGATGCGCCGGGCGTTGGCGTGGTCGTCGGCCAGACGCCCAAGGTTGTGGTCGAGCGCGTAGAGGGCGGCGGCGGCGAAGATCCCCACCTGGCGCATCGCGCCGCCCAGCATCCGCCGGTGCCGGACGGCCCGCTCGATGACCTCCCGCGGGCCGGCCAGCAGCGAACCGCCCGGCGCGCCGAGCCCCTTCGAGAAGGCCACCGCCACGAGGTCGAAGGGCGCGGCGAGGTCGGCGAGCGGCCGGCCGCTGGCGACCGCGGCATTCCACAGCCGCGCGCCATCCAGATAGGTGGCCACACCCCACTCGCGCGCAGCGGCGCAGATCCGGACCGCCTCATCCTGCGGGAAGATCACCCCGCCGGCACGATTGTGGGTGTTCTCGACCTCGACCAGCGTCGTCGGCGGATAGGTGAGGTGGCCGCGCGGCTTGCGGGCGGCCAGGAACTCCTCGGCGGTGAACAGGCCCCGGGTCCCGATCTCGGTGAACTGGACGCCGGCATTGGCCGCCGACCCGCCGGTCTCGTGCCAGATCGCATGGCTCTCGCGGCTCACGATGACGTCGTCGCCCGGCCGGGTCAGCACCCGCAGCGCCACCTGGTTGGCCATCGTCCCCGTCGGCAGCCAGAGCGCGGCCTCCTTGCCCAGCAGCGCGGCCACCCGGTCCTGGAGATGGTTGACCGTGGGATCTTCGCCAAACTGGTCGTCGCCGACCGCAGCGGCGGCCATGGCGGCCCGCATCTCCGGCGAGGGCCGGGTGACGGTATCGGAGCGCAGGTCGATCGGGGCGGGGTCGGTCATGGGCCAGACCTCATGGGGAGAGTGTACCCGCTCCCCATGGACAGGTCCACCTGCGGGCGAAGGTATGCCGGCCCTCACCCCATCAGGATGAGCGCGGTCCCCCCCAGCGCCACCAGCGCCCCCAGGACCAACCAGGCCGTGATCCGCTCCCGTCCATGCAACAGCAGCGGACTCGCGAGCAGGACGACGAGGACCTGGAGGTTGTAGAGCACCGACACGATGGCCACCGGAGCGTACCGCAGTCCGACGTAGAGCAGCAGGATCGCCGCGGTGTTCATGACGGCGCTGCCGAGCAGATCGAACCGCCACAGCAGCGCCGGTTGGGGCCAGCGCGCCGCCCGGTGGAACACCGACCACACCAGGTGCGCTGCCAGCGCGGTGCACGCGCCCACCGCCGCCCCGAGCACGGGCGCCGGGGTGAGTTGCAGCCCGGCGCGCCGCGCGGTGTCACCCAGGGCGAACGCGGCCGCGCCGCCCAGCGCCATGGCCACGCCGCGCGGGTCGGCGGAGCGTCGGGACGCGCCCTCCGTGCCGCTCGGCCGCAGGCTGATCCAGAGCCCCAGCGTGACGGCCACCAACCCCGCCAGTTGCTGGGGACGGGGGAGTTCCTGCAGGAGCAGAAAGCCGGTCAGCAGCGTGAAGATGCTGTTGCTCAGCCTGACGGTCGTCGCGAGGGACGCCCCCAACCTGCCGATGCTGGCGTAGCTGAGGTTCCGCCCCACCAGCGTGCCGGCGAGGCCGCCGACGACGAAGAGGACCACAGACCACGGGTGGATCGGCGGCAGCCTGCCGGTCAGGCCCGCGCCGGTCAGGAGGGCGGTGAAGACCACGACGTTGACGGCGATGCTGACCAGGACGCCGGCCTCCGGGGGCACGGCGACCATGAAGCGCCGCGCGAGCACAATGCTGATCCCAAATGACAGCGCCGCGGCCAGGGCGGCCAGTTCTCCGGTCACGCATCACCCCGCAGCCAGCAACCCCCGCAGACGGCGGAGGCCGCTGCCGATGGTTTCAGTGAGAGGGAGACGGCGACGGGAGGTCCATCGTGGGCCGGGTCCGGTCGCAAGCGGCACGCGAGCGGCGTCTGGGGTTCACGCTCATCGAGTTGTTGATCGCGCTCAGCCTGGGCGCCACCGCGGTGGTCGGCGTCCTGGGCCTGGTGCGGGTCGCCACGCAGGCCGCCGTGCTGACCGAGGGCCGCCTCGACGCCCAGCAGCATGCGCGCCGGGCCATGGACCGCATGGTCGAGGAACTGCGTTGGGGCGAGGCTGTGGTCCCGAGCGCACTGTGCCCCAGCGGCCTGTGCGCGGACCGCGTCAGTGTCCGGATCCCGTCCGGCAACCCGTACCGGCAGGACCAGGGCTATGAGGTCACGTTCCAGCACAACCCGCGACAGCGCGAGGCCGAGCGCCGCGTGGGACGCGGCGTGAACAACCTGGCCTCGCTGATCGAGCGCCTGGAGGTCGCCTACCTCGATACCGCTGGCAGTCCGGCCGCCGACCCCGCGGCAGTGGTCCGCCTCCGCATCACCCTCACGGCGGTCCCTCCCAGGGGCACGCCCATCACGCTCCAGAGTGAGGTGGCCCTCCGCAACCGTCGCCTCCTGCCCGCCGCACCGCCCAGCCCTCCGGCGGTGCCGCCTTGGCGACCGACCCCTCGTCAGATCCCGTATTCCCCGTAGCCGCGCGCACCGGGGCTGGCAGAACCGCGCATCAACCGGCATCGGCCCGCCGGAGGCCGACCAGTTCGCCGCCGCTCACCTCGTGCGCGCGCAGGGTCAGGTCCGGCGTCATCACGGCGTGGACGTGGAGCAGCGCGAAGCACCGACTGCCCATGACGTCCTTGTCGAGGATCCGCACGTCCTGGCCGTCCTCCAGGTCCTGCCGCAGTTCATAGCGGGGGTCGACGCGCACCGTGATGACCTCGCCGCACATGCCGCAGCGGACGTCCAGCAGGAAGGCGGTCGGACGTCCCGCGTCTTGTCGCTCGGGCGGGGCCAGCCAACGCCTCAACCACTTCACAGGATGCACGTTACTACGGAGCAGTCGCGTATACCTGCGTTACCTGCGGAGTGGCGGCGCGATTCGCTCTGTTGACGCCGTCGCCACAACGTGCTATCGTCGGGCGGGAGTGGACTCCTTTAAGGGCCGTCCGGCGAGACGGACAAGGAGGGCATTATGACCTACGTGTGCAGGCCTGCCCCGCCCGTGCGGCGGGCGTTTTTGTTTGTCCCCGCGTCGTCTCCCCGTCCCCCGGTGGAGCCGAGCCGATGCCCGGACCGCGGCGGAGCGCGGTGAGCCCCATGGATCCGGTCGACGACGGTGCAGGGGACAGCCTGTGGGACCGGGCCCTCGAACAGGCGGTCCGGGACTTCGGAGGGTGGCTGAACGCCCACACGCACCTCGACCGCGCCAACACCTTTGCGCCCGAATACCTCCACCACGCCAACATCGACCCGATCGGCGCGGCCGGTCTCTCCCTGCCGGTGAAGCAGATCCTGGTCGGTGAACTGCACAAGGGCCTGGCCTATCGCCCCGACAACCTCTACTGGCGCATGCGCGCCGAACTGGAGCGCATGGCGGCCATGGGAACCCGCGAGGTGGTCTCGTTCATCGACGCGACGCCGGACATCGGCCTCGTCGCCATCGAGCAGGCCGCCCGGCTTCGGGACGAGTTCCACGGCAGGCTCGCTTTCAAGATCGCGGTCTCGCCGATCTTCGGCTTCAAGAACCCCCGCGCGAACCCCGACCGGTGGGACACCTACCGGCGGGCGGCCGAGATCGCCGACGTGCTCGGCGGGCTGCCCTCAAAAGACCGCGCCGAGGGCCGGGTGGGATTCGACGGGCATGTCCGCCTCCTCCTCGAACTCGGCAAGGCGCTGCGCAAGCCGGTGCACCTGCAGGTGGACCAGGACAACGATCCCCGCGAAGAGGAAACCGAACAGCTCGTGCAGGCGGTCCGGTGGCTGGGGGCGCCGGAGGTGCCGGGCGCAGACGGCCCCACAGTGTGGGCGGTCCACGCCATTTCGCCGTCGTGCTACGACGAGGAGCGCTTCCAGCGCCTGGTCGACAACCTGGTCCGGTACAACGTCGGGGTGATCTGCTGCCCGACAGCCGCGCTCTCGATGTTCCAGCAGCGGCCGATCCTGGCGCCGATTCACAACTCCATCGCCCGCCTGCTGGAGATGATGGCCGCCGGCGTCACGGTCCGGATTGGCACGGACAACATCTGCGACATCTTCATCCCCAACGGGGACGGCAGCGTCCGCAGCGAGGTCTGGGTGGCGGCGACCGCCCTGCGCTTCTACCACACGACGATCTGGGCGAAAGTCGGCGCCGGCCTGCCCCTCAACGAAGGTGACAAGGAGTGGATCCGCCAGGCCCTGCAACGGGCCCGGGATACCTGGGCTGCGGTGCACGCCGACCTGGCCCGAACCGGGGCCGATGGGGCCCGGCCGGCTCAGCCCGGGGACGCGGACCGCCACCTGGCGCTCCGGTAGCGGCACCTCGTTCCGGCGCGCGGTCCGTCGGCCGATTCCCGCACCGCCGTCCAGGCGGGGGGGGACCCGGGTGCTGCGACGGCGAATCCTCTGCCACGATCGCGGATCCCACTGTCGCGGGACTCCGGGGGACGCATCATGCGGAGCCGACTGGACTTCGGCAGGGCCATCGAGACCCTGCGGGCATCGAAGGGCCTCTCCCGCGAAGAGGCTGCCGCCCTCGCCGGGATCTCCCACTCGTACCTGTCGGAGATCGAGCGCGGCCTCAAGCGCCCCTCCGCCGACATTGTCGCGAAGATCGCCCGCGCTTTCGGCATGAGGGGAAGTGCCTTCCTGCAGTACGTGGAGGAGCTGTCGGTGCCGCTGCCGGGGGAGCCGGCCCCCTCGCGCGCAGTGCAACTCCCCCTGAAACGTGGGAAACCGCTGCCGCTGTTCTCGGGTGATTCGGAGACCGCCGGTTCGCCGCGGGCCAGGCACAGGCGGCGCGGCCTGGCCGACACGCCGGAGGCGGGCGACCTGGTCCTCAGCGAACTGCTGGTGATCGGCCGCCGGCTGCGGCCCGAGGACCGGCGGGCACTGCTGCAGCTGGCCCGCCATCTGCTGCACCGAGCATCGTAGTGTGAGTGAGCACGCCCGGCCCGAGGGGCCAGGCTAGCCCGCCGATCCGCCGGATCCCCCGCCGCCTCCGCCGCCCCCGCCGGAGAAGCCTCCTCCCCGACCGCTCCCCGAACTCGCCGACGAGGTGGCCGAGGCCAGCGCCGTGGCGAAGGCGCCAAGCGATGCCAGCGGGTCGGCCCCACGGGCGGACGATGCCGCAGCCCATGGACGCAGTCCCGGCGAGGCCGCGAGTTCCTCCGCGGGATAGAGCGATCGGAGCTGGCGGATGACGCGATCGGCCACCCCCAGCGGCACCGCGTAGACGAGGTAGTGCTCCCAGATCGCCAGCGAGGGGAGCTCGGCGTGCGGCATCTCCGAGAAGTCCAGGAGGAACTGCCTGAACCCCTGCCAGCGGAGGAGGTCGTCCGCGCCCTGCTGCGAGCGCCGCCTGACCGCACCGCTGCCGGCGGCCAGCACGAGGCCGGAGAGGGCGACGGTGACGCCCGGGATGGCCTGCACGAGCACAGCGACGACTCCCCCAAGGATCATCAGGAGGATGCCGGCAGCCAGGCAGACCGTGCTCAGGGTCATGCTCACCGGGTCGAAGAAGCCTCGCGCCGAGGCGTCCTTCGAGACCCTCGCCGCCCATCCCGAGAACTGCTCGCCGATGCGACGCCTGGTCTCCGCGGGCGGCCCCATGCGGCGGTCGATCGTGACCCGCTGGCCCTCGGCGTGGGAGCGGCCGAAGAGCATCGCCAGCGCATCGGCCTCGAACGGGTGCAGGCCCTCGGTCTTCCCCGTGCGGACCAGGGCGTACGACTCGCTGCGGTCTGCCGCCGCGGTCTCGACCGACAGATACCCGCGCCGGACCAGGTCCAGGACGGTGGCGGCGAAGTCGGCCGGCTGGACGGAGCCGAACCGCCACAGCGCCCCCAGTTCCGCGGGCGGGTAGGAACCCGGGAGTTCACGATAGTACCCCTCCGGCCCCCGGGGCCGGGGCTCCCGGCCGAAGCGCAGATACAGGAAGGCCCACAGCCCGAGCGCGACGATGGGCAGGCCGGCCAGCGAGCCGAGCAGGAGCCGCTGCATGACCCGGTGACGGTTGGCCTGCCGGGCCCAGGCGCCCTCTTCACCCAGGATGCGTGGCAGGGCGACCTCTGCCAGACGCCTGCGCGCCTGGGGAACGGCCTCCTTGGGGAACACCACGCGGGCCTCCACCATCGAGAACGCCGGGAGATTCCGGACGGTCAGGACGGCGCCGCCTGGGACCGGCCGCGCCTCGCCGTGCAGGGGGCCGTGTCCCCAGACCCTGATCTGGTCGGCGCGCAGCCCGCCCGGCAGCCGGACGGTGATGGCCACGTCCTCGCTCGGGCGATCCCAGCCGGTGCCGATGAACGTCCAGTAGAGTTCCGCGACGTCGTCGTAGACCGTCACGACGTCGTCCAGCCCGTAGGAAATCACGAAGGTGCGGGACTCATTCGACGCCGCGAATCCCCAGCGGATCACCACCGCGCCGCCGTCCCGACCGACCTGGTACGTGCCCGGGCCGGCGGTGCCGGTCCGCCGGAGCGGCCCGCGTTCATCGGCGATGCGGATGTCGCGGATGCGGGACGCTCCCACGAGCGGGAGCCGATAGGTCGCCCACGAGAAGTCCCCGTCGAACCGGTACGTCCGCGCCTCGGTGATGGCCAGATCCCCCTCAGGCGAGACCACGGCCTCGATAGCGACGCGCCCGAAGGTGAAGGACTTGGCGACAGCCGACGCGACGGGAAGCACCACGCACGGCAGGAGTCCCAGGAACGAGGCGACGATCAGCCGCCGCATGCCCGCCGGCATCACTGCGGCCGCGTCATCCGCACGAGTTCCGCGTAGGTGCGCAGCGACTGTGATCCCTTGGAGATCAGCGAATCCTCCTTGATCATGCCGACCCCCGGCGCATACCATCGCCAGGACTGGACGCGCGTGTCCTGTCCCAGCACCCCGGTGAAGTACAGCTGCATCGCCTCGTAGGTTCCAGCCGGCACGGCGACGGTCTCACGCCGGGCCCACGTGTAGTGAATGACGACCCCCTGGTCGCCCATCCGACCGGTCCACTCCCAACGGTTTCCCACCCGGACCGGGGCGGCCAGGACCCGCTGCGGAGGATCCAGGACCACGGTCCCCGCGGCGTAACTGCGCTGGTGCGCGTACACGCCATCGGGCACCACCCGGTAGCATTCAACCTGCGTCGCCGTCCCTCCCACCACGGTCTCGATCGCCTGGCAGACGTGCCGGCCCACCGGCATCGTCTTCCCAACCCGAATCATCACCTCGCCGGCATTCGTACGGTAGACCCACAGGGTCCCCTCCATCAGCGGGAAATAGGCGGCCACTGCCGCCGGCGCCGCCAGGGCAACCTGGCCGGCGAGGAGGACCGCCGCGCCCCAGGTGGCCACGCCTCCGGCCGTCTTCCACCGGCGTCCAGCCTCCATGAGTTCACCCCCTCGGCAGCGCCCTCGGTCCAGGGTCTGCGAAGGGATCTTTCCCGGTGCGACCTGCGGGTAGTCCGCTCCCGGCGGGCCGCGCGGAAGGCGCCGAACCGGGCGAGATCGGTGGGATGCACCCACGCTCCGCCGCGGGAAGAAGGCCAGCGGCGCGTAGGCGGCGAGCAGAGTGAGAAGGAGCAAATCGGCTCACGGTGTCCTTGGGCCGCCGGAGACCCGGGCGCCGGGCCCCCGCGCGTCGGAACGTGAACTCCGCGACCGCCCGGCACTGGCGGCGGGTAGTGGCGGTCTGGTCCCCCTCAAGGAATTCGATCCGCAAGGATCGGGGTGCGCGTGGCGACCTCCTGCCATTCCTCAACGCGGGGCCGAAGGATCAGCAGGCCGATCAGGCTGAGCGCGCACAGCCCGGCGAAGGCCGTGACATGGCCGGTCAAGAGATAGAGCACGACGGCCAGGGGTAACGGTGTCACAGGCAGGAGCACCGCGAGAAGCGATGGCCCCAGATCCGCTGGATCGTGGCCAGGCCCCGTTCGATGACGGCGGCGGAAGAGAACCGCCCTCGCATGGGGCGCCTCGCCGACGCGCAGTCCGCCCTACGCCCGCACGGCGGGCCGGTACTTCGGCAGCGCCTCGCGTATGCGCCGCATCCCCTCGCGGATGTTCTCCTGGCTGTTCGCGTAGGAAAACCGCAGGTAGCCCTGTCCATACTCCCCGAAGGCGGTCCCGGACAGACAGGCCACGCCGGCCTCCTCCAAGAGGAACGCCGCCAGCCGCCTGGCGTCGCCATCGATGGCCGACACGTTCGGGAAGACGTAGAAGGCCCCGCGGGGGACCAGACACCGGACGCCGTCGATCCGGTTGAGTTCCGAGGTGATGAGGTCCCGCCGGGCGCGGAACTCGGCGACCATCCGGTCGACCGCATCCTGGGGGCCCGTCAGCGCCGCGATGGCGGCCATCTGCGAGAACGCCGCCGCGCAGGAACTGGTGTTGATCATCAGCTGGGCCATCCGCTCCACCAGATCGGCCCGCGCCACCCCGAACCCGATCCGCCACCCCGTCATGGCATAGGTCTTGGACAGCCCGTCCAGGATGATGGTGCGGTCCTGCATCCCGGGCAGGCTCGCGATGCTGAACTGCATGCCGCCTTCGTAGACGATGCGGCCGTAGATCTCGTCGGCGAGGACGTAGGCGCGCGTGGGGAGCACCGCCTCGGCGATGGCCTCCAGGTCGGCGCGGTCCAGCATCGACCCGCACGGGTTGTGGGGCGAGTTGAGCACCACCAGGCGCGTGCGCGGCGACAGCATCGAGCGGAACTCGTCCAGGTCGAACCGGAACTCCTGCTCTTCCCGCAGCCGGATCGGACGCAGGGTCGCACCGACAAAGCGGGCCAGCGACTCGTAGATGGGATAGCCGGGATCAGGGTAGATGACCTCGTCACCGGGATTCACCAAGGCCAACAGGGTGAACAGCAGGACGTTCTTGGATCCCGGCACGATCACGATGTTCGAGGTTTCGACCGTGATGCCGCGCGTCCGACTCATGTACTCGGCCACTGCCCGCCGGGCCTCCATCAGGCCGGCCGCGGGCGTGTAGTGGGTGTACCCCTCCCGCATCGCCCGGATCGCCGCCTCCACGATGTGGGGCGGGGTGTCGAAGTCGGGCTCCCCGATCTCGAGGTGGATGATGTGGCGTCCCTGCGCTTCCAGCTGCCTGGCCCGCGCCAGCACCTCGAACGCCGTCTCCGTGCCCAGCGTGCCCATCCGTGCTGCCAGCTCCAGCTCCACCGCCCGCTCCTCCTTCGCCGTCGTCTCCATCGCCCTGCGATGGCGCCCTCGGTCGCTCACACTCCCGTGAGGGCTTCTGCAGGCTGTCCTTCTCTCCCTGCGGGCTGTGGTCGACGCCCGCTCCGGCTGCAACCGGATTGGCCGTCCCGGAGCCCCTCTGCTAGAATGAACAGCGTCGCGGATGACCGTCCGTGACAGGTCACCCTCAACGATGATACCAACGGCGACCGTGCACTATGGATTGGGCCCCATCGGCCTGGGCATCGCCGAGGTTGCCCTGGACCGTGGATACCGTCCTGCCGGGGCCGTCGACATCGACCCCCAGAAGGCCGGCCGCGATCTGGGCACGCTGCTCGGGCGGTCGCCGCTGGGCGTGACCGTGACCGCGGAGGCCCGGGCGGCGCTGGCCTCGGACGCCCGGGTGGTGCTGCTCTCGACCCAGTCCCGTCTGGCCCAGGTGCTCCCCCAGATCCTGGAGTGCGTCGAGGCCGGCGCGTGCGTGATCTCCACCTGCGAGGAACTCGCCTTCCCCTGGCGCCATCACCCGGACGAGGCCCGGCGGATTGATGAGGCCGCGAAGGCCAGGGGGGTCGCGGTCGTCGGCGTAGGCGTCAATCCGGGCTTCGTGATGGACCTGCTGCCCATCGCGCTGATGGCCCCCTGTCGGGAAGTGCGCGCGGTCCATGTCACGCGCGTCGTCGACGCCGGACACCGCCGCCTCCCGCTCCAGCGGAAGGTCGGCGCCGGGCTCGACCCGGGCACATTCGAGGCGGGTGTCGCCGCCGGCCGGATCGGCCACGTCGGCCTCCCGGAGTCCGTGGCGATGATCGCGGATGCGCTGGGCTGGCCGCTGGAGGCGATCACCGAGACCATCGAGCCGGTCCGGGACGGTGCTGACGTCCGCGGCCTGCACCAGGTGGCCGTGGGGGTGCGGGACGGCCGGCCGGTGATCACGCTGGACCTGACCATGGCTGTCGGCGCTCCGCATCCGCGCGATGCCGTCGTCATCGAGGGGGACCCGCCGATTTCCATGGCGATCGCCGGCGGGGTCCACGGCGACGTCGCCACCTGCGCGATCGCGGTGAATGCCGTCCCCCAGGTGCTGGCCGCGCCTCCGGGACTGGTGACCGTGCACCGGCTCCCGCCCATCCACCCTTAGAGCGGCATCCGGTCCGACCTTCCAGCCGGCCGCGTTCCTGCGGCCGCCACGGCGACGTCACAGTGCCTGTCACAGGCGCCGGGGACCAGGACCAACCGGCGCGAGGCCACGGCATCGTAGAGGCGCTGGCCGGCGATCAGCCGTCCAGCCACCAGGAGGGGGACGACAGGGAGCAGGACCGGCGATCGAACCGCGATAGCGATGAGTGTGTCCGCCCCCTCGCGTACCTTCCCGCTCCGCCCGACACACTGGATCCGCCGCGCGGCGCCGCTCGCGTCCAGGCCGTGGCGCTCAAGGACGCCGGGATCCCGAAACGACACACACTGCACCAGCGAGAGCAGGTCCAGGGCAGCCAGCCACCGGACGCTGCGGGTGCACAGCGGACACCACCCGTCGTAGAAGACGATCAACCCGAGACGCCGGACGCACCATGCCCGAACAGCCCGGTATTCCGAGTCGGTCAGCAAGAGCGGGTAGAGACTCAGCATGCTCCACCCGAAGGTCACCAGTCCCATGATGATCGCGATCCCGACGTGGAAGCTGACGCCCACCGCGATCACCGCGTAGCGGCTCCACCGGTTGAGCAACGAGGGGGCGAAGAGGACCTCGAACAGGACGGTTCCGTACGTCCCCAGGACGACCAGATAGGGGTTGCCGTAGATGAAGGCCGCTTTGGCCGGCCAGGAGAACTCGTCGACCCGCAGGATGTAGTAGAGGGCGGTGCCGTTTTGCCAGAGTTCCCCCATGGCCTTGTACAGGCCGGTGCTCGTGTAGAGCACGGCGAGTTGGGCGAGGACAAGCAGGACCCCGAAGTTGTGCGCGACGGCCAGAACCTCGCGGAGCGCGGCGGGCCTCCGACGGGAACCCCAAGAGCCGCCTACCGCCAAGCAGGCTCCTGTGTTCACCAGGACGAGGAACAGGAGCACAATCCGCATGATGTTGTCGCCGCCGTCGGTGATGAGCTGGTTGCGCTCCTGGAGCGACCAGATCATCACCCAGTGGAGGACTCCCGTCATCCTG
>JAVKID010000075.1:0-14821 GCA_031459655.1 Candidatus Fervidifonticultor octavus | reverse complement strand
ACATCCAGATCCCCGTGGGCCACGAGGAGTCCGAACACCGGCTGCGCGAGGCCGCCATCGACGAGGATGATGCCACCCGCGAGGTGGCGGCGTCCCTCGTCGACGTCCTCCGCTACGAGGACGATGAAATGGAAGTCAAGGATCTCGGGACCACCCTGGAGGGCTTCCTGCCCTGGTTGCTGGAGCACCAAGAGTTCGCGCTGCTGGGCCGCATCATCGAGCCGATGCAGGAGATCGCCAGGACCTCGGGGGGCAGCCGCAGCCGCGTCGCGGCCGGCCTCCTGAAGCGCCTGACAGAGCCGCCGCTGTTCGACGGGCTGCTGGCCGCGCTGTGGGCGGGGCGGGAGACGGCCGCCGGGCGCGACGTCCAGGGCTGCCTGGAGGCCCTTGGCGGCCAGGTCGTGCGGCCGCTGGTCCGGGTGCTGGGGGAAGAGCCGCGCGCGGCGAGGCGGGCGATGCTCTGTGATCTACTGGTGCAGGTCGGCCGCAACCACGTCGACGACCTCGGGGCCTTCATCACCGACGCGCGGTGGTACCTGGTGCGGAACATCGCCAATGTCCTGGGCCGGACTCGCAACCCGCAGGCCATCCCGTATCTCGACCGGCTGGCCGGCCATCACGAGTACCGGGTGCGCCGCGAGGTCGTCGACGCCCTGGCCAGCCTTGGGACCGAAGACGCCCAGGCGCGGCTGGTCGCCTTCCTGGACGATCCGGACGAACGCATCCGGCTGCGGACCGTGCAGTCCCTCGATGCCGCGGGAGCCCGGCGCGCCATGCCAAGACTCGTCGCCCTGCTGGCGGCCCCCGATTTGCTCAACCGCCGGTTCGCGCTCAGGCAGGCGGCGCTCGAGACCGTTGAACGGGTCGGCGCGCGGGAGGCGCTGCCCGTGCTCAGGAAGCTCGTCGGTCGCCGGCTGGTCTTTGGATCGCGCGGCGTTGAGCTGCGCCGGCTGGCCCGGCGCGCGGTCAGCGCCCTTGAAGGTCCGCCGCCTGCCGCCGACGGCGGGAGTCCGCTACTGGTCGCCGGGCGGGAGCAGGGGAGCACGCCGTGAGCGACCCGTCCGCCCCGACGGTCCGCCCCATCGCGCGGCTGTTGTGGGCGCCCCCCTCCGGCGCTGCGAGGCGGGCGGGCGGAGCGCGGCCGGGGGACGTGTTGCGCGGGATCTCGCGGATCAAGCGCACCCGCGCGCTCTACGGGATAGACCATCCCGTCTCGACCCAGACCCTGGAGGAGGTGCACGACCTCATCCAGCAGGTGCTCGCCAGCCGGCCCTCGCTGCGGCTGTCCGTGTACGAGGACACGTTCTTCGTCGGGAACACCGTCCTGCTGGAGGAGAGCCTTCAGCTCTTCCCGCTGCTGGCGGAGTTCCGCGAACGAGACATCGGAACCCTCGATCTCCACGAGGGCGTCGAGGCCTGGGAAGTCCAGCGCCTCATCGACGTCCTCCAGATGGGGGCCGCGGACCTCCGGCGCGCGGGCGGCGCGGCGGGGTGGCTGAAGATGCAGGGGGTCACCCGGCTCAGCGTGGGGTCGCCCCCGAAAGACCAGCCGAAGTTGAAGGTGGATCCGCGGGATGCCTACCGCTCAGGCCTGCGCGCGGTCGACGAGGTGAACTTCCAGGCCTCCCGGCGACTGCCCCTCGACCTCCGGAAGACCAAGCTGGTCGTCAAGTCGTTCACGGACATCATCGCCGAGGACAGGTTCGCGATGCTGGGCCTGGCCGCCCTGAGGGGCTACGATGAGGACACCTGCCATCACTCGGTGAACGTCGGGATCCTCTCCCTCCTGATCGGCTCCCAACTGGAGTTCAGCCGTCCCCTGATGGCGACGCTGGGGCTGGCGGCGCTCCTGCACGATCTCGGCAAGATGCTGATCCCCAGGGAGGTCCTCGGCGCCCCGCGCGCCCTCACGCTCGAGGAGCAGGGCATCATCAGGCGCCACACCCTCTACGGCAGCCGCCTCATGCGCGGCTTCCCGGGCCTGGCCCGGCTGGCCATGGTCGTGGCGTTCGAGCACCACGCCAACTACGATCTCTCGGGCTACCCGCGCGTGACGGTCAAGCGGGCGCCCCACCTGCTCACCCGGATCGTCCAGCTGGCCGACTTCTTTGACGCCGCGACCTCCTCGCGGCGCCTCTACCGCCGGCCCATGCTGCCCGTGGAGGCGATGAAGCACATCCTGGACGGCGCCGGGAAGTCCTTCGACCCGATCCTTGCCAAGATCTTCGTCCAGGTGCTGGGGCTGTACCCCGTGGGATCGGTCGTAGAACTCGACACCGACGAGGTGGCCGTCGTCGTCCGGCCCGGGGAGCGGGAAGCGACACGGCCGGTGGTGAAGGTCGTCCGGAACGCCGCCTGGCGGGAGATCGAACCCCATACGATCAGCCTGGAGGAGGACCGTCACCGGAGGATCCTCCGGGCCCTGGACCCGGTGGAGGCCGGCCTGGACATCGCCGCCCACCTCTAGCGACGGATGCCTCCGGCCGCCTGAACCACTCTTGAGACCCCACCGCCCGCGTCCCTTCCATGGGCCGGGCCGATCGCCCGGCGCTCAGGGTGTCGCCGGGACGTGCGCAGACTGCATCAGCCGGTCCTGATCATCGCGCCACTCCAGCATGATCCGGTTGCCAGTCAGTCGCAACCACCCGTAGTTGTTGCGCCCGGTGGCGGCCCACAGCACGCCGGGCCGGCCGGCCGCATGCGCCGCCCGCGCCGGGAACGCCCCGAGCGGACCGGCAATCGCCTCGTAGGGCCCCTCCGGATGGCGGATCCACGCCGCATAGTGCACGTCGCCGGTCAGGAAGACCACGGGCTGGATGCGGCGGTCGCGGAGAAAGCGCAGGATCTCATCACGCTCGGCGGTGTAGCCTTCCCATGAATCCCTGCCGTGGTAGCGGAGCGGCACGCTGCTGGCGATGATCTTCACCGTGGCGGTCGAGCGGACCAGCCCGTCCAGCAACCACTGTTTCTGCGTGCGGCCCAGCATCGTCTTGTCCGGCCCGTCGGGCGACGGGTTGGGCGACCGGTACTGCCGGGTGTCGAGGATGAAGATCTCGGCGCGGCCCCACCGAACGCTGCGGTACAGCCGTCGGGGGTCTGCGGCGTCCGTCCGGATCGGCCAGGCTTCGATGAAGGCCTGCAGGCCGATCGTCAGCCGGGGGTGGGTGCTGTCGAAGTTGTTGGCTACCTCGTGGTCATCCCAGACGGCCCAGGTCGCCGTCGAGGCCAGGAACGCCTGGAGGGACGGGTCGTCGCGGTGTGTGCGGTACTTCTGGCGATACTGCTCCAGCGTCCGGGCCCGCACCGGCGCCAGGTCCGCGTAGATGGTGTCGCCCAGGAACAGGAACAGGTCGGGCGTCCGGCTCCGGGTGGCCTCAAAGATGTGGAAGGGTCTGAAGAGTTCATAGGTGTCAGCCCCCCAGACCAGGCTCAGGGAGGCTGGGCGGTCGGGGACGGGCGGTGTCACAAAGGTCCCGGTCGGCCCGATCGTGTGTGCCGCCCGGACCCGGTAGGCATACCGCCGGCCGGGCTGGAGGCCGCGCAGCTCGACCGTCACCGCGTAGTCCGTCGCTGCGTCAGGGTAGACCGGGCCGGCCGTCTGCGCGTCCGCGAAGCCCGGGTCGGTGCTGTACTCGATGCGCAGCCCGCCGGCGCTGGGCGCCCGGGTCCAGATGACCGCCGCGTCCTGGGTGACGTCACCCGCAGCGACGCCGTCGGGGAAGGAGGGGACCTGCGCGCTGCCTTCGGCCCAGGAGACCAACACGGTCAGAGTCAGCGCGAGGATGCGTCCCATGGAGATCAGCGTATCGGAGTGGCGCTCGGAAGGCAACCGCCTTGCCCACGGCATTTGCACTGCGCGTTCATTCGTGAGACGATGAGCGGGCGGCAGGCTGATCCCGCCGCCAGGAGGCATCTATGGCTCGACCCCGGTACAGTGCAGCCAAGCGGGCACGGGAGATCCGCAAGCAGGAGGAGCGGGCCCGCAAGCTTGCCCGCAAGCACGGCCGGGCCGCCGCCAGGGCGGCCCGGCAGGTTTCGCCGGAGCGGCCGTCCCCGCCGGCTGACTCCGGCGGGCCCTCGCAGGATCCGCCGGCCGCCCACCGGTCTCCGGAGCCGCCCGCCGACGGGTGAGGCGCCCGACAGACAAACGGCTTCGACGGTCCGAGCCGGGGTCGTCGCGATAAACCCGCTTGGCCTAGGCGGCCCGCCCGTACACGCGGTCGATGAATTGAATCAGGCGCTTTCCCTCGCGCTTCGCCTGCAGGTAGACGACCTTGTAGTCCTCGGCCTCAGCCTTCATCTGCTCGACGACTGCCCGGAAGATCCGCTTGTGCTCGGCGATGACTTCCCGATTGGCGGCTCTGACGGCCTCCAGTTCCCTCCGGGCGATGCCCAGTCTGCGGTGATTGGCCTCCTGCTCGCGCCGGAGGATCTGTCTCCACACGTCCAGGGCGTCTGCCTTGGCTGCGCGCACCCGCATCAGAGCGCGGCGGTGTTCGGGGATGATCCGCGGCATCACGGTGGGCCACCTCCCTGCCCACCGTAGCCTGCGCGCCACCCGGCCGGCATCGAGGAGGAACGGGATGTTGCTGTGGTGCTTTCGGGCGCCAGGGAGTCGCCCGAAAGGACTACAGGGGCCGCCTCAGGTCCACTCTCGGGTTGCCAACTGATGCGCCCTGGCCCCCCCGTTGCTACGGTAGAGGTGACGACCTCATCGGACGACCTCATCGGAAGAGGGGTGACCTCCATGGTCCCACCGGTGTTCACGCGCGAGGACGCGCTGGAGTACCACGCTCGAGGCCGGCCGGGCAAGATCGCGATCACCATCACCAAACCCTGTACCACCCAGCGCGACCTCACGCTGGCCTACAGCCCGGGGGTGGCCGAGCCCGTGCGGGAGATCCACAAGTCGCCGTTCGACGCCTACACCTACACCAACAAGGGGAACCTGGTGGCGGTCATCAGCAACGGCACCGCCATCCTCGGGCTGGGCAACCTAGGCCCGGCAGCCAGCAAGCCGGTGATGGAGGGCAAGGCGCTCCTGTTCAAGCGCTTCGCCGATGTCGACGCCTTCGACATCGAGGTGGACGCGACGACCCCTGACGAGATCGTCGCGGCGGTCCGGGCCCTCGCGCCGACCTTCGGGGGGATCAACCTGGAGGACATCAAGGCGCCGGAGTGCTTCGAGGTCGAGGCGCGGCTGAAGGACCTGCTGGACATTCCGGTCTTCCACGACGACCAGCACGGCACCGCCATCATCACCGGCGCGGCGCTGCTCAACGCCCTGGACCTGGTGGGCAAGCGTATCGAGGACGCGCGCTGCGTCATCAGCGGTGCCGGTGCCTCGGCGGTGGCGACCGCAGAGTTCTTCGTGCGCCTGGGCATGCCGCGCGAGCACATCACCATGTGCGACACCCGGGGGGTCATCTACAAGGGACGAACGGAAGGCATGAATCCCTACAAGGAGCGCTTCGCCGCCCAGACACCGGCGCGCACCCTCGCCGATGCCCTGCGGGGCGCAGACATCTTCGTGGGGCTCTCCGGGCCCAACCTGGTCACCCGCGAGATGGTGCAGAGCATGGCGGCGCGGCCCATCATCTTCGCCATGGCCAACCCCGACCCCGAGATCCCCTACGACGAGGCGCGGGCGGCCCGGCCCGATGCCATCGTCGCCACCGGACGGTCGGACTTCCCCAACCAGGTCAACAACGTCCTGGGCTTCCCCTTCATCTTCCGCGGGGCCCTTGACGTCCGGGCCAGGAGCATCAACGAGGAGATGAAGGTCGCCGCCGCCAGGGCCCTGGCCGCTCTGGCCAGGGAGGAGGTCCCCGACCCCGTGCTGCGGGCTTACGGGTTGACGAGCCTGCGGTTCGGCCCGGACTACATCATCCCCAAGCCCAACGACCCGCGGGTGGCGCTCTGGGTCGCCCCGGCCGTGGCCGAGGCCGCCATGGCGACCGGCGTCGCACGGGTGCGGGTGGATCTGGCCGAGTACCGGGACCGCCTGGCCTGCCGGCTCATCCCCGGCTATGAGGTGATGAACGCCATCGTCAGGCAGGCCCAGGCCTCACCGCGGCGGATCGTGTTCCCGGAGGGGGAGGAACGCCCCATCATTCGGGCGGCCGTCGCGGTGGCCAAGGATGGCATCGGGCATCCGATCCTGCTGGGCCGGCCCGAGGTCATCCGCCGCCGCATGGAGGAGATTCGCGTCACCATCCCTCTGGAGATCGTCGACCCCGAGCAGGCGCCGCAGCGGGCCGCGTACGCGGAGGCTCTGTTCGCCCTCCGCCAGCGCAAAGGCGTCACGCGTCGCGAGGCCGCCGACGAGGTCAAGCGGCCGATCACCTTCGGCGTGATGATGGTGCACCAGGGCGACGCCGAGGCCTGCATCGCGGGGGTCGCGCACCACTACCCCGACGTGATCCGCCCGGCGCTCCAGGTGGTGGGGGTGGCCCCCGGGTTCAAGCGGGTCGCGGGCCTGTACCTGATCCTGTGGAACCACAGGGTCTACCTGTTTGCCGACCCCACCGTGAACATCGAGCCCACCGCCGAGGACCTGGCCGACATCGCCATCATGGCGGCCGACCGCGCCCTGGAGTTCCACCTGACGCCGCGGGTGGCCATGTTGTCGTTCTCCACCTTCGGCTCGACCCGTCATCCCCTGTCGGAGAAGGTGTCGCGCGCCACCGAACTGGTCCGCCATCGCCGGCCGGACATCATGGTGGACGGCGAGATGATGGTGGAGGTGGCCCTCGATCCCGGCCTCCGGGAGGCTGACTACCCGTTCTCGACGCTGCGGGGAGAGGCCAACGTCCTCATCTTCCCGAGCCTGGAGGCGGCCAACGTCGCCTACAAGCTCATGGAGCACCTGGCCGGGGCGACCGTCATCGGGCCGATCCTCATGGGCATGGACCGCTCGGTCCACGTCCTGCCGCGCGGAGCCGACGTGGACGCCATCGTCAACATGGCGGCGCTGGCCGTCGTGGATGCCCAGCGCATCGCCTGGCAGCCGCAGCGGCGGCAGGAGGCAGCCGCCTAGCGGGCGCGCTCGGGCTCCCAGCCGTAGACCGGGAGGATGTCCACCGGCGCGTAGTCGTCCGTGAGCAGCGGCACATCGTCGGTGGCAATCCTCCCGCCGTAGAAGTCGCGCGCGTAGCGGTCCAGCGGCAGCCGCACGCGCCCCTCGGCCCGCAGCCGGCGGGCGGCGGCCAGGATCTCCTCGGGCCTCATCCCGATCTTGCCCGCGGCGACCAGGATGATCGTGCGCGTCTCGGTCGGGTTGCGTGCCAGACCGAACGCCGTCGGGAAGGGATAGAGGGAGGGGAAGACCGCGCCATAGGTCTTGTGCAGCGCCCGGTAGAGCCGGCTGTTGGGGCCTTCCAGCGCACCGATGATGTTGGACACCACGACCCCGCCCGGATGCAGCCGGTCGCGCACCACCTCGAGGAACTCCTTCGTCGCCAGATGGAAGGGGATGCCTTCCGCGAAGTACGCGTCGAGGATGATGAGGTCGTACTTCGCCTCGGTGCGTCGGAGGTAGACGCGGCCGTCCTGCACGGCAATCCGGTGCCGGGGGTCGTCCTTCACCTCGAAGAAGCGGCGGGCCACGTCCACGACGGCCGGATCCAGTTCCACGCTGTCCACCGCGACGTCCCGATAATCCCGGGTGAAGCGTTTGGGGATCGTGCCCGACCCCAGGCCGATCATGAGGACGCGGCGCGGGCCGGGGTGGAAGACCAGCGCCAGGTGGGCGTAGGACGTGTAGAGGAACGGACTCTCGTAGGGGTCGCGCAGCACCATGCCGCCCTGAAACGACCGGTTGAAGCGCAGGTACCGGTTGAAGCCGTCCTCCAGCACGCTGATCTGGTGGTAGGCGCTGTCCTTCTCGTAGATCACCCGCTGGACCGGCAGCCGGATCGGCGCGGCACCGCCGGGCAGCGCCGCCAGCGCCACCAGGACCGCCGCCGTCGCCGCTGTCCTCGCCGTCGGCCGGAGGGCGCGGCCGGTGCCGGCGACGAGCAGCCCGGCCAGCGCCAGCAGCGTGCCGCCCAGCAGCAGGAGGATGGCCCGCACGCCCAGGGTGGGGATCAGGAAGAATGCCGTGGCGACGGTCCCGAAGATACTGCCGGCCGTCGAGAGGGCGTAGAGGACGCCGGCGGTGGTACCCACGGTCGCCAGGTCCTGCGCCACGAGCTTGATGGCAAAGGGCGAGGTCATGCCCATGAGCACGCTGGGGACGGCGAAGAGCACGATGGAGGACAGCAGCGGGCTGAGCCGGGGCCCCAGGTCCCAGGCGTCGAACGCCAGCAGCACGGGCCTTGACGCGACGTTGAGCGCGATGATCGCGACCCCGGCCGCCGACAGCAGGGCGGCCAGGACGCCGCTGCGCGGCCATCGGTCGGCTGCGGTGCCGCCGAGGTAGTAACCGAGGCTGAGCGCACCCAAAAAGATACTGATCAGGGCGCCCCACACGAACACCGAACTGCCGAAGAACGGCGCGATCACCCGGCTGCCCACGATCTCCAGCCCCATCAGGACCGCCCCGCTGCCGAACACGACGATCCGCAGGACCACCGCGAACCCTCCCGTGGACGATTCCGGCCATGATTTCGCGTTGGGGGAGGATCAGGCCTTCTGCCGGACCGGCGGGACTGCTATACTGCGTGGTAATTGCCCTCGGACGAGCGACGTGCTGGAGGGCATCGTGGTCGGGTGAAGGGGCTTTCAGATGGCGGTGGATCTGGCCCGGACGTTCCCGCGGCGGTTCGTCCCGCCGGAGGCAGACGCCGGCGACCCGGCCCAGCTCGAGCCGCTCTTTCGGCGGCTGCTGGACGCGCAGCCCGCGTCGGCGGCGGCTCTGGAGCGGTGGCTCGAGGAGGCCAGCGAACTGCTGTCGGTCATCGACGAGGAACGCGCCCGTCGGTACGTCGCGATGACGAGCCAGACCGACGATCCCTCCTGCGAGCGTGCCTACCTGACCTTCATCGAGCGGGTCGTTCCCATGGTGAAGCCGCTGGCCCACGCGCTGGACGAAGCCTACCTCCGCTCACCGCACCGCCAGGACCTTCCGGCGCGGTACCGCGTCCTCGACCGGCGCATCGCCAACCGGGTGGCGCTGTTCCGATCCGAGAACGTGCCGCTGGAACTGCAGGAGGACAGACTCAAGCAGCAGTTCCAGAAGATCGCTGGCGCGATGACGGTGGTCTTCCGGGGGCGGGAGCACACCCTGCAGCAGATGGCGCCCTACCTGGAGGAACCCGACCGCGCCCTGCGGCAGGAGGCCTGGGAACTGGTGGCCCGCCGACGGCTGCAGGACCGCGAGCGGCTGGAGGCGATCTTTGATCAGTTGCTGGCGCTGCGCCATCGCCTCGCCCGCCACGCCGGGTTCGAGGACTACCGGGCGTACGCGTTCCGCCGGCGCGAGCGCTTCGACTACGCGCCGGAGGATTGCCTGCGGTTTCATGAGGCCGTCGAGGAGACGGTGCTGCCGCTCTGGCGCCGGCTGGTGGAAGAGCGGCGGCAGGCCCTCGGCCTGGACGTGCTCAGGCCCTGGGACCTCGACGTCGATCCCCGGGGCCGACCGCCCCTGCGGCCCTTCGAGACCGCCGACCGGCTCGCCCGCGGTGTCGAGGCGGTCTTTGCCCGGCTCGACCCCGAGCTCGGCCGCCAGTTTGGGTTCATGCGCGAGCAGGGGCTGCTCGACCTGGAGAGCCGCAAGGGCAAGGCCCCGGGCGGCTACCAGAGCACGATGCAGGAGCGTCGCGTCCCGTTCATCTTCATGAACGCCGTGGGGGTCGAACGCGATCTGCGCACGCTGCTCCACGAGGGCGGTCACGCCGTGCACACGCTGGCCTCCCGGGAGGACCCCTTGATCGACTACCGGGACGCCCCGCTGGAGTTCTGCGAGGTGGCGTCCATGGGCATGGAGTTGTTGGCTACCCCGCACCTGGACGTGTTCTACCCGTCGCCCGAGGACAGACGGCGCGCGTACCGCGAGCAGCTGGAACGGATCGTGGGCCTCTTTCCGTGGGTGGCGACGATCGATGCCTTCCAGCACTGGCTCTACACCCATCCGGGCCACGCGCGGGACGAGCGGCGCGAGGCGTGGCTGGGGATCTTCCGTCGTTTCAGTCCCGGCGTATCCTTCCAGGGCTACGAGGACGCCGAGGCATCGCTGTGGCACCGACAGCTCCACCTCTTCCAGGTGCCGTTCTACTACATCGAGTACGGGATCGCTCAGGTGGGGGCCCTGCAGGTGTGGCGGCAGGCCCGCCGCGACCAGGCGGGGGCGGTGCGCCGGTATCGGGCGGCCCTAGCCCTCGGCGGCCGCGAGCCGCTGCCGGTGCTGTTTGCCGCCGCGGGCGCCGAGTTCGACTTCTCGGCGCGGGCGTTGCAGCCGCTGATGCAGGAGGTGAGCGCGGAACTGGAGGCGACGGATGCCGGTGGCTAGGGGATGCGCCTGAGCCCGTCGAGCAGCACCCGCCAGACGTCCTCGCGCTGGCCGGGGACCACGGCCTCGTAGGTGGCGATCCGGTCGACCAGTCCGGTGTACTCGGCGCGCAGCCGTACCGCCACCTCGTCTGGCGCCCCCCACAGCGCGGCCTCGGCCAGCATCTCGTCGCTGACGAGGTGGCCCATCGCCTCCCACTGTCCCCGCGCGGCCAGGCGGCTCAACTGCTCGCCGATCTCGGCCCAGCCGTGCAGCGCCAGGACCGGCCGGTAGGTCGGGGTGGAGGCATAGAAGGCGAGCGTGCGGCGGATCTCCTCCAGCCGCGCGCGCACGTCATCCTGCGACCCCATGGCGACGAAGACACTGGCGGTAACGGTGAAGTCGCGACGGGCCCGCCCGCTCCGCTGCAGGCCCATCGCCAGCTGGGGGACCACCACCTCGCGGAGGTACCGGCGCGTGTGGAAGGGGTGCACGTGGAACCCGTCGGCGACCTCGCCGGCGAGCCGGCACAGGCGGGCTCCCACGCCGGCCACGTCGATGCGCAGCCCCGGCGGCGTCGGGCCGGGCGGGGTGAAGAACGGGGTCATCAGCGACAGCGTGAAGTACTTCCCGCGGAAGGAGAGCGGACGGCCTTCGCTCCAGGCGGCCCAGACCGCACGGATGACCGCCACGACCTCGCGCAGCTTCGGCGCCGGAGGATCCCACGGCATCCCGAAGCGCCGCGTGATGTGCGCCTTGACCTGCGTGCCCAGGCCGAGGGTGAAGCGGCCCTGCGAGAACTGCGCCAGGTCCCAGGCCGTGTGGGCCAGGGTGGTGGGGCTCCGGGTGAAGGCCAGCGCGATGGACGTGCCCAGCTGAATCCGTGTGGTGACGCCGGCGGCCAGCGCCAGCGCCAGGAAGGGGTCATGGTCGGTCTCGCTCGCCCACAATCCGTCGAATCCCAGGCGCTCGGCGGCCCCGGCGATGGCGGGGACCTCGGCCAGTGTCCTGTAGACCAGGCGGGCGTCCACGCGCACCGGCAATTCCCCCTCGGGCCTCTTCGCCCGGCGGGGCAGGAGTTCCCCCCGGGGCGCCGAATTGGTGGGGACTCGCGGGAGATGCCGGAGGGAATGCTAGACGAAGGGGAGGGTGGTCAGCGCACCGAACGGGGTGCGGCGTGCGGAATCTGATCCCGTGGATGCTGCTGATGGTCCTGGCGGCCGGCGTCGCGCCCGCTGCGGGACAACCGGGCATCCAGGTGGTCGTCAACGGATCGCCGGTCGCACTGGCCGCGCCTGCGATGATGCAGGCGGGGCAGGTCATGATCCCGGCGATTCGCGTGTTTGAGACCTTCGGCGCCGCGGCGGTCTGGCAGCCGGCCGGTCGCGCGATCCTGATCACCAACCGCACCGGCCTGGTGATCCGGCTGCGGATCGGCGAGACGACCGCGCAGGTCAACGGCGTGGCTCGGCCGCTGCCCACCCCACCGGTCGTGATCGGCGAGGTGCCCTACGTCCCCGCGCATTCGGTCTTCATGCTGCTCGGAGCCTGGGTGCGCTTCGACGAGCCTTCCCGGACGCTGCACGTGGCGTCCCAGATCACCGGCCTGGCGGTGCGCCGCGAAGACAGCGCGGTGCGGGTCGTCGTAGAGGCCACCGGGCCCTTGCGGGCCGAGACCCGGGTGCTGTCGGGCCCCGACCGCCTCGTCGTGGATCTGCACGGCGGCGCCTTCCGGTTGACCGACCAGGACGTGCCGGTCGGTGAGGCCGGCGTGGCGCGGGTGCGCGCGGGGCAGTTCCAGGTCAAGCCGTACGTCACGCGGGTCGTGTTCGACCTGACGGCCCCCGTCGAGTCGCGGGTGGTGACCGTCGCCGACTCCTTCGCCCTGACGCTGGAGGTCCAGCCGCGCGGGGCTCCCGCGGTGGCGGCGCCGCCTCCGCCCGTCGCCGCACCGGCGCCACACCCTCCCCTCCAGGCACCGCCGACCGCCGGCGGCGCCGGCCCCCTCCCGCCGGGCGCGCCCCACGACGCCGGCCCGGACGCCCACGCCCCGGTTCCGCTCCCGCCCGGCGTGGCCGCCCCCGAGCCCATCCCGGACGACGGCACCCCGCGGGTGCTCCAGGTCCGGGTCGAGCAGCCCGGCTCGCGGTTCCGGGTCCTCATTGAGGGCACGATGCCGCTGGAGTACGGCGTGCGCGAGTTGCCGGACCCCGACCGCGTGGTGATCGATGTGGCCGGCGCGATCTTCGTCCCGGTCAAACAAGAGATCCCGGTGACGAGTCCGGTGGTGAGGGAGGTCCGTGCGGCGCAGTTCCAGACCGATCCCCTCATCACGCGGGTGGTGGTGGAACTGCGGCGTAGGACCGCCTACACGGTCGCCCCCTCGCCCGAGGGTGCCAGCGTGATCGTCGTGGAGATCCCCGAACCGCGACAGGGCGCCCATGTGGTGGCCATCGACGCGGGCCACGGCGGCAAGGACACCGGGGCCATCGGCCCGACCGGGCTGCTGGAGAAGGACGTCGTCCTCGACATCGCCCGGCGCGTCCGCGAGGTCCTCGTCCGCGCCGGGGTGCGGGTGGTCATGACGCGCGAGACCGACATCTTCGTGGACCTGCCCGACCGCCCGCGGATGGCCAGGGAGCAGGGCGCGTCGGTCTTCGTGAGCATCCACGCCAATGCATCCACGCGGCCGGCCTCCAACGGGTCGGAGACCTACTACCTCACGCCGCAGAGCCTGGTCCTCGCCCAGATGATGCAGGAAGAACTGGGACGCATCCCGGGTCTGGCCAACCGCGGCATCAAGACGGCCAACTTCCTGGTCCTGCGAGACAGCGACGTGCCGGCCGTGCTGGTCGAGGTGGCCTACATCTCCAACCCGGACGAGGAGGCCCGCTTGCGCCAGCAGGCCTTCCGCCAGCGACTGGCCGAGGCCGTCTCCCGGGCGATCCAGCGCTTCCTGGCCGTCTACCCGGTCCCGGCGTCCTGATCCCCACCTCGGCCGGCCCCAGGATTCCAGGAGTCCTCCACCGCGGCCCCGAAACACACCGGCAGTCCGCGACGCCGGGAGCCGCCCATGCCGAGAGCCGATGGTCGCCAGCCTGATGACCTGCGGCCGGTCGAGATCGTCCGGCACTTCATTCCCCACGCCGAGGGCTCGGTGCTCATCACGCTGGGCCAGACGCGCGTGGTGTGCACCGCCACGGTGGAGGAGCGGGTGCCGCCCTGGCTCCGCGGCGCCGGCCAGGGATGGATCACCGCCGAGTACGGCATGCTGCCGCGCTCGACCCACGAACGCAGCCCCCGCGACCCGGCGCGACAGGGAGGGCGGATCCAGGAGATCCAGCGCATGATCGGCCGGTCCCTGCGGTCGACGACAGACCTCCAGAAGCTGGGCGAGCGGACCATCACCCTCGACTGCGATGTCCTCCAGGCCGACGGCGGCACGCGGACGGCGTCTGTGACCGGCGCGATGGTCGCGCTGGTGGACGCCCTGGTCGTACTGCGCCGCAGCGGAGCACTGGCCTGGTGGCCATTGCGCGAGTTCGTGGCCGCCACCAGCGTCGGGATCGTGGGCGACGAGATGCTCCTCGACCTCACCTACGCCGAGGACTCTCGGGCGCGGGTAGACCTCAACCTGGTCCTGACCGAGTCGGGCCGGATCGTCGAACTGCAGGGCACCGCCGAGGGGGCACCGTACTCCCGCCAGGAGTTGCTCACGCTGCTCACCCTGGGGGAGAAGGGGGTTCGCGCGCTGGTCGCGGCGCAGAAAGCGGCGCTGGCCGACGTGCTGGCGACCCTGCCCCGCTAGCGGCCTGCATGGCCGAGGCCATCGTCCTGGCGACCCGCAACCGCGGAAAGGTCCGCGAACTGGAGGCGCTGCTGGCGGACATCCCGGTGCGGGTGCGGACCCTGGACGACTACCCGGACATCCCGCCGCTGCCGGAGATCGGCCGCACGTTCGAGGCGAACGCCGTCGGCAAAGCCACAGCCGTCGCCCGCCTCACGGGATGCATCGCGCTGGCCGACGACTCGGGTCTGGAGGTGGACGCCCTGGGCGGTGCGCCCGGGGTGGACTCGGCCACCTTCCTCGGCCCGACGGCGACCGATGACGACCGAAACGCCTGGGTCCTGGGTCGGCTCCGCGGGGTGCCCGAAGGGCTGCGCACGGCGCGCTACCGCGCGGTCGTGGCCATCGCGACGCCCGACGGCACCGTGCGGACCTTCGAAGGCGCCTGCGAGGGGCGGATTGCGGAGGAGCCCCGCGGCGAAGGCGGATTCGGATACGATCCCATCTTCATCGTCCCGGCCTACGCCCGCACGATGGCCGAACTGCCGCCGGAGATCAAGAACCAGATCAGCCATCGGGCGCGGGCCCTGGCCGCCGCGCGCGAC
>JAVKID010000074.1:5011-14894 GCA_031459655.1 Candidatus Fervidifonticultor octavus | reverse complement strand
GCAGCCCGCAGGACGCTGGGGCCCGCGCGCCCGGCCTCACTGGTCAGGCGCGTGACGCCCAGCACGCGCAGGAGGGCGCCAGACCGGCGGGCTGCGTCCGCCGCCGCCTCCATCATGGCGCGGCCTCCAGCACAGTGCACCGTGACCAGCACGGCGCCCAGGTCCGCGGCGGCCGCCACCCCGCTGGCGGCGACCTGGGGGATGTCGTGGAACTTCAGGTCGAGGAAGACCTGGCCGCCGGAGGCCCGGACCATGCGGACGGCCTCGGGACCGGCTGCGGTGAAGAGGACGGCGCCGACCTTGAACCAGGGCGTGACGGGGCGCAGGCGATCCACCATTCCTTGGGCGGCCGACAGGCTCGGAAGATCCAGGGCCACGATGAGAGCCGGTGTGCCTGGCATCGTCTCAGACCCGTACCAGGGCGCGCAGATCGAACACCGCACTATCCATGATCGGCGGACGTCAGCCCTTCCAGCGCGGCACGAAGTTCACAGACCCGCCGGACGCCGTGTGACACCATGTAGGCCCGGAGCCCCCCGGTGATCTCTTCCGCGGCCCTCGGATTCTCGATCGCCGCCGAGGCCACCCCCACCGCGTGGGCGCCGCAGAGCAGGAACTCCACGGCGTCTTCGCCGGTGGCGATCCCGCCCATCCCGATGATCGGCAGCCGCACGGCGCGCGCGACCTCCCACACCATCCGCAGGGCCACGGGTTTGATCGCCGGCCCCGACAGCCCGCCGAGGCCCGCGCCCAGCCGGGGGCGGCGCGTGTGGGCATCCACGGCCAGCCCCTGCAGGGTGTTGATCACCGAGAGCCCGTCGGCGCCGGCTGCGGCCGCGGCCTGCGCGATGGCGGCGATATCGGCCACGTTGGGCGAGAGCTTGACGAACAGCGGTAGCCGGGTGCGGCGGCGGACGGCGGCAACCAGCGCCCGCGTGCGGCGGGGATCGACCCCGAAGTGGAGGCCGTCGGCGACGTTGGGACACGAGACGTTGACCTCCACCCCCGCGATCCCGGGTTCCCCGCTGAGGGTCTCGGCAGTGGCAGCATACTCCTCGATGCGGTGGCCGGCGATGCTGACGATGATGGGGCGGCCGAGCGTGCGCAAGAACGGCAGGTCCCGCGCGATGAATCCGGCGACCCCGGGATTGCGCAGCCCCACGGCGTTCAGCCAGCCGGCGGCGGTCTGCACCGTCTGGGGGCCCGGGTGGCCTTCGCGCGGCTCGAGGGTCACCGACTTCGTGATGAACCCACCAAAGGCCCGCAGGTCGTAGGCTGCCTGCACCTGCCGGCCAAACTCCAGCGGTCCGGGCGCCGACAGGACGGGCGTTGGAAACGTGATGCCGGCCAGGGTGACGCTGAGCGATAGCTCTGTCGTGGCGGCAGACTCGAGTGCGGACAACGTGCCTTCCTTTCCGGCCTCGCAGGACCAGGACTTAAAGGCGGCGCCTCGCTCTCATTCTAGCGCAGACGCGCTCCACCGCAACCCGTGATCATCTGGAAGGTCGCCCCGGAGGGCCACGGTCACGTGAGTTCCTGAGTGCCGGGGCCAAGCGGTACCCCGAGGTGGGCAAGCGGGACAACACCGCCGCACGCTACTGGAAGAAGATCCTGATGGCAATGGGGACGAGGATGGCCACGATGATCCCATACAGAACCGCATGCACGCGGCCTGCGAGGGCATCCACGCGGCCTGCGAGGGCGTCCACGCGGCCTGCGAGGGCATCTATGCGACCGCCTGCGCCCCCGATCTCGCGGCGAAGGTCCGCAGCCACCGTGTCCAGCTGCGTCTCAAGACGGCCCAGCCGGTCCTCGATCGTCCCGAGGCGTCGGTCGATCTGCTCGTAACTCCCCTCCAGCCTGGCGAGTCGGACCTCAATCGGCTCCGCGGCCATGACCGCGCTCCTCAGCGCATCATAGCACGGGCCGCCGCGCCTCCGCTCATCGCGTGCGCCTCTGCCGGCGCTCCCCATCATTCATCGACAGGAACTGAGGACTCGTGCGGGGTCAAACGTGGGAGATGGCGGTCAGGTCTTCCGCGGGAACAGCACGACCCCGCCGGCGGTCGTGCGGGCAAGGCGGTCAGCCATGGCCACGGCCTCGCTCTGGGAGCAGGCGTGGGCTCCAAAATCGGCCTGCAGCGGTCACCGGCGGGCCTTGCGCAGGATCGTCCACTGCTCGCCGTCGTACTTGACCAGGTCGCCCACCCCGACAGCCAGCCAGAAGTCGTAGGTGACCCCGTACTCGATGTGGTTGATGACGATCAGCCAGGGCAGGGTCTCCTGGGGGTTCGTCCGTTTCTCCATGACGTACCCGATGACCACCGGCGGCCGGTCCGACGACGCCTCGCCCCGGTCGCAGGACGGAACGATCTGCGCCGCGGACAGAAGCGCGACCACCGCGAGCACCTTGAGCATCCGCCATCCCTCCCAGATCCTCTTGCCTGTTCCCGGCCCATTCTACACGAAACGAAGCCCCCGGGAGGGTCTGCTCCCGGGGGCCAAAAGAGAGAGCTGCCGACCTGTTACCAGGAGTAGGTCAGCTCAGCACGGTAGAAGTTGAAGATGTCGCCGAAGAACGCCGGGGTGGTGCTCCCGGGGCAGTTCGGGTTGACGGGAGCGGGACCGGCCGCCGGCCGATCGCAGTGGCCCTTGGTGTATTGGATGTAGCCGGTGAGGTTGGCAGACAGCCGGTGGGTCAGCCGAAGCCACCACTCGTAGTAGGACGTCTCCACGGTGCCGGGAACAGCGGTCAGCACGGTGCCGCCCTCGTAGTGCGCGAAGAAGCTGGTGCGCGGGCTCAACGTCAGGCTCAGCCGACCCACCCAGCCGCGCATGTTCCAGGCATAGGTCTGCCCGAAGACCGTGGTCCCGTAGGTGTAGAACGGCGGGGTCGCCACGAGTCCGGTGCCCGCGTCAAACGGCATGGGGCCGTAGTTCTGGTACGCCCAGTCGAGCATCGGGCTCCAGGTCGAAATACCGGCGACCCTCTCCAGGTCGACCCGCCCGCCGACGCGCCAGGCCGTGGCGGCCGGGTACGTGACGAGGGTGGCGGCGGTGTTCTCCCACCGCGCCGTGTAGGACGCCCAGTCAATGTAGAGCGTCACGCCCGGGATCAGCGTGCCGCTCAAATCGGCGCCCCAGCCCCGGCCGACGGCGAAGAACGTCAGGAGATCTGAGGGGTTGAACTGCCCCTGGTCGTAGTAGGTGCCGCCCAGCGTCCACCCCGGCAGCAGGGCCGTGGTCGTCGCGCGGACGGTCTTGTAGTCCCAGTAGCGAGATTGCGTACAGAGGCCCGTGGTGGTAATGCCTGGAGGGGCTGGACACGCGAAGAGCAGGTTGTCCCGCCACAGCCCCACCTCGAGCTTGATCGGCCCGAAGGTCCAGTCGCTGCGCAGGCCGTCGTTCACACCGGACGTAAACCCGATGACCGCGCCGGCGCTGTTGCCCGGGTCGAAGAGCAGGCCGCCGCCGAACCCGTAAGGCGCGATCGAGTACGCCTGCCGGCCGATCCGCCAGAGGTCCGCGCCCCAGGTGTTCCGGACGTCGAGGTACATCAGGTCGAACGACACGGTCTGGAACACGAGCGTGTTGCCGAAGCGGGTATCGGCAATCCCCCCGGGCCCCGCCCCGGCGGTGTTGTCCGCCCGGAGCCGGATGACGGCCGTGACGTTCGGGTTGGCCGTCGGCTGGCTGGTGAAGGTCAGGCGGCCCCGCAGGCGCGCGTCAGGGCTGCGCACCGTAGCGCTGCCGCTGGGGGTGTTGGACGGGAAGACGTTGTACCGGTACCGCATATCGCCGGTGATCTTGACGTGGTCGAGCCGTCCCCGCAGGGCGGCCAGTTCCTCCTCCACTGCGGTCACGCGGACACCCAGCGCCGCCAGTTCGGCCCGGAACTCGGCCACGAGCCGCTGGATGGTCGCCAGCTTCGCGGTGAGGCGCTTGTCGACAGCCGTCAGCGCCGCGCGGGTCGCGGCGTCGGTCTTGGTCAGCTCGGCCCGCCGCACCAGGTCAGGCGGCAGCGGGGGGATCTTGATGGCCTCGATCCGCGCCAGCAGGCGCGCGACGACCATGGCCATCTCGTAGCGGGTCATGGCCCGGTCGCCCCTGAAGGCCCCGTCGGGGTAGCCCTCGACGAGTCCCTTGGCCGCCAGCTCAGCGATCGCGTCGTACGCCCAGTGATCCGTGGGCACGTCCGCGAAGGGCTGCGCCAGGGCCGGGGCGACCAGCGTAAAAGACAGCACTGCGGCGAGCACCACAGCCAGCTGCTTCATCGTTGGTCTCGTCCCCTTTCGTAGTGGTGGGCGTCGCAAGACGAGGCCCGCGGAACGAGTGTGCGTGTTTCCTCTTCCTCGTGGCCCGCCCGTTCGGCCCTTCGTCCCGCCACCGCCGTCCCCGACCCATCGCGCACATCCCTCCTTTCCGGTCGGGTGCCGGTCGCCTCTGGGCGCGGCAACGGGTGACGCTCGTTGCTGGACTCTTGGACGCGGCGACGCGGAGTGGTATCGCCGCCTTGCACAACCCTACCACACCCCGCCCAGTCTCGACAAGAGTCCGGCAACGGGCGGCAGCGTCCGGCAATTGTTTTTTCCCTTCGACGCCCGGCCCTAGACTCCTCCTTCGGGCCGGACGGCCTCCCACGCGGGCCTGGGCCGCTGTGCCCTCGGGCTGGCGGCGGAGGGAATGCGGCGTCTGGAGCCGAATACCCGACCGTCGGGATGCAGCGGCCACCCAGGTGATCCGTCGATGACGATCCGCAAAGTCCTCCGATCCGTGCTCGTTGCCATCCCGGTCATCATCGCCTCGCCGGTCCTCGTGCTGGCCATCCAGGGCGGGATGTTCCTGCCGGTGGGGATGTTCGTCGCCATCTACTCGCCGTGGACGCCGTTCGCGCTGTTTCCCCAGACGAGGTGGCTGGTCACCCACACCATCTGGATGTCCCGGGACCTCCGGGCGCTCCTCTTCGACGTAGGGTGGGGGCTCATCGTGGTGGGGTTCATCATCTTCATGGCATCGTACGCCTACTTCTACGCCATCAGGAAGCGGGTGGGGCTGGTCACCACCGGCCCCTATGCCGTGGTGCGGCATCCCCAGTACCTGGGCATCTTCCTGGGATTGACCGGGTTCTCGCTGTTGGGGGCGCGCCCCATCGCGGTCGTGGCCCTGGTGACGGCCGTGTGCACCTACCTGGCGCTGATGATTCACGAGGAAGGCGAGAACGAACGGCGGTTCGGGGAGCAGTATCGGGCCTACCGGGACCGCGTCCCCTTCATCATCCCGTACGTCCCCCGGGCCTTGACGCGCCCGTTCGCGCGGCTCTTCGCCCTGCCCAGACCGGCGCAGTACCTGGGCGTCGCGGCGCTGTACCTGGTGCTGCTCGCCGCCGCCATCTCGGTGCTGCGCGACCGGGCCTTCCCCACCTGACGGTCCTGCTCGCCCGTTCGCTGGGCCCGACGTCGATGCGCCGGGTGATCCCCGCCAACCCGGGCGCCGTCGCAGGTGCTCTCCGTCCATGGACCGGCGTGGTGGCCTCCTGGTACGATCGGGGAGCAGAGGAGCAGGGCAGCCATCATGGTTGAGGCGCGTGTCGACCGGCTTGAAGCGGCTCTGCAACGCCTGGCTGACGCCCAGGCTCGGACCGAGGCCAACCTGGCCGCGCTCACCGCGCGTCTCGACCGACTCGTCGAACGCGTCGAACACCTTGCCGAGGCTCAGCGGCGCACCGAGGTGCAGCTGGAAGCGCTCGCCAGGGCGCAGGCACAGACGGAGGCCTGGCTGGAGCAACTCATCGGCCAGGTGGACCGGCTGGTTGGCGTGGTCGGTGACATGAGGGCGAATTGCTCGAGATCCAGTGCCGTGAGAAAGCCGCAGGGTACTTCCAGCGCCTCATGCTCGGGATTCGATCGGTGCCCAGGGGCGAACTGGAACGGCTGGCCGCCGACGCCGAGACCCGTGGGCTCATCTCCATCGCCGACCACGAGGATCTGCTGCTGGTCGACCTGGTGGCCCGTGGGCGGCTGCACGATCGCGGCGTCGACGCCTACCTGCTGGCGGAGATCTCCTCCATCGTGGATTCAACGGACGTGGACCGGGTGTCGCGCCGCGCCAAGACGCTGGCGCGTCTTGGCGATCTCCCCGTCGTCGCGGCCGTGGCCGGGCATGAGATCACGCCGGAGGCGGGCCGGGAAGCAGCCCGCCAGGGCATCTGGCGCGTGCTGGATGGGCGTCTCGTCCCGCCCGACCGTCCTCCGGCGCCGGCATCCTGAACCCCATCCGCCCCTGCAGGGGACCGGCGATCAGCGCGCCGGCGGCCTCGACAGGCCGAAGAGGTACTCGTCGTTGTTGATGAGGACCTCGACCAGACCGTCGCCGTCGAGGTCCTCGGCCGTGATCCCCATGTAGGCCAGCCGGCCGCCCAGGTGGTGCTCCCATTTGGGCTGGCCGCGCGGGCCGATCAGATAGGCGAAGCCGTTGTGGCTGCCGGCGACGACCTCGAGCTGACCGTCGCGGTCGAAATCCCCGACGATCACCGACCCGCTGATGTGCCCCCGGCGCTGGAACTGCCACAGCACGCGTCCGGCCGGTGACAGGCCGATCACCCAGCCATTCTGGACGCCGAAGACGATCTCTTTGGTCCCGTCCCGGTCCAGGTCGGCGACGGCCAGACCATTGTAGCTGGTCACGGGGCCAGGGGTCCGGTAGGTCCAGCGCAGGCGGCCCTGGGGCGTCAGCGCGTGGACCGCACCCGCCCAGTCCGCAGCGTAGATCTCCACAACCCCGTCGCCGTCGGCGTCGTCCACGGTGATACCGTAGATGGACCCGCCGGTGTTGTAGACCCACCGCTGCCGGCCTTCGGCGTCGATGGCATGGATGGCACCGTTGCCGTGGTTGCCGATGATGATCTCTTGCCTGCCGTCCCGGTCGAGATCGGCCACCGCCGCCGCGTTCATGTCCGCGCTGCCCCCCATCGCGTAGGACCACCGGGCCCGCCCGGTCGCGGCGTCGAGGGCGTAGACAATCCCCTGCGTGTCCGCGAAGACCACCGTAAACTGTCCGCTGCCGCCCAGGTCGACGACGGCGGGGCTCGCGTAGCTCGCGTACGCTCTGGCCTGGAAGGACCAGACGACCTGCCCGCGGCCGTTCAACCGGAAGAACGTGGAGGCGCCCCCCGACTGATAGGGCGCGAAGAAGACCTCCGCGCGCCGGTCGCCATCCACGTCCACCACGGCGGGGGTCATCAGGATCAAGCCGTTGATGTTCATGACGGAGAAGTCCCACCGGCGCCGGTTCCACGGGCGCTCCAGGGCGACGAGCCGGACGCCTTCCCCATAGATGAGTTCCACCTGCCCGTCGCCCTCCAGATCGCCAGCGGCCGGTGGGGACACGGACGCCGGCGATGAGGTCGTCTCGAAGTTGAGGCGCCACGCCACATGCGGCGCGGTCAGGCCCCCGGGCTTCGGGGTGAAGTTGGTCCGCTGCAGGTTGAACCCGCCGAAGGCCCACAGGAGGGTCGTGGCGGGTCCGGAGGTCTGGGGCTGCGCCGCCGTGGGCGCGCCTGCCAGGACCACCAGGGCCCCCAGGAGTACCAGGAGTACCACGAGCACTCTCATCGTCTGTCCTCGCGTGTCAGGGCGGTCTGCCCGAATCATGGCCGCGGTCGGACTCGCAGCACACCCGACAGTGTACCACCATCCCTCCTGGGGATGCACCCGTGGGCACGGGCGGATCAGCGATCGGCCCCGGGTTCCCGTGCGCCCGGGCCGCTCTGCGCGGTGAGGGCGGCCTCGGCCAGCAGCACCGCCACGTAGTCGTCGTAGGGTTCAGGCGGCGTCTGCAAGCCCAGCGGGATCAGACGGCGCCAGCCGCGCGGCGGGTGCTCGGCGAAGTACCGGGCGCGCGCCCGCAGGGTGGTGCCGGCTTCCTCGACGAGGCGCAGCGGGACCGTGGCGACCTCCCGCAGCGATGCCATCACGTCCGCCGACCCGGTCCGGTTGCCGACCACGATCAGGGTCACGCCATAGCGGGCCTGCCAGTCGGAGACCAGCGCGGGCAGGGCCTGCGGCGCGACGATCGCGCGGGCGCGCACCTCCCCAGGCGCGCAGACTGCGACCCCGCACTTGGTGCGACCCGGGTCAACGGCGAGGACGACCCGGAGCCGATCGGTGCCCTCGGCGGCGGACCCGTCCACGGTCACCTACGGTTCGACCACGAATGTGACCCAGATGAGGACCACGCTGGGGATCGGGACGCCGTCGCGCCGCGCGGGCTGGAAGCGCCACCCAAGCGCCGCCGCGGTCGCGGCAGCATCGAGGTCGGGGCGCCCCGATGAGACCGCGGGCTGTACCCGCTCGACGGTGCCGTCGTCGCGCAGCCACAGCCGCAGCCGCACCCGTCCCACCACGCGCTCGAACCGCGCCTCAGCGGCCAGGCCCGGAGGTTCGACCACGACACGCCATCCGCCGGGATGCTGGGGCGGGTCGAGCGCGATCGGCACCGGTGGGGTGATGACAGGCCGGGGTGCCGGCTGCGGTGGCGGTGCAGGCGCATCGGGCGCGGGGCCGGAGGGGCCGGGCGGCGACGGGAGGGGAGCCACTGCGGCAGGCCCGGGGGCCTGCGGGCTCAAGGGCTCCGTACCCGAGGTGGACGGTGCCGATCCTGACCCTTCCGGTGCAGGCGCCGGCGAGCCCGGCCCGAGCGCGAATCCGCCCGTCGCCGCCGGCGCCGCCTCCGACCTAACGGCACCCGTCGGGGGCTTCGTGGGGGCGGGGGTTCCCGGACGCGGAGGCGTCCCGGTGTCCCGCGACCGCGGCGCAGGCCGCGGACCCGCGGCAGGCTGGCGGCGCGCGCCGGCGGCGGGTGGGGAAGACGCCGGGACCTCGAAGACGAAGCCGGACTCGGCTTCGGCCGAGGGCGCCGGAGCGAGTGCGCGCGAGGCGGACGGCCGGGACGGAGTCGGGCCCAGTCCGTCCTGCGGCCCGCGCCCGATGCGGGAGACGACGGCGGCGCCCGTCAGGGCGGCCGCCAGGGTCGCGGCGAGGAGCGCCGCAGCCATCGGGTGCCGCAGGGACGGGATGACGGTGAGCCGGCGCCTCCTCATGGGGCCTGGGGCCGTACGAGCACCTCGACCAAGACCGTTCGGCCAGGCGCAGGATAGCCCTGCACCGGTTCGTAGCGCGCGTCGAAGAGATTCTGGACGGTCGCGCGCGCGAGCAGCGCAGTCCCCAGCGGGACCTGCGCGCTGACCCCCGCAGTGGCGTACGGCGGCAACCAGACCGTATTGGCCGCATCCGCGAATCGCCCGCCGACGGCGACCGCCGAGACGGTCAGGGAGCCGCCGCCCGGCAGGGCCCTGCTCAGGGCAAGAGCCCCGGTCAGGCGCGGCCGGTTGGGCAGGTCGGCGCCGGTGCCCGCGTCGGTGGCCGCCATCCAGGTCGAGGACGCGCGCACGGTCCAGGTCGGCGCCGGCGTCCCCTCCAGTTCCACAGACGCGCCGCGGATCCGGGCCGTCCCGATGTTCCGCGGCGAAAAGACGAAGGACGGATCGGGCACCCAGAGGATCAGGTCCGCCACCTCGCTGGCAAACGCCGTCGCGCGGACGAGCAGGCGCGGGGCCAGCGCGGCCTCCACCCCCGCGTCCAGCGACCACGCGTACTCGGGACGCAGCGACGGGTTCCCGACTGCGAACCCGTCAAAGGGGTAGTACAGGTCGGCCAGGGTGGGGCCGCGGAAGGTCCGTCCCGCGGCGGCGCGCAGGCGCAGGTCCGGCCGGACGAAGGACACGACGCCTACCCGGGGGTTCACCTGGAAGCCGTAGGTCGAGTGCCAGTCGGCGCGCACGCCGACGGAGAGCACCGCCCGCGCCCCCAGCGCCCGGTCATCTTGAA
>JAVKID010000074.1:0-5001 GCA_031459655.1 Candidatus Fervidifonticultor octavus | reverse complement strand
CTTGAAGGTACCAGGCTCCCACCGTCGCGGACCGATCCCCGACGGCCGTGCTGGTCAGGTGCTGGAGGTGGACGTCGGTGCCGAGCGTGACGACGCGCGCGCTGGTGATCCTGACAACGCGCTGCCATTCCGCTCCCCACGCGGTTGCCCGGTGCCGGTCGTCGATCGCAAAGAGGGGTTCGCGGAAGGCCAGCGTCTCATGGTGCGCCAGGAGGCGCAACCGGTCGGTGACCTCCGCCCGGGTGCGCTGGACGGTCAGCGCGCCGGCTGCGCGCGCGTCCTCCTGCCGGGCCGTCAGCGAGGGGAAGGGGGTCGAGCCCGGCGCGCCTCGGGCCGCGGTGGAGCCGAAGAGGCTCAGGTCCCAGGCTCCGCCGGGGGCTGTCTCGCCCAGCCGCAGCGAGAGCGAGCCGCCGCGCAGGTCGCTGTTGGGCCGATCGCCCTGGGCCGCATCGTAGCGGAGTGAGATCCGCGCCTGGCTCCCGGCGGCGATCGGCGCAGTCACCGACGACGTGACCACGCCCAGCGACCCACCACCGACCGACACCGCTGCGGCCGCCTGCCGCCGCGTGACGATGGAGATCACGCCGCCGAGCGCCCCGCTGCCGTGGATCGCCGAGAACGGCCCGCGGAGCACCTCGATGCGCTCGACGTCGTCGATGGGGATGGTGCTGAGGTCGACGGTCCCGGCGAGCAGGCTGTTGAGGGGGACCCCGTCCAGCAGCACCAGCACCTGCTCGGCGCTGCTGCCGCGGATGCTGGGGGTGATCAGGCTGCCGGGGCCGCCATACGCCCGGGCGACGGTCTCGGGCAGGTAGGCGATCGCCTCGCCCACCGTGCGCACCCCCAGACGGCGCAGCTCAGGCGCGGTCAGGATCGAGACGCTGGCCGGCGACGCCGCCGCAGGCTGCGGCCGCCGGCCGGGCGAGACCACCTCGGGCAATTCGAAGACCGGCGGTTCCTGAGCCCGCGAGGAAGACGAGAGACCGGCCAGGATGGTCATGCAGAGGGCGAAGACGAGCAGAACGCGTGCGCGCATCGGCCCACCTCCTCATCCGCGAAGGCGTGTGGCACCGGTGCAGGCAGGTCTTCTGGCTCCGGGTCATCGCACACCGCCGGCCTTCCCGGGATCACCCAGTGGCTCACCCCGCCACGCGGGGGGCGGCTGCTCACCGTCACAGCGGCGGGACCGCGCCGGCTGCCTCCGGCGGCACGGCCGGAGGTCCGGACTTCCCTATTCTGACGCCTGGGCGACATCCCCGGCGTCCACCTGCACCGCTGCGGGACGATCTCTGCGAGCATTCTGCAGGCGGCGGCCGGTTCCTGCCGCGGCAGCCTCTAGCGCGCCTGCCGCGCTCGATCCGCCAGGGCCTGCGCGCGCTCGTCCGCCGGCGCGATCCGCAGCGCCCGCTGCGCGTACGCCAGGGCCTGTGCGGGCCGCCCGGCCTCCAGCAGGATCTCGCCGAGGGAGACGAGGGCCTCGACATGGTCCGGGTCCAGCGCCAGCGCGCGGCGGTAGGCGTCTTCGGCATCGCGCGGGCGGCCGACCGCGCGGTACTGGTTGGCCAGGCCCACGAAGAACGCCGGCCGGTCCGGCGCCATGGCGGTACTGCGCTCCATGTAGGGAATCCCCAGCGACGGCCTGCCCAACGATGCGTACGCGAACCCCATGAGGTAGGTGGCGTCGGCGTCCAGGTCGCGGATGGGGTCGAACCCGGCGACCGGCGGGAACGGTCTCGTGCGCAGCCGCGAGAGGAGCCCGTGGATCGGCGCCTGGGTGTCTGCGTACAGGAACCTGGGCGCTTCGAACTCCAGGACCGGCCGGTCGTCCGCGTGGAGGCGCCGCACGGATCGGGTGAGCCGGTCGAGGTCGTCGCCGCCCAGCGCGAAGGCGGCCAGCACCGCGGCGGGGTGCCAGATGCCGATCGCCTGCAGGTCTTCCCGCACCCCCGGGATCGCCTCGAGGCGACCGGCGATCCGCCGGTAGTCCCACCGCAGCGCCTCGACGCTCCCGATCAGCATCAGGTCGCCGATCGCGGCCGTCCAGATTTCGGTGTGCGGGAAGACTGCGCGGAAGGTGGCGACGATCAGCGCGAAGGCCTCGGGCGGGAGGCTGTGGGTGTGGACCCACTGCACCATGACGCCGCCCGGCCGCAGCCGCGCCCGGGCCGCCTGGTAGAACTCCACGGTGTAGAGGGCCCCGATGCCCGCGATCCAGATGTCGGAGGGGTCCGAGATGATCACATCGTACCGGTCGGGGGCGGCCCGCAGCCGGTTGCGGCCGTCGGCCACGACTACGCGGACCCGCGGGTCGTCGAGGACGTGGCGGGTGTACTGGCTGAACAGCCGCGCCGCCTCCAGGCCGGCAGGCTCCAGTTCCACGATGTCGATCCGCCGCACCGGGTAGCGGGCGACCGCGGCGGCGGTCATGCCGGTGCCGAGTCCCAGCACAAAGACATCCTGAGGATTGGGGTGGAGCAGCATCGGGAGCTGGCCGAGCAGGACCTGGGTGACCGTGTCGTTGGGCGCGGTCGAGGCGTCGGTCTTGCCGTTGGTGCGGTAGAAGAGGTAGCCGCCCGTCTCGTCCACCGAAATGGTCGCATGGATCCCGTCGCGGTAGTACCGCAGGCGCATGGCGGCCACCGCCCGCTCGAAGACCTCCGGCGATCCGTAGAGCCTGGCGAAGAACCCGCTGCCCGCGGCGAAGACCTCCCGCGGCCAGGGAGGGAGCGTGGCGACGACGAGCAGGGCGACGGCGGCCGGGGCCATCATGACAGCCCGGCGCGCCGGCGACCGGATGGCGACGGCCAGCACCGGGACGCCGGCCAGCAGGGTGGCCAGGACCCCGAGGACCATCGCGGCGCGCAGCCCCACCGCCGGGATCAGGACGAAGCCGGCCAGGAAGGCGCCGAGCACGGTGCCGATGGTGTTGGCGCCGTACGCGGTGCCGATGGTGCGGCCCAGCCGGGCGAGCGGGCCGCCCAGGCCGCCGACGACCGCGGGAAAGACTGCTCCTGAGAGGGCGGCCGGGACGAATGCCAGCACCGCGGCGGCGGCCACCTGGACGGCTGCGTGCCAGGCGAACGAGTCGGCAAAGACCGGGAAGAACCGGACGACCTGAAAGGGGAGGTGCGGCACGACAAGCAGCGAGAGCGCGGCGCCGGCGCCGATGAGGACCTGGAGGGTCCCGAACGCCGAGAGATGCGCATCCGGCCGCGCGCGCCGGCGGCCGTAGGCCGCGCTGCCGGCGCCCAGCCCGGCGAGGATCACCACCAGCAGCGAGCCGAAGGCGTAGACCGACGAGCCCACCACGAGGGCCAGCAGCCGCGCCCAGACGACCTCGAAGGTGATGACGGCGAAGCCCGAGAGCGCGAATCCCTGCAGGACGAGATAGACCGCGAGCCGATCGGGCGGCGTCCCGGGGTCGCCATGGGGCCGCGGCACATCGGGCGCGGCGGCGGCCGGCGCCGCCGGAGCCCGCGGGGATCCCTGGAGCCGCGTGCGCGCATCCAGCAGCAGGGCGAAGGCTCCCACCAGGAGGTTGGCCGAGGCCGCCAGCCGAACCGCCGCCGCCAGCCCCAGCGCCGGCAGGAGCCCGTAGGTGGCCAGGGCGGCGCCGGCGGCCGCGCCGAGCGTGTTCCAGCCGTAGAGGCGTCCGGCTCCGCCAGACGCCTCGGCCGGCCGAACCACCAGCCTGCGCGCCAGCAGCGGCAGCGCCCCGCCCATCAGCGCAGCCGGCGGCACGATGACGGCCGCCGTGAGCAGGAACTGCGTGCCGGCAAACAGCGCCGGCCGGCTGGCCAGCGGCGGATAGGCCGCCAGGTAGAGGGCGTCGACCCCGCGGAAGAGCCACGGGCTGGCCAGGGCGTACAGACCGGTCGCCGCTTCCACCAGTCCGAACAGCGCCAGCGTCTGGCCCGGCTGGCGATCGGCGGCCAGCCCCCAGGCCCACGCCCCCAGCGCCAGGCCCGCCAGAAACGCGGCGACCACGGTGCTCGCAGCCAGCGTGGTGCTGCCGAAGACGAGCACCAGGTGGCGCATCCACACCACCTGATAGATCAGCGAGGCCGCGCCCGAGACCGCAGCCATCGCCAGCAGGCCGGCGGGGATCCAGGACGACCTAGCGGTGGATGACAAAGCGGACCACCAGCGGCATCTCGGTGGTGATGTCCCGCTGGGCTGTGGCATCGACCCTCACTTCGCGGCCGATCGCCATGATCTCGGCGATCGCCGCGCGGTGGTGGTCAACATCCAGCTGACCCCTGGGCGTTTCGGTGACGCGGGCGAACGGCGGAGACAGCAGCCTGCCCTGGGCGCGCTCGGCGGCGGCATCGACGAGCGCCAGCAGATAGCGACCGACGGCCTCGCGCCCGGCCCGCGGATCGATGGAGGCGCTGAACAGCACCGTGCCCTTCGGGTAGACCAGGACGCGATCCATCAGCAGCAGGGAGACGCGCAGGGCCTCCCCGCGCAGCGTGTTCTCCAGGGAGACGATCCGCACCACGGTCTCTCTGCGGCGCAGCGCCACCAGTCGGGCCGCCGCTTCCCAGGTCAGGTTGGGAGGGTCCAGGGTCAGCACGCCGCCTGTGATCAGGTCGGGGGCGATGCCGTTGGCCACCGCCAGATCCACGGCGCGCAATCGCATGGCGTCGAGACGCTCCAGGATCTGGGCCTGCGGCAGCCGGCCGTCGACGACCTCGCGCAGCACCTCCTGGTTCCGCAGGTAGGCGATGTCGCCGCCTTTGACCTCACGGAGCCGGGCCTCGGCGTCCGCAATCTGCTCCCGGAGCTCGTTGAGCTGGAACAGCGCGACCCGCGCGTCCTTGGAGACGAGCAGCACGCTCGCCAGCGAGATGATGGTGATCAGCATCCCGGTCAGGACCGTGATGATGTGGGCGGTGTAGCGGGGCCGCAGCCCGAAGATCGAGAGGCGACGGCGGCCGGTGGCGCGGCCGACCAGGTTCCCGATGTACGCCACCGCGCCGCTCACCAGGATGAGGATCG
>JAVKID010000073.1:0-14910 GCA_031459655.1 Candidatus Fervidifonticultor octavus | reverse complement strand
GCCGGCTTCTTGAAGAGGACCGGCAGCAGCGCCTTGACGTCCAGCGCCTCCTTGATCAGGATCAGCGGAATCTTCTTCTCCGCTGCCACTCTGGTGAAGTACCCGTCGCCGTTCACGTCGCTGCGGATGATGAGCAGGTCGGATTCGGGCGCCACCGTCCGGATCGAGGCCTCGTCCGTCTCGTCGGTCCGGCGGGACGGGCCTTCCAGCTGCACGCCGACGACGGTGAGCTTCAGCCTGCGCGCCTCCGCCAGCACGGCGCGGATGCGCCTGAGCTCCGAGTCCACGTTGACACCGGCCGCCCCCATGCCCTTGAGGCTCGTGCCCATGGTCACGATGAGGGTCTTGAACTTCCCCGCGGCCAGCTGCTCGGGCTTGAGGAGATCTGCCTGCACGCACTCCACCTTCGCCTCATCGCACATCACCTTCACCATGAGCGCGCCGGGGCTCTGGCCGCACGTCGTGACGACGGCGGGCTCCCGCAGCACCGGCGTTCCCGGCGGTACGCTGACCGGTGCCGTGGCGTGCGCCGCCGCGAACAGCCCGCCGGTGAGGAGCATCGCGGTCATCAGCACCGGCCACCACGGTCGGATTGTCCTCGTCGTCCGTTCACCTCCCTGTGGCACAACATGACAGTCGGAGACAACCAGCGCCCCCAAAGAGGATTATGATGCCGCGCAGGCCGACAGGGCTTCGGGCAGAGAGCGGATTGCCGGTAGGCCTTGCGGATGCGGCCGAAGGTGCGCTGCGTGCCGCGCGTCCCGTGCGGGCCGTCCGTCTCCTGCGGGCCGTCCGCCTCCTGCGGGCTCGACGCAGACTCTGGCTGGACCTTCCCGACGGAACGCGGGCATGATACTGTCTTTGATAACGGCAACGTGTATCTGGTATTGGCAGAGGGGCTGACCGCCAGCGGTTGGCTCCTCTTTGTCTGTCGCCGAATCTCGGCGCCTCGGGCGCTGAGAACAGGGGATCCGGAGGTTGGGGCGTATCCCGCGGTACCGCGGGTAGGGCAGTCTCGGCCCGAGGCCGACAGCTGACCTCGCAGGCGTCGAGAGAAGGCATCGGGCGGCCTGTGCGGACCCGGAGACCTTCTCCGGGTCCCGCTCTTTGGCCGGGGTCGCCGTCGAGGGCCTCCAGGGGGGAGGGATGTCGTGCTGACAGCGACGGCCGCGTCATCCGTCAGGGCGAGGCTCGACCGGCTGGCCCGCCGGTCCGCCGTGCTACGCCGGATCCGTGAGGATCAGGAACGGCTGGTCCCGGGGATAGTGTGCCCTGAAGAGGCCTGGGCGCGGCTCTCCGTGGCGAACCACATCAACGAAGCCTGCCAGCGGCTGGAGTTGGAACTGGTCGCCGTCGGCGTGCACCAGGAGTGGGCTCCGCACCTGGCACCGATCCGCACGCTGGCGGAGACAGTCCTTCGGGAGAATGCGGTCCTCCAGGCCCGCAGCCCTCTTCATGTCATCCGGGCGGCCGACATGCCGAGCCGCTTCGTGCTCAACCGGATGGGTGGCCGGGAGCGCCGGATCGGGTTCGGGCTGCACCGGCGGGGGCGAAATGAGGAGGGACCATCCGTGGTGGTGGCCTTCACCCCCCCGGCATACGAGCAGATGTGGCACGCGCACACGGTCGACGAGTACACGCTCGCCCTGGACGTGCGGTTCGCCGGAAAGTACGCAGACGAAGGCGTGCGGCACCTCGAGGCGTGCGACGGGCAGCTCTTCCACTTCCACCCCCATACGTATCATACGCTCGTCAATCGCGACGCGCGGACGGGGCGGACGCTCACGCTTAAGTACCCGATGGGGATCAGCGTCTGGCTTCCGGCCTTCTCGCTCACCGGAAGCGAGCGCGGGGCGGCCGAAGTCTGGTCCCCCGCCGTGAAGCATCTGGGCGGCCATGCCGTCCGGGAGTTCGAGATCTGCGACCCCCACCACACGTACCGGATCGCCGTCATCCACCTGTACATCGGCGACCGGCTCGCCATACCGTGCGCAGACGACACCTACCTGTACGTGCTCGACGGCCGCGTCGCAGTGCAGCGGGACCGGCGGTCAGTGATCGCGGAGGCGGATGATGTGATCGTGGCCGAACCCTCCCGGACGCTGCGCCTCCGCGCGCTCACGGCGCGCGTCCGCCTCTACCGACCGTATGCCCTGCCCGCCGTTCCGCTCCGTCACAACGGGATACCACACAGATCGGTGCGCAGGCTCGAAGGGCACACTCCCCGACGCGTAACTCCGGTCCGCGATCCCTCACATGCGGTCCCGCTCCGATGACGGACCCGGCCGCACCGCGACCGGCAGGAGTCCCGCCCGCCTATCGCGGTCGCCGACCCCGGGCGGAAACGTCAGGTGTGGACCCCCTGAGCAGGCGGGAAGCCGCCTCGCCGGCCGCTCTCACCCGCTCGCCGAGCTTCCCCGCACGGGGCAGCACCCGGCCGCTCGGGCCGGAGATGCCGACCGCGGCGACGATCGCTCCGTCGTCGGTGAGCACGGGTGCGGCCAGGCACGCCACCCCGGCCTCATGCTCCTCGCGGTCCACGGCGTATCCCCTCGCCCGAACCGCGGCGAGCTCGCGCTCAAGGGCCGCCGGAGTGGTGATGGTCTGCGCGGTGAACCGGGTCAGCGTCAGGTGGGGCAGCACGGCGCGGACGTCGGAGGCGTAGGCCAGCAGCACTTTGCCGACGGCGGTGCAGTGCAGAGGGACCCGCTGCCCCACCTCGGTGAAGAGCTTGGCGACCTGTGCACCGATCACGTGATCGAGGTAGATGGCCTCCAGGCCGTACCGGATGACGAGGTTCGCCGTCTCGCGGGTGTCGGCGGCGAGCTCGGCCAGCACCGGGCGCAGGTGGGGCCCGAGGCTGAACCCCTCGAGGAAGCTGCGCCCGACCCGGAAGGCGCAGGGGCCGATCCGATAGTGGCCGCTGCCCTCCACCTGCTCCACAAAACCCCGGTCCCGCAGCGTGGCGATGAGGCGGTGGGCCGTGCTGACGTGGAGGCCGGTACGCGCGCTGACCTCCGAGAGGCTCAACGCGCGCCCCGATTCCGCGATCGTCTCCAGGATCCGCAGCGCACGGTCAACGGCCTGGGTGGGCATGGACGCTTCCGCCTTCAGCCTCCTCGGTCACGCCCCCTTGCCCCTCGCACCGGCCCCCGGGGCCCGCCGGATGACCTCGTTCAGACGGCGGACCAGCGTGCCCTCGTCGCGCGGCTCCAGCTCGTAGGTGACGCGGGCCATGGGCCGCCGCTGGGGGATGAGCCGCCGGAGGTCCACCGGCGTAGCGCAGACGACCACGTCGCAGGGCGTCGCTTCGATCGTCGTCGCCAGATCTGCCAGCTGCTCACCCCCGTAGCCCATGGCCGGGAGCACTGGACCGAGATGAGGGTACTGGGCGAAGACGGCGGCGATCGACGGCGCCGCGAAAGGACGCGGATCGACGAGTGTCGCCCCCAGCCGCCGCGCCAGCAGCACTCCCGCGCCGTACGACATCTCCCCGTGGGTCAGCGTCGGGCCGTCCTCGACGACCAGCGCCCGGCGGCCGGCGACCAACCCTTCATCGTCCACCCGGATCGCGAGTGCCGCCTCGGTCACCTCGGCGTCGGGGTTCAGCGCAGCCACCGTGGCCCGCACGGTCCGCACGGCCTCGGGCGCCGCCGTGTCCACCTTGCTGATGATCACCACATCCGCCATCCGGACGTTGGCTTCTCCCGGATGGTACGACCGCTCATGTCCCGCCCGGTGCGGATCCACCACCACGAGGTGGAGATCGGGGACGATGAAGGGCAGGTCGTTGTTCCCTCCGTCCCAGACGATGACGTCCGCCTCCGCCTCGGCTTGCCTGAGGATCCGCTCATAGTCCACCCCGGCGTACACGACCGTCCCCGCCGCCAGGTGCGGCTCGTACTCTTCGCGCTCTTCGATCGTGCAGTGGTGCCGGTCGAGATCCTCGAATGTCGCGAAGCGCTGGCAGGCCTGCGCCGCCAGGTCCCCATAGGGCATCGGATGCCGGAGCACGACGGGGGTCACCCCCGCCCGGCGGATCGCCCCGACCACCCAGCGGGTGGCCGGGCTCTTGCCGGAGCCGGTCCGCGCGGCCCCGATGGAGACGACCGGCCGGCTCGACGTCAGCGATGTCCGGCGGGGGCCCAGCAGGACGAAGTCGGCTCCCCCGGCCAGGGCGGTGGAGGCCAGGTGCATCACGTGCTCGTGGCTGACGTCACTGTAGGCGAAGACCACCTGATCCACGTTCAACCGGGCGATCAGCTGCGGCAGCTCGGTCTCCGGATAGATCGGGATGCCGTCCGGATACAGCGGCCCCGCCAGTTCCGGCGGGTACCGGCGGCCGGCGATGTTGGGGATCTGCGTGGCGGTGAAGGCCACGACCCGGACCTGCGGATCCGCCCGGTAGCAGACGTTGAAGTTGTGGAAGTCCCGCCCGGCGGCGCCGAGGATCAGCACCCGGGTCGGCGCCGTCATGCGCCGGCCCCCGGGACGCCCGCGCGGGACGGCGACGCCGGCTGCGGTTTCGCATCCGGCCCGAACCATTCGCCGAGCACGCGCCGCAGCCCGTCTGTGATATGCGCGGCCAGCCGTTCCCCGATCGCCGCCGTGGCCGCGGCGGCGCTGGCGTAGACGCCGCTCGGCGGCCGCACGACGTCGGGCTGGGGGAAGACCTTGTACGGCAGCGTCCGGGGGGCCCGGTCGTCGGCGATCCGGTCCCTGCGTACGAGCTCGGGATAGAACGCCAGCATCAGCGACGTCTCGGTCAGCGCGGCGTGTTCCGCCTCCCAGCCCGGCCAGGCGTCGCCGAAGACCTCCTGAATGAGCGCGTCGGCCACCAGTTCCCACCAGTTGACCAGCACGACGCGGGCGGACGGATAGCGGGCCACCGCCAGCTCGACGCCCTCCATGATGAACTGGATGCTCTCCATGTGGCCGTTGAGCATGAGCAGCCGCAGGACATCCTGGCGGAACAGATCCTCCAGCACCGCCCGGGTGAAGCCGATGAGCGCGGCGCCGTCCAGGTTGAGGGTACCCGGCCACCAGTTGCTGTGCCGGGCGTAGGTGTAATAGAACGGCGGCAGCATCACCAGCGGGCGGCCCACCGCCGCCTCGGCCCCCGCGGCGGCCACCCGGTCGGCGAGGCCGATCGGAATGAGCACATCGGTCGCCACGGGGAGGTGCGGGCCGTGCTGCTCAACGGAGCCGACCGGCAGCACCGCCACCAATCCCCGCGACCGGCGCTCGCCGATCTCCTGCCACGACAGCTGCTCCCATCGCGCCATCCCTGTCATCGCCGTCCCGCCTCCGTCTGTCAGCCCGCCCCTGCGCCGCCCGGCGCGGGCGCGACCACGCCGTACTCGCCGGTGAGGGTATCCAGAGCCAGCCGGGCGCCGGCCCCGTCGCGGAAGGTGACCGCAAACAGGTGCAGCTCCTTGTACACCGGGCGGGCGGCACCGAGGGCGATGCTGACGTTCATCCAGGAGCGGACACGCCGCGAGGCATGCTCCCACAGCACGCGCCGCATCCGCTCCTGGTCCAGCGACTCCACCGCAACCGCGAAGTCCACCTGCCTCTCGGCGCGAGCGGCGTCGAGCGGCTCGTCCATCACCTCCAGCTGCGGCGGGACGGTCACGGGTGCTCCCGTGATCCCGTCCACAGCGACACGCCAGAGCCGGGTTACCGCGGGCAGCAGCGGCGCCTTGACGCGCACTGCCACGTCCACCTCCCAGAACGGGTAGAGGACGATCTCGAGACGCTCGACGGCCTCGGCCGCCTGCCGCACGGCCGGCGGCAGCTCAGTGACCTGGGGGCGCCAGCGTCTCATCGGCGCCCTCACCCCGCCGCGCGCCGGAGGAGGAGCACGCTACCCAGCCGCGTCCACCGCGCCCCGCCATCCGTACGCCGGGGTGGCCCCGCCCGCCTCACGGGGGGTGGGCCGGGATGCCGTCCGCTCGATCGCGAGAGCGATCTCGTGGCTCACCATCGCCGACGCGCCGGCTCGGACGGCGGGCGGCAGTGGTCCGTAGCCTCCCGCCGTGTCGAACACGGCAAGCGGCTCTCCCTCCGGGGGCTTTGAGAGCAGCGAGACGACGACGATCGCCGCCACCGCGACGATCAGGCCGAGCATGAACGGATGCAGCCCGAAGACGTTCCACTTCCCAACGGTGGCCCCCACGTAGACGATCAGGGAGAGGACCATGCAGGCGATGACGCCCGCCTCCGTGGTCCGCCGCCAGTACACGGAGAAGAGGTTTGGCACGCCCAGTGCCAGCGCCATCGCGCCGAAGGCGAAGATGACGATGGTGAACACCAGCGCCGGCGGCCGGATGGCCACGATGAACGCCACCACCGCCAGGACCGCCACCAGGATGCGTCCCACGCGCAGCCGCTCCTGATCCGTCGCGGTCGGCATGAAGTAGCGGTTCAGGAAGTCATGCGACAGCGTGGAGGTGAGCAGGATCAGGAACGAGTCGGCCGTGGACATGATGGACGCCACCGCGGCGGAGCTCATCAGGCCGGCCAGCACCGGATGCAGGATCGAGAACCACAGCCGGATCCCGGCCTCCTCCACGTCCGCCGGCGCTGTGAGCAGCAGGACCCGCGCCAGCGCGCCGATCATGTAATAGATGAAGGAGAAGGTCACGACGAAGATGGCCGTGATGAGCATGGCGTGCCGTGCGTTCCGCGGATCCTTCAATGACAGGTGGCGGATGGTTACATGGGGCAGCCCGAACGACCCCATGATAATCAGCACGATCGGCGTCAGCGCGGCCAGGAAGGTGCCGTAGGCGTTGTCCGGGCCGGCGGGGACGATGAGCTGGGGGCTGATGCGGGCCAGCGCGTCGTTGAACGCCGCGAAGCCGCCGGCCATGGCCAGGGCCGTCCAGAAGAGCACGTGGGTGAGGACCCACATCAGGGAGAACTGGATGACGTCCGTGTAGACGACGGCGAGGTACCCGCCCATCAACGTGTAGATGATGACCACGAAGCTGCCGATCACCATGCCGGTGATGTAGCTCGTGTTGAACATCACGCTGACGAGCTTGCCCGTCGCCACGAACTGCGCGACGAGGTACATCGCCACCGTGATGAGGATAACCAACCCACTGAGCAGTCGCAGGGAGGGGCTGTTGAAGCGCCGCTCCAGGTACTCCGGCAGCGAGATGGCCCGCAGCAACTCGGCGTAGCGCCGGAGCCGCCGGCCGAGCACGCCGAAGCTCAGCGCGTTGCCCGGCGCGTCACCGGTCGCCCACCACAGCGTCGAGTATCCGCTGCGGTAGCTGAGCCCCGGCGCGGCCGTGTACGTGTAGCCGCTCATGTAGGAACTGACCAGCGAGAACGAGGACGCGAACGGCCCGATGCGGCGGCCGCCGATGACGAAGTCCTCGTACGTCCGCACCCGGTTCATGAAGTACCAGCCGATCGCCAGCAGGGTGATCAGGTACAGGACAAAGACGACGTAGGTGGTCGTCATCTCCGGCCACCTCCCAGGGCTTCCTGCTCCTTGCGCGCCTGATAGGCGTAGATGATGCCGACGATGACCAGGACGAGCACCTGGCCGACCACGAACAGCCACGTTCCCGAGCTCCAGAACAGCTCGGAGCCGCTCATCGCCTCATTCACCCCCCTCTCCGCGTCGTCTCCCCGGACCGCCACTGCCCGGGGAGTCCCTCCACCACCTCGGTCAGGATCGCCAGCCCCGCCGCCAGCTCCTCCCGCGTCACGATCAGCGGCGGGATGACCCGCAGGACGTGGCCGGCATATCCCGCCGGATACAGCAGCAGCCCCCGGCGCAGCGCCTCGGCCAGGATGTGCCGCACGACCTCCCCCGCGGGCGCGCCGTCCCGCTCGGGATCGACGAACTCCACGCCGATCATCAGCCCCCGCCCGCGCACGTCGCCGATGAACGGCGAGGTGCGCTGCAGCCGGGCCAGCGCATCCATCGCCTCCGCCGACCGCGCCCGCACGTTCTCCAGGACCCCCTCGTCGCGCAGGACCTGCAGCGTGGCCACCGCGGCGGCGCAGGCCACCGGGTTGCCCCCGAACGTCGTGCCGTGGGCGCCGGCCGACCACCGCGACATCAGGTCGCGGCGGGCCGCCACGGCGCTGAGCGGGAAACCGGAGGCGATGGACTTCGAGAGCACCAGGATGTCGGGGCGGACGCCGAAGGTCTCCGCCGCGAACATGTGGCCGGTGCGCCCGAAGCCGGTCTGGATCTCGTCGAGGATGAGCAGGATGTCGTACCGGTCGCAGTAGTCGCGCAGGCGGGGCAGGAACTCGGGCGGGGGGACGACGTAGCCTCCCTCGCCCAGGATGGGCTCGACGATGATCGCCGCCACATCGGCCGGGGACACCACGTGCCGGAACAGCCGGTCCAGGCTGTGGAACGGGTCGTCGCAGCAGCTCCCCGTCGCCGCCGCGCGGAACGGGCAGCGGTAGCAGTACGGATAGGGCACGTGGTAGACCGCGGGCAACAGCGGCTCGTAGTGGTGCCGGTACTTCACGCTGGACGTCGTCACCGACGCCGCCCCCAGCGACCGCCCGTGGAAGCCGCCGATGAACGCAACGATGGCCGGGCGCCGGGTGACGTAGCGGGCCAGCTTCAGGGCGCCCTCGACGGCCTCGGTCCCGCCGTTGCTCCAGAAGAACATGTCCAGGCCCCCGGGCGTGACCGCGGCCAGCGCGTCGCTCAGCTGCAGGATGGGGTCGTAGAGGGCGACGCCGACCGGACCGTGGATGAGCGTCTCCAGCTGCTGCCGAGCGGCAGCGACGACGCGGGGGTGGCAGTGTCCGAGGTTGCACGCGGCCATCCCGGACACGAAGTCGAGATACCGCCGCCCGTCGAGCCCGACGAGGTAGGCTCCTTCGCCGCGCACGACGGGGAGGTTCGGCCAGTCATCGGCGAGGCTGGGCGCCAGGAGCTCATGGAGCCTGGCGGCCCGTCCGGCAAACCCGGGGTCAGGGTGGGCCACGCGCGTCACCCCTTTTCGTATTATGCAAAGGTGTTTTCATAATCCTGCCGCGCAGTGGCGGCGGTCAATCCGTCCGCGGACCGATTCGCGGAGACCGCGGGCGGGGGGCGGGGAGGGACCGTCCGATCGTCTGCGATCGCGTCGTGCTGGTGGAGCGCGGCGCGGTGCCGTTCCGCCGGCCTCAGAAGCCTTCGCCCGGCAGCAGGTCCTGCAGCTCGGCTCTCAGCGCCTGCTGTTCGCTGTCCGTCAGCGGCCGCAGCGGCGGCCGGACAGACGGGCCGGCGAGCCCGCGCAGCGCGAGGACGGCTTTGATCCATGCGATGTTTCCGTTCCGCACGGCGGCCACCACGCGGGTGATCGTCCGGTAGGCGGCGCTGAGCTCGGCCCACGATCCCCGGGCCCGCGCGTCCCAGAGCGCCACGTAGGGCGCCGGCACGGCACTCGCCGGTCCCGACACGATGGCCGGCCACCCCAGGGCGGCGGCCTGCACCGCCAGCAGATCGGTGCCCACGATGAGGCGGAACCCCGGGCGGGCTGAGCCGGCGATCCGGAGCAACCCGTCCAGATCCCCGCTGCTGTCCTTGAGGCCGACGATGTTGGGGACCGGGGAGAGGGTCGTGACCACGGCCGGGGTGACCGCGTTCACCGTCAACTGCGGGATGTTGTACAGGAGGACGGGCCGGTCGGGGACGGCGCCGGCGAGCGCGGCAAAGTGCGCCGCGACCTCCGCGTCGCCGCAGCGGCTGCAGTAGGGGGGTACCGCGGCGAGCACATCCGCGCCGGCGTCGCGGCAGCGATATGCCAGTTCGAGCACCTGGGCCGTGGACGGGGCGCCGACGTGGGCGATGACGGGCGCCCGGCCGGCCGCCGCCTCGGCCGCGGCCTTGACGACCGCGGCGCGCTCGTCGCCGGCGAGCAGTGCGCTCTCTCCCGTGGTCCCGCAGACAAAGACCCCGTCGATCCCGCCGGCGATGAGCCAGCCGACCAGGCGTCTGACCGCCGGTTCGTCCACGAATCCACCGGCGTCGAAGGGCGTCGGCAGGGCCGCGATGATCCCGCGCAACCGGTCCGCCGCTTCGCTCATCCCGGACATTGACATCCCCTCCGCTCTGTCTGCGACGGCCGGAAGGTGAGACGGCGCCTCTTACGTCGGGCGCAAGACCACATGTCGGATCTCGTCGGCTCTCGTGTTGATCGAGGGTCTCCCCGGGCCGCTCCTACGCCGGGGCGATGACCACATGTCGGATCCCCCGCCGCAGGACCGTGTACGCCACGTGCACGATCCCCCGGGTGTCGCTGACGATCGCCGGATACGAGTACTCGCCCGGGCCGGCCTCCAGGGTGAGGATGGTCCGCCAGGACGCCCCAGCATCCTCGCTCTCCGCCAGACACAGCGGGTAGCGGAGATCCCACCGCATCGGATCCCGGCCCTGGTCGGTGTCGTTGTAGCACAGCCACAGCCGTCCGTCCGGCAGCCTCACCATGTCGATCCCGGCGTTGGGATTGCGCAGCGCCGTGGGCTCCGGCCTGCCCCAGGTGATCCCACCGTCACGGCTCTCTACCTGCCAGATGCGCCCCGTCTTTGTCCGCATCAGCATGAGCAGGCGGCCGGGCGACGTCTCGGCAAGCGTGCCCTGGATCATCGCCACGCCGCTTCCGGCGCCGATCGCCAGGTCGTCGAAGCGCCAGGCCGGCGCGAGCCCCGCCAGATCGAGGCGCGCGATCCCCACCTGCCAGCGCAGTTCGTCGTAGACCGGCAGGAGCAGCTCGTCTCCGAGCCGCAACGGCTTGTTCTTCGTCAGCACGCCCGCCCGGTCCAGCAGCACCATCTCGGGTCCCCAGGTCCGTCCGCCGTCACGTGAGATCCGGGCGCAGGGCTTGCCCCCCGTACACCACGCCCCCCAGACGCGGAAGTACGCGAGCCAGACGTCCTCCCCGGCGCCGGAGAAGAGCACCGGGTTCCCGCAGGGATGCCCGTCGGCGGGGGCAACCACCTGCGGAGGCTCCCAGGCCTCAGCACCCGGGGCGAGCCGGGCGCAGTAGATGCCGGAATCGGGCTGCCCCTCTTCCGTGCCGCCGAACCAGGCCGCCAGCAGCGTGCCGTCGGGCCGCGGCAGCAGCGAGGCGCCGTGGCAGAAGGCGGTGGGCAGCGGGTTGGTGGCGGTCAGCCGGGCGAGTACGCGCATCGGATCAGCGGTAGGCGGTCATGGTGATCCCGCGGATGATGGAGCGCTGCAGCAGGAGGAACACGACCAGCGCCGGCAGGGCGGCCAGGGTGGCCCCGGCCATCATGATCCCGTACTCGATGTCGTAGGCGCCCTGCATGGCGCGCAGCCCGATCGGCAGGGTGAACATGCGCGGCGACTGCAGGGCGATCATCGACCAGAAGAACTCGTTCCAGGCGAAGATGAACATGTAGATGGCCAGGGCGGCCAGCGCCGGCCGGGAGAGCGGCAGGATGACGTGCCAGATGATGCGGAGGTTGCCGCACCCGTCCACCCGGGCGGCGTCGTCGAGCTCGAACGGGATGTTCAGATAGAACTGGCGCAGCAGGAAGATCCCGATCGGCATCCCGACGATCGGCAGGAAGACGGCCGGGTACGTGTTCAGCAGGTGCAGCCGGTTCATCAGGAAGTACAGCGGGATGGCATTGACCTCCAGGGGGATGAGCAGCGAGGAGAGGAAGACGATGAACAGCGCGTCGCGCCCGCGCCAGCGCAGCCGGGCGAAGGTGAATGCCGCGGGGATGGAGACGACCACGGACAGCGCGGTGGTCACCCCGGCCACGATGACGCTGTTCAGCACCCAGCGCGGGAACGGCCAGGTGGTCAGCACGGTCCGCACGTGCGCCAGCGTGGGGGCGTGCGGAATCCAGCGCGGGGGCAGGGCGAAGATCTCAGGCGCGGGCTTGACCGCCGTGAGGGCCATCCACAGCACGGGGACCAGCCACAGCAGCGCCAGCACCGCGGCCGCGGTGAGCACGGCGACGATGACGCCCGCCCGGAGCCTCACAGCTCCGCCTCATAGCCGAGCCAGCGGAACGAGACCAGCGTCAGCCCCAGGATGATGACGAACAGGACCACGCCCACGGCCGCCGCGCGGCCCATCTCCAGGAACTCGAAGCCGTAGCGGTACATGTACAGGGCGAGCACCTCCGAGGCGCGGCCGGGCCCGCCGCCGGTCATGATCAGCACCTGGCCGAAGACGATGAAGCCGGAGATCGTCGTGAGCACGAGGGCGAAGAGGATGGCCGGCCGAAGCAACGGCAGGGTGATGGCGAAGTAGATCCGCCACGCGCCGGCCCCGTCCAGCCGGGCGGCCTCGTACAGCTCGTCGGGGATATCCTCCATCGCGGCGCGGAACAGCACCATGCGATAGCCGGCCAGCCACCACGCCGTCGCGAAGGCGATGGCCGGGATCACCCAGCGCGGCTCGTTCAGGAAGACGGGCGGGCGGATCCCCGCCTCGCGCAGCAAAATGAGGACGATGCCGAAGTCGGGATCGAGCAGCCACCGCCAGACCAGAGCGACGATGGACACCGTCAGCAGGTACGGGAAGAACAGTGCGGCCTCGATCCCCCGGATCACCCGCCGGTGGCGGTGGCTGAAGACGAGTGCCGCGAAGGCCAGGCCGAAGCCGATGATCAGGGGAACCGTCAGGGCGGCGAACTCCAGCGTATTGACCAGCGCGTTCCAGAAGCGCGGGTCGCGCGCCAGGTCGAGGTAGTTGCGCAGGGCGATGAACGTGTTCTCGCCCAGCGGATCCCACCGGTAGAGGCTGATGAAGATGCCGTAGAGCACCGGGCCGGCACGAAAGATCACCCAGAACGCGGCAAAGGGCAGCAGGAAGGCGGCGATCTCCGCGGCCTGGCCGAGTCTGCGGCGGTTCATGCGGCGGTGGCAGCGGGGAGGAGGGCGTGGGGCGGCGCCCCCCTCCCCTCGACGCTCACGTGCTCAACACACGATTCACTTCGGCCTCCGCCCGGGCGAGCGCATCGCGCGGCGACACGCGGCCGTTGTAGGCCTCCTGGATGTGCGGCTCGATGGCCGCGTGCACCTGCGGGGCCAGCGGGTGCACGAGCGGGTAGTGCACGTAGCCGCGGTTCGCCATGTCGGCGAACTTGGTCAGCGCGATCTTCCACGTGTCGGACGCGCGCAGCGCCGGCGACTGCAGGGCGGGCAGGTAAGCGGGGATGTGTCCGCCGTAGATGCCCCACAGGTCGGAGTGCTGATTGATCCACTTGATGGCCTTGATAGCCTCGATCAGCATCTCGTTGGTGACGCGGTCGGGCCGCTGCCGCGGGATCATCAGGTTGTGGCTGTCGCCCCAGGTCGTCGGCCGCTCAAAGAACTTCGGCACGTAGTGGAAGCCGAAGTTCACGCCGCTGGCCTTCGCGGTCGGGAAGTACCAGTTGCCCGCGAGCAGCATCCCGAGCTGCCCGGCGGCGAACTGCTTGAACCCGTCGGTCCCCGGCTGGTTCCATCCCCGGCGGTGGATCATCCCGACCAGATAGTCGAGGGCGGCCAGCCCGCGCTCGTTGTTGAAGGCCGCCCGGCGTCCGTCGGGCGTGAGGAGTTCGCCGCCCTGGCCCCAGAAGAAGATCTCCCACGCGCGGCGGAGCTTCCGGGCCAGCGCATCCTCCGCCGGATGGAAGGCGAAGGCGTTGGTCCGGCTCTTGATCGCATCGGCCGCGCGCTCGAACTCCTCGCGCGTCTCGGGCGGCTTCTCCGGATCCAGCCCGGCGCGGCGGAACAGGTCCTTGTTGTACCAGAAGCCCCACATGTGCGAGTCGAGGGGCACGAGATAGCGCTTCCCCTGGTACACGCCGGCGTTCCACACGCTGCGGGTGTAGTCGGCCTGCCGGATCCCGGCCGCTTCCAGCAGGTTGCCGGCGCGCGACTCCTCCAGCGGGGTCAGCGCCCGGTAGACGTCCATCACCCGGCTGCTGTGGCAGATGCCGATCTGGGGCGGGTTCCCCGCGCCGACCGCGGCGAACAGCTGAGCGTAGTACTCCGCCCACTGGCCCTGCAACAGATTGAGCTTCACCGTCGTGTGGGCGTCGTTGAACGCGCGGACGATGCGCTCCATCGCCGCCGCGTCGCCGCTGTGGAAGAGGGTGAAGTAATCCAGGGTCATCACCCTGGCCTGGGCCAGGACCGAGGCCACGCGCGTCGGCGCGACGGCGGCGATCGCCGCCGCCCCGACGACAGCCTTGAGCACCTGGCGGCGCTTCACCCGCATGTCGTTGATGGCCTCCCACCACTCCATCCGCCTCACCTCCGCTCACGTTGTCCGGCACGATGCTCCGATCGGCTCCGGAGCCTGCGCAGCGCCTTCATAACCTCCGTCCCGCCCTCCCCGAAGTGCCGCGCCAGCTCCAGGTAGTGCCGGTACAACGCCTCGTAAATCTCGCGCCCCGCGGGGCGCGGCGCGTAGCGGATCCGGCTCCGGCTGCCCATCCGCTCCGTGGCCTCCACGACGCCGGCGTATCCCCCGGCCTCCTCGCCCGCCGCCGCGGCCGCGTAGATCGCCGCCCCGACCGCCGAGGCGTGGCGCAGCGGCGCCGCCAGCACCTCGCGGTCGAGGACATCCGCCGTGATCTGCAGCAGCAAGGGACTGCGCTCGGCCAATCCTCCGCAGGCGTGGACCTCCCGCACGGCCACTCCGCCCGCTTCAAAGGTCTCGATCACGCGCCGGGTGCCGAAGGCCGTGGACTCCAGCAGCGCCCGGTAGATATGCGCGGGCTCGGTGGCCAGGGTCAGTCCCACCAGGAGTCCCGAGAGGTCGGCGTCCACCAGCGGCGTGCGGCAGCCGTTCCACCAATCGAGCGCGAGGGCGCCGGACTCGCCCGGCCCCAGCCGTCCGGCCTCCGCCTCCAGCTCCTGAAACGTCAGCCGGCTGGTCCGGACGAACCACTGGAAGATGTCGCCCACCG
>JAVKID010000072.1:0-15298 GCA_031459655.1 Candidatus Fervidifonticultor octavus | reverse complement strand
AGCAGTAGCGCCCCCAGGACCTTGACCGTGGTCAGCCCCCGGAGGCCGACGGGAATCCCCAGGGCGAACATCAGATCGCCGAAGACCACATCGGCCCCACCCTCGACGAAGGCCTCGGCCATCCCGAACCGATCCACCGACGACGTCAGCAGGACCCGCCGCCCCCGCAGGGGCGCGCCCATCTCGCGCGGGAGGACGTGGAGGATCACATGTCGCTCCCACCCCTCCTTGACCCCGCTGCCGTCCACAACGGGCGTCCGCAGGCCGGCCGTGGCCCGCACGGCATCGCGGATGTAGTAGCGGCGCCGGCCGGCGGCCAGGGTGAGGTTAATCCCGCCGATGCCGATGGCGTCCACCCGGCCGTCGACCTCGCGGAGACGGCGGCAGAAGCGCTGGTAGTCGCCGTCGGTACCGATGCGCTCGATGATGATGCGCTGACCGAGCAGTTCGGTCTCCACCCGTTTGTCGCGCGCGCTGGAGCCCAGGCTGATGCTCACCACATGGCGCGGTCGGTCCACAGTCGCCGTCCTTTGACGCGCCCCGGATCGCTCCTGCTACGGCGCGCCCGACGGCTCCTGTGAAGGCAGCAGGTCGCCCGCCACGATGCGCCGGACCTCGTCCTCGCTCACCCGCAGGCGGAGGGCGCCGTCGCCGTCGACGCCCTCGGCGATCCCCTCGATCGGTCCTCCCGGGCCGCTGACGGTCACCCGCTGTCCGCGCGCGACGTCGCGGACGGACCAGGCCGCCACCACCTCAGGGCCGCCGTCGGCCCAGATGGGGTACCAGTGCTCGAGGCGGCGCAGCAGGGCCTCCAGGAGGAGGCCGTGCGGAACGGGGCGGCCAGCCGCCAGATGGAGCGAGGTGGCGTGCGGCACGACGTCTGGGGGCAACTGCTCCATCGGCACGTTGGCATTGATCCCGATGCCGACGACGACCGCGCCGGCATGCGCCTCGATGAGGACCCCCCCCACCTTGCGGCCGTCGACGATGAGGTCATTCGGCCAGTGGAGGCCGACCGGCAGGCCGGTGGCCGCCTCGATCGCCTCGGCTGCAGCCACCCCGACGGCCAGGCTCAGGCGCCCCCACGCCGGCTGGCCAGCCGGCCGCAGCAGGATCGAGCACCACAGACCACCGGCCGGGGAGGCCCACGCCCTGCCCCGCCGACCGCGGCCGCGCGTCTGGCGCTCGGCCACCACGACGGCGCCTTCGGGCACGCCGGCGGTGGCCATCCACCGGGCCACATCGTTGGTGGATTCGACCTCGCCGATCCAGACCATCGGCATCCCGATCCGTCGGTGCCCGGAGCCGGGGCGACTCACGACCGGCTCCGGCGTCATCCCACGACGCGCTGCCCGCGCTTGATGACCTGGTGCACCAGAGGGGCCCCGAGGTGCATGGCCAGGCCGCGGTGGTCGGGGATGTTGAGGATGACGAGATCGGCGACCTTGCCGGGCTCCAGGCTGCCGACCTCCTCGGCCAGGTCGATCGCCCAGGCGGCGTTGATGGTGGCGGCGGTGATCGCCTCGGCGGGGGTCAATTTCATCCCCGCACAGGCCAACGCCACGACGGCCGGCATGGACCAGGTGGGCGCGGTGCCGGGGTTGAAGTCGGTCGCCAGCGCCACCGGGACGCCGAGGTCGATGATGCGGCGGGCTGGCGCATACGGCAGGCCCAGGAAGAACGCGGTGGCCGGCAGCAGCACCGCGATGACGCCGGCCTGCGCCATGGCGGCGAGACCGTCGTCTGCGGCATGCAGCAGGTGGTCCGCGGAGATGGCGTCCACCTCGGCGGCCAGCCGCGCGCCGCCGGTGTCGGCGAACTCGTCGGCGTGGAGTTTGGGGACAAGGCCGAGTTCCGCCCCGGCTTCCAGCACGGCCCGACCCTGGGCGATCGTAAACGCGCCGACGTCGCAGAAGGCGTCGCAGAACTCGGCCAGGCCTTCCTCGGCCACAGCCGGCAGGATCTCGCGGATGACCAGCGAGACGTAGGCATCGGGATCTCCGGCATACTCGGGCGGCGTCGCGTGCGCCGCCAGGACGGTGGGGACCAGGTCCACGGCGTGGGACGCCGACAGCCGGTGGATGACGCGCAGCTGCTTCAGTTCGTCTTCGAGGGAGAGGCCGTAGCCGCTCTTGACTTCCGCCGTGGTGGTCCCGCAGGCCAGCATCTGATCCAGGCGCGCGGCGCCCAGCCGCATCAGCGTGTCCTCGTCGGCGGCCCGGGTGGCGGCCACCGTGCTGAGGATCCCGCCGCCCGCCGCGGCGATCTCGAGGTAGGTGGCACCCTGCAGCCGCATCTCAAACTCGTGCGCGCGCCAACCCGCGAAGACCAGGTGCGTGTGGGGATCGACGAAGCCCGGGAGCACTACGCGGCCTGAGGCGTCGATGACGGTCGCTCCCGGACCGGGACGCACCTGGTCCCGGACCGCGGCGGTGGAGCCGCAGGCCACGATCTGGCCGTCGGCCGCGGCGACGGCGCCGTCGCGGATCAGGCCCAGCTCCCGCAGTGCGGCGCCGGTCCGGGGCCGGTCGCCGTCCCCGGCCAGGGTGAGCAGTTCGGCGGCGTGCTCGACCAGCAGGTCAACCGTCAGCACCGCCCGGGCTACTCCGTCAGCCTCACTTCCAGAACCTGGGCGCGGTCGAAGGCGGGCATCCGCAGGTAGGCCCGGGCCACATCCAGGAGGGCGTCGAGGGGGACCAGCCCCACGATCTCGCTCTCCGCCACCGCCACACCGTGCCGGTCCGCCTCCAGGCGCACCAGATCGAAGACGCGGGCCAGCGGCGTGCGGGCGGCGTCCAGCACGTTGATGCTCACCTGTGCCAGCCCGGATTCCGCGACGACGCCCATGGCCTGAACGTTGACGAGCCCGCCGCCGGACTCCCGCACCGCCCGGGCCACCGCCCGGGCGATCTGCACGTCGGTCGTGCGGAGGTTGATGTTGTAGGCGATGAGGGGACGGCGGGCCCCGACCACGACGGCCCCCGCCGTCGGATGGGGGGTCGGATCCCCAATGTCCGGCGCCCACCCGGGCTGCCTCATCTTCTCGGCCAGGCCCTCGTACTCGCCCTTGCGGATGTCCGGGAGCCGCACGCGGTGTGGCGCCGTCGCGGCCTCCCCGTAGAAATAGACCGGGAGCCGGAGCTGTGCCCACAGCGCTTCGCCCACCCGCCGCGCCAACGCCACGCACTCCTCCATGGTGGTCTGCCCGATCGGGACGAAGGGGATCACGTCCACGGCACCCAGCCGCGGGTGCTGCCCCCGGTGCTGGTTCATGTCAATGAGGGCCACGGCCTGCCGGGTCAGCGCCACGGCCGCCTGCGCCACTGCGTCGGCCTCCCCGGCAAAGGTGATGACGGTCCGGTTGTGGCTGGCATCCGATTGGACGTTGAGGAGTTTGGCCCCGGGCATCTGGCGCACGGCCGAGGCGACCTGGTCGATCACGTCAGACCGCCGGCCTTCACTGATGTTGGGCACGCACTCCACCAGGCGCCCTGCCATGCTGCGTCCTCCCAGAGCAGTATGGTTCGTCGTTGCGGCAGGTTCTCCTAGACTGCATGGCCAACCCATAGGTGGTTCCATGCCAGGGTCACGCAGCAGATCCGGATCCAGCCAGGCCCAGCGGACGGCCCGCCTCAGCCGTCTCGTCGCACGCGTCCTGCGGCACCGGCCCGAGGAGTTCGGCATCAATCTGGACCCGGCTGGCTTCGTGTCGCTGGACGTTCTGGCGGGAGCGCTGGCGAAGCAGCCAGGGTGGGAGACGATCTCGACCGGCGATCTGGTAGCGCTGGCGGCCGCCGATCCCCGGCGGTATGAGATCCAGGACGGCCGCATCCGCGCCCGGTACGGCCACACCGTCTCGGTGGAGCAGCCCGGGGAGCCCGCCGTTCCGCCCGAGTGGCTCTATTACGGGACGACGCCGGCCGAGGCGTCGCGCCTGGCGACCTCCGGCCTGCGGCCGACCGGCCGGCAGTACGTGCACCTCTCGACGACTCCCCAGGCGGCCCGGGAAGTGGGCCGCCGTCACGCCCCCGACGCCGCCGTCGTGGTTGTCTTCGCGCGGCGGGCGGCCGACCGGGGCATCGAATTCCGCCGGGCCGGCCCGGACCTCTACCTCACGACGCACGTACCGCCGGACTGTCTGCTGCTCGAGTGACGCCCGGGCCCACGGAGGAGTCGATCAGACATCTACGGGAAGGGAGCCGTCCCCCTCTTCAATCCGGGAGAAGTGTACGACGGTGACCTCGTTGTCGAGGGTCACGGGCCGTCCGTAGACCTTGGTGAGGAACTCGATCAACTCTTCGTGCCGCCGCAGTTGGGGGTTGTCGCGCTCGATCTCCCGGGGGGTGACCTCGGCCAGCCGCTTGACCTCCACGCGGTCGATGATGGCCGGGAAGATCTTGCGGCGTGTCCCGAACCGGCGCCCGACGGTGATCCAGACGATCTGCCCGTCTCGATACTTGTCCAGCTTGTTCCCCAGCCGGATCGTGGCCGTCTTCCGGCCCTGTCGGAGCGCGTCTGCGAACAGGGACGAGTAGAAGTTCAAGGCAAACATGCAGCTCCCGCTACTCCTTTAGCCGTTCGTCCACGTAGGTCATGGTGATCTTCTCGCTGCCGCGGGCCGCCGCGCCCACCGCGATCGTCTTCCCCTGGTGGACCAGCGTGGCGGTAGCCTGCTCATACTCCCGGAGCTGCTGCAGGACGGCCTGGGTGGCCAGGACGGCCTCGGCTTCCAGCAACTCGCGAAGTTGTTGCCTGGGCGCCTCGGGCTTGAATTGGGTGGACTCGACGGTGACCGCCACCGTCTTCCTGTCGCGGTCGATCCTGACGTCCTTCACCGTGCCCGACCCGATGATGTTCTCCACGAGGTTCTTGGCGATCATCGCCGGGTCGGGCGGCCGCCTTCGGGCTTCCTCGGCCCGGCGGTACTGCAGGTCCCAGGCGTACATGCCCCCGGCCACCGCGACGGCGACGACGATGTAGATCAGGACGGGCCTGAGGTTCATCCCCGTCTTCCGGGCGAGCCCTTTGGACCGCGCGCCAGCCACCGCCCACCTCCGTCCATAAACCAGATGTGTATTCCACCCGGGGCCGAGACTCCCTTCACATCGCCACCAGCCGACCCAGTCCGGGCCACGTCTCCATGGGCTCCGTCGACCGCACCACATGCATCCCCGCCTCGGCAAACCGCCGGAAGGCCGCCTCGGCGGCGTCCGTGTAATCGATGACACCCGGAACGACGACCGGCGACGTGCAATCTTCGAGCAGGTAGATCTTCTCCGCGAGGCGCCTGTCCCGCTGCATGATGTCGTCCAACAGATCGGCAATCGTCCACGCCACGCAGTGACTCTTTGCCTGGCCGGCGATGATCAGCGCGTCAAACTCCACGAGCTTTCGGTAGAAGGCATCGCTCCGGCCGCCGAGCAGCCGCCCGTCCGGACCCGTGGCCACTTCGGGACCCAGCACCGAGTAGTGCTCCGTCAGCGGCGAATTCCCCTTCACCTGGATGTCGGGCTGACTGACCCTGGCAATCGTGTGGAAGAAGACGGCCTCCTCGACCGCCGCCACCAGCGCGTGGCCGATGCCGCCGAGCATGGCATGGTACGGCCAGATGGTGAGGTCGTACTTCCCCCCCTCCCGCAGACGGCGCGTGTAATGGACCAGGTGCGCCTGCCCGTATTCGGGGGTGATCCCGAGGCTGTCGGCCACGGCCGGGTTGAATCTCCAGACTCCCCTGGCGATGTCTTCTTCGGTCACCAGCGTGAACGGGGCGGGGTGCTCACCGCGGTCATTCACCAAGAAGATGCTGTGAAAGATCTGGATCGCCTGGTGGGTATCCATCGTCGGGACGATCTGCGTGATGGCCGCCAGGTTTCGGTAGATGAACTCGCACAAGCGCCGATTGTCGTCCACCGCGCCGGTCCCGGACCGCCCTCCCACGTAGAGCTCGAATCCGGGAATACAGAATGTGTTCTGCACGTCCACCGCCACGAGGCAGACCTTCACGCGGTCCTCGGCGGCCGGCCTGATCCGGTGCCGGTCCGCCCATCGGGCGGCGCTGCGCGCCAGGGTGTTGTAGTCCACCATCCAGACGCGCCCGACTCGTTCCGGATCGAAGTGCTCAGGAAGCGGGAGTTCGTGCGCTGTCACCTCGGAGCACCTCCTTGCGGCCCACGGGCAGGGGAGGAGTTCCTCCGCACGCTCGCCCCGCAGTCCCCCCGGGCCCCCGGACAGATCCGCGGACGGATGGCGGGCGGCCGTTACGCCGACGCTTCGGGTTTGGGCCGCAACTGCGGCAGGGGAGCCTCGGGACGGAGTCGGGCCTCGACCGCCGGCTCCGCCGCTCCAGGTCTCGCCGGGGCCGCCTCGGCCGGAATGGGTTCGCCCTTGAAGAGGCGGTCCATCTCCTCGGCCTCCAGGCTCTCATGCTCGAGCAAGGCTCTGGCCATGCGCTCCAGGGCGTCCCGGTGCTCCAGGATCGCCTGCCGGGCCTTCTCATAGCACTCGTCGATGATCCGCCGGATTTCCTTGTCGATCTCGTAGGCGATCTCCTCGCTGTAGTTGCGACTTTCGACCAGGTCGCGGCCCAAGAAGACGGGCCCGTGCCGCTTGCCCAGCGACAGCGGCCCGAGCTTGCTGCTCATCCCGAACTCGGTGACCATCTTGCGCGCGAGTTCGGTGGACTGCTCGAAGTCGTTCTGGGCCCCGGTGGTCACCTCACCGAAGACAACCTCCTCGGCCACGCGGCCGCCCAGGCCCACCGTGATGCGAGCCAGGATCTCCTGCCGGGTGTAGGTGTACTTGTCGTCGGGCGGCGCGTACATGACGTAGCCCAGGGCCATGCCCCGGGGCAGGATCGTCACCTTGTGGGGCGGATCGGCGCCGGGGATGACCTTGGCCACGACCACGTGTCCGGCCTCATGGTAGGCGGTCAGTTCGCGCTCCTTGGGGGTGAGCACCCTGCTGCGGCGCTGGGGCCCCGCGATGACGCGATCGATGGCCTCGTCCATCTCCTGGGCCGTGATCTTCCGCTTGTTCCGACGTGCGGCCAGCAGCGCCGCCTCATTGACCATGTTGGCCAGGTCTGCGCCAGAGAACCCGGGGGTCCGCTTGGCCAGGATATCGAGGTTGACGTCGTCGGCGATGGGTTTCCCGCGGGCGTGGACCTCCAGGATCGCGCGGCGGCCTTTGGTGTCTGGATTGTCTACCACGATGCGCCGGTCGAAGCGGCCTGGCCGCAGGAGCGCGGGGTCCAGGATGTCCGGCCGGTTGGTGGCCGCGATCACAATGATCCCGCTGTTGGGATCGAAGCCGTCCATCTCGACCAGGAGTTGGTTCAGCGTCTGCTCGCGCTCGTCGTGGCCGCCGCCCAACCCCGCGCCGCGCTGGCGGCCCACGGCATCGATCTCGTCAATGAAGACCAGGCAGGGCGCGCTCTTCTTGGCCTGATCGAACAGGTCACGCACCCGCGACGCGCCCACGCCGACGAACATCTCGACGAACTCCGAGCCGGAGATGGAGAAGAACGGCACCCCCGCCTCACCGGCCACGGCCTTGGCCAGCAGGGTCTTCCCCGAGCCGGGCGGGCCCACCAGCAGGACGCCCCTGGGGATCTTGGCGCCCAGCGCCTGGAACTTCTTGGGGTACTTGAGGAACTCAATGACCTCCTGGAGTTCCTCCTTGGCTTCCTCGACGCCGGCAACGTCCTCGAAGGTAACCTTGGGTTTGTTCTCGCTGTGCAACCGTGCGCGGCTCTTCCCGAAGGACATGGCCTGGTTGCTGCCCGACTGCGCCTGGCGCAGCATCAGCATCCACAGACCCACCAGCAGCAGGATCGGGAGCATCGTGGAGAGCACGCTGGGCCACAGGGTCGAGCGCGATCGCGGCTCGACGCGGATCTGGACCCCTTTGGCCTTCAGGAGGTCGAGGTACGAGGTGTCGCCCGGCGGGATGTAGGTGGTGAACTGATCCCCGCTCTTGTACCGGCCGGTCACCGTGCCGTCCCCGATCTCCACCTGAGTGACCTGACCGGCCTGGAGTTGCTCGATGAAGACGTTGTAGGGCACCTCGGTGCGTGGCGTCCGCTTCCACAACGTGAGCGCGAACGGAAACGCGACCACGATGATCAGGGCCCACACGATGAGGTTGCGCAGGTAACGATTCGACGCCATTGGTCTCTCTTTCGGCCCGGCCCCGGTCGCGTTCGCCGGAGGCGCGTCTCTATTGTAACATCCGCCGTCCGGCGCGCGCCCGTGCGCGGACCAGCACAATCTCGCGTGCGGTCCGCTCGGCCTGCACGCCCGGCAGGTCCGCCCGCTCGCCGTCCCGCCCCAGGCCGGCCATCTCGCGCAGCCGCTCCACATGGACGAAGGCGAGCCCGCGGATGTTCCCGCCGGCCTCGACCAGCGCACGATAGGCGACCCGGCGCTGCAGGCTGACCGGCAACGAGCGGAACCGCGCCGCGTCGATGGCGACCCGGCCGTCGACGCGCCGGAGCGTCTCCGCCGCGGCCTCGCCCGCCAGGTGCTCCAACAACGCCGCGTCGTCGGCCGTCTGCTCGGCCAGGCGCCGGAGGACAGCCTTGATACCCGGATTATACCCGACAAGGCGCGGCAGCAAGTCCTGGCGGATGCGGTTTCGCAGCGGGCGGCGGCGGCGATTGGTCGGATCGGTGCGATATGGCACGCCTTCGGCCGCCAGATACCCCAGCACGTCGCTGCGCCACAGGTCGATCATCGGCCGGATCACCTGAAGCGGGCCGTGGGAGCGCTTGGCCGGCATCCCGGCCAGGCCATCGGGGGCGGCACCCCGCAGCAGCCAGAGCAGGACGGTCTCCACCTGGTCGTCGGCGGTGTGCGCCACGGCAATGTGCGTGGCGCCAATCCGCCTGGCCACCCGGGCCAGCGCCGCATACCGCAACGCCCGCGCCGCCTCCTCGACGGTCAGGCGGGCGCGGCGCGCGTGGGCCTCCACGTTCACCCGCACCACGGACACCGGAATCCCCCAGGCCCTGGCCGTCCGACGCACGAAGTCGGCATGGGCGCCGCTGGCGTGGTGCAGCCCGTGGTCGACGCTGACAGCATGGAGGTGCAGGTTCAATTCGTCGCGCAGGCGGCCCAGCAGGTGGAGCAGCGCCATGGAGTCGGGGCCTCCCGAGGTCGCCACGACGACGCGCTCGCCGCCCGAGAGCATCCCGTAACGGCGCAGCGTCGCGCGCACCCGAGCGAGGATCTGGACCGGCCGGGCGCGGGTCCTCATGCGGCATCCCGTGAGAGCAAAACGCGGCGGCCCCTGGGGACCGCCGATTCCACCTCGTGGTGGCGGCGGGGAGACTCGAACTCCCGACTCCGCGGGTATGAGCCGCGTGCTCTGACCAGCTGAGCTACGCCGCCACGTTCCCACCCATTATATCAGTTATATCAGCCGGCGCATCAGCGGCCAATGGTCATGCGCACCGGACCGACCTCGCCGGCCGGCCCGCCTGGCCGCAAGGCGCCAAAGAAGGTGCCGAAGATCTCGTAGGTCCCGGGGTCCACGCGACGGCCCTGCAGGTCGCGCTGGTCCCAGGTGGCGCGGTAGGTCAGGACCTGTCCTGGGGCCAGCGGGAGCTCCCGGATGATCTGGACGTAGGCCTTGTCGTGGGACCACTGCCAGACCAGCGCTCCCCGTTGCCGGACGGTCACGTCGAACTCCTGGCCGCCGACCGTCATGGAGGCCGGTCTCTGCGCCAGGCTGGTGACCTGCAGCGTGACGACGACCACGTCCCCGGCGCGGTAGACCGCGCGGTCGGTGTTCAGTTCCAGCTTGAGGTCGCCCACGCGACGCTCCGCCCGCGGCGCCAGGGGGGCGGCGGCGAGCGCCGCGAGCACGACGATCGCGGTGACTCCCAGGGGCATCGGCGAGCCTCCGGCCTGGTCTCGCCTCGGTATACGCGCCGGCCCGCGCCGGGGTTCTGCCGCCACCGGCGCGGGCGGGATCGGCCTACCGGCCGGCCGGCGTGGGTTCTTCGACGCGGACCCGGCCGGTGGCGATCTCCTCCAGCGCGATGGTGACGGTGTTGGCCGAGTCGATGTCCACCAGGGGTAGCACCCCTTCCTTCAACTGGCGGGCACGCTTGGCCGCCGCCATGACCAGGGCGTACTTGCTGGGCACGCGTTCGAGCAGTTCTTCCAGCGATGGTTTGATCACGCCACGTCACCTCTCCCGGGCACGCGGGTATTGTACCAGGATGGGAGGGTCCGTCAACACCTGCCCCCCCGCCGGTCCCCCCGTCCGCACGCCTCTAGAGTGAGGCCGCCGCACCCGCCTCGCGGCCGCACACCTGGGCCAGTTCCTGCGGATGGCTGGTGTGGGCCAGCGCTACCTCGAACTCGACGATGTGTTCCTTCACCAGCCTCCGCAGCGCCTGGTTGAGGGTCTGCATCCCGTCCTTCGCCCCGCCCTGCATGACGGACGGAATCTGGTGCGTCTTCGACTCGCGGATCAGGTTGCGGACCGCGGGGGTGCCCACCATGACCTCTACGGCGGCCGTGCGGCCCCGGCCGTCCCGGCGCGGCAGGAGCATCTGGGAGAGCACGCCCTCCAGCGCCACCGAGAGCTGCATTCGGATCTGGGGCTGCTGGTGGGGCGGAAAGGCGTCGATGATCCGGTCCACCGTCTGCGCTGCATTGACCGTGTGCAGGGTGGCCAGGACCAAGTGGCCGGTCTCAGCGGCGGTGATGGCCGTGGCGATGGTCTCATGATCGCGCATTTCGCCGATGAGGATGACGTCCGGGTCCTGCCGGAGCACATGGCGGAGCGCATCGGCAAACGAGTGGGTGTCGCCGCCGACCTCGCGCTGCGTGATGATGGACAGGTGGTCGTGGTGCAGGTACTCGATGGGGTCCTCGATGGTCACCACATGACAGGCGCGGGTGTGATTGATGTGGTTGACGATCGCGGCCAGGGTGGTGGATTTCCCGCTGCCGGTGGGCCCCGTGACCAGGACCAGTCCCCGGGGGAGAGAGGCCAGGCGTTTGACGACCTTGGGCAGGCCCAGGTCCTCGATGGTCGGGACCGCCGACGGGATCGTCCGGATCGCCGCGCCGATGCCGCCGCGCTGCAGGTACACGTTGATGCGGAAGCGCGAGAGGCCGGGCAGGCTGTAGGCCAGGTCGAGTTCCAGGTCCCGATGGAACCGGTCGAGCTGCTCGGGCGTGAGGATCTCCGCCAGCAGCGCGCGGACGCGCTCGTCGTGCAGGCGCTCGTCGCTCACGGAGACCAGGGCTCCGTCGATGCGCAGCATCGGCCGGGTGCCGGCCTTGAGGTGCAGATCGGATGCGCGCCGCTCGACCATCATATTGAGGTAGGACTCCATCAGCATGGAGGACCCTCCGGCACTTGGGCGTGATGGGTATGGAAGCCAGGCTGGATCGGCTCGTCAGGTTATGCCCGTGCCGAAGGCGACCTAGACCTGCACGGCCGGCCGACCGGTGCGGGCCAGCCACACGGCCGCGAGGACCACGGCGGCGCCGAGGACCTGCGCCGGTCCCAGCGGCTCGCCGAGCAGCACGCTTGCGGCCAGGAGGGCGACGACGGGGATCAGATTGGAGAACGCGGCTGTGCGCGCGCTGCCCATGGTCTGCACCGACGTGTACCAGATCACATAGCCGATCACGATGGCGAAGATGGACGAGAAGGCCAGTGCCGCCCAGGCCTGCGGGGTCACGTCGGTCCAGCGCAGCCGCGACAACCCCGGGAGGGCCAGGGCCAGGAGGACCGGCAGGGCCAGTACCAGGGTGACCGTCGTGAGCCGCAGGGGAGAGAACCTGGTCAGGAACGGTCGCGAGAGTACCGTGTACGCCGCCCAGCACATCGACGCGCCCAGCGTCAGCAGGTCGCCGAGGGCGGTCGACTGGCCCAGAGCCAGGGCCGCCCGACCTCTGATGAGGATGAAGACGCCTGCAAACGCCAGGGCCAACCCCACCCACATGCGCGCCGAGGGACGCTCGATCCCCAGCACCGCCCCGAGCGCGCCCACGAAGAGCGGCACCATGGAGAGGATCAGCGCCGAGTGTCCCACGGTCGTGTGGGCCAGGCCGGCGATGAAGAAGGTCTGGTAGCCCACGTGCCCCAACAGGCCCAACAGCGCCAGCCCCCGGAGATCTCCCCGATCCACCCACCAGGCATGCTCCAGGCGGCGCAGGACCGCGAGCAGGCACACCGCCGCGATGGCAAAGCGCAGCCCGTTGAAGCCAAACGGGGGGATCTCCGCAAACGCCACCTTGACGATGGAGAAGTTCACGCCCCACAGTAGGACCAGGAGGAGCATGGGAGCGTCCACCCGCCGCTGCGAGGCCGGGGTCACGACCAGGCCGTCACCCGCCGCCTAGAACCATGCGCTCAGGCGTTCGGCCTCGAAGTTCCGCTTCTCGGCCAGCGTCTGGGGACTGGGCTCCGCCACCTCGACCACGGGCTCTGGCGTCGCATAGAACTGCCCGCGGATCGCCGCGGCCGCGCCCTCGCCGGTCTCCACATAGCAGTAGCCGACCCCGTCGAACTCCACGGCCTGGTCTGCGGCGCCGAACAGCCTCGCGATCTGGTCGGCGGCCGCGCGGCCCTGGGCCTCGGCGAACACCCCGGCCTTCGGCAGCATCATGCCGTTGGCCAGCGGCATCTCGGTGACATCGCCGACCGCGAACACCCCGGGGGCGGCCGTGGCGCACGTGCGGGGATCAGGCCGAATCCACTCTCCCGCGGTCAGCCCGGCCTGCTTCACCACGCCGGGCGCGCGGTGCGGCGGCACCGCGATCAGCAGATCGTAGGCGCGCTGATCCTCTTCGAACACGACCTCCCGCCCACCGACGGCCGTCACCTTGCGGTTGGGCAGGAACCGGATGCCCCGCGCGGCCAGCCGGCCCTCCACTTCCGCGCAGGCGGCCGTTCCCGCCACCGGCAGCGAGGACGGCTGCGGGGTGAAGGCTTCCAGCTCGACCCGGTCGCGCACGCCGCGGCGCCGCAGGACGTCGTCGATCAGGAACGCGCACTCGTAGGGCGCCGGTGGGCACTTGTAGGGTACACCCAGGATGCCGATCCCCAGCCGACCCCGGTCGAAGGACGCCACGCGTGCGGCGATGGCCTCGGCCTGGTCGGGATCATACAGGTTGGAGGCCACCGGATCGTAGCCGGGGACCAAGTCGGGCCGCACCTCCGCTCCCAGCGCGATGACCAGCGCATCGTAACGCAGGCGTCCCCCGCCGCGGGTGAAGACCATCTTCGAATCCACGTCGATCAGCACAGCCTCGTCACGGACCACCTTAATCCCTTTACGCGAGAGGCGGTCGAGAGGCCGCGTCCCCTCGGCCCGACTGGCCTGACCGGCCACGGTCCAGAGAATCCGGAGCCCCATCATGAACGTGCCGCGGCGATCCACCAGGCTGATCTCCACGTTCTTGCCGAGCCGCTCGCGCAGCCGGTGGGCAGCCGCCACACCGCCAAACCCGCCACCGAGTACCACACACTGGGGTATCGCCATCGAGGACCTCCCCGCCTCCAGCGTTCGCACGTCCTATGGCTCTCTTCGCCCCTGCACCGGCCGGTTCCCCGTCCCGCGATCCGGCAGGGCCGGCACCCCCCTGCCCAGAACCTCATATCCATTCCATCCCGGAGGTCGCCATCCATGCAGCCATTCGCGGCGATGTATGAATACCTGGTCAAGGCGCGAGAACGGATCTTCGACTGGGTCCGGCCGCTCGAGCTCCAGCAGTACCAGCGCGAATTCCCCTATGCCCTCAAGACCATCCACGCCACGCTCGTCCACACGGCGAGTGCCGAGTGGGCCTACGGCCACCGGCTGCGCGGCCAGCCGGTGGCGCTCGCGGACAGTCCGTTCACCACCGAGCGGATGACGGCATTTGCGCAGGTCGAGAGCGCCTGGAGGATCCTGGCCGGCGAGACCCGCGCCCTGCTGGAACAGATCACGGACTGGGACGCGCCGGTCGAGTACCGCATGTACCCCCAGGGGCCCGCCAATCCGGCGGTGCGGGTCCGGGCCACAAAAGCCGGGATCGCCTCACAGTTGGTCTTCCATGAGGTCCACCATCGGTCCCAGGTGATGTCCATGCTGAAGCAACTGGGCGTGGCGGCCCAGAACCTGGACTACTCGGCGCTGATGTTCGACCGCCAGACGGAGCCCGCTTCGACGCGGTGAGACCGCGGTGGTGGCCACTGCTGCTGGCGGCGGCCACCTTCTCCTCGGGGTGCCTGTTCCTGGCGCCGCGGCCGGAGTTCCGGCCGGGCGCGATCCGGGAGCGCACCGTCATCCTGTCGGTCGAGGGTACCCTGGGGCTGGCCTTTGAGGGTGCCTACGGCACCCCGCAGCAGAGCACCTCGGTACGCGGGGTGGTTCCGGCCGAGTTCGTGGTGAGGACCCGTCTGGCGGTCGTGGCGACCTTCACGAAGGCCGCCGCTGAGGGTGAACTGGTCGTGCGGGTCCTCGAAGACGGACGGGAGGTCCAGCGCCGCAGCACCTCTGCCCCCTTCGGCACCATCGTCGTCAACCGCGCCTACGCGCCGTAGGGGACTGCTCGCCGTTTGGCCGCGGCATGAGCGGCCCACGAACGCATCGAGGGGAGGCATACGCCTCCCCTCGACGGTACTCCCGGCAGCGACCTACTCTCCCGCGCCGTTGCCAGCGCAGTACCATCGGCCCTGGAGGGCTTAACTGCCGTGTTCGGAATGGGAACGGGTGTGGCCCCTCCGGCATTGCCACCGGGAAGTGGTTGCCGCCTCGCGGCGATGAGTCCAGACCGGGTCTGAGAGTCGGACTACTGCACGCAATGGCCTTCGATCAACGGCCCCCAGACCGGTCGCACTCAACCTTATCAGGCTCCATACATCAGGCTCTATACAGCCGCCCCTAGAGCAGGATCAAGCCCTCGTCCTATTAGTACCGCTAGGCTGAGCCTTGCGGCCTTGCACCTGCGGCCTATCAACCTGGTAGTCTCCCAGGGGACTTACCCGGTTACCCGGTGGGTGACCTCATCTTGGGGTGGGCTTCGCGCTTAGATGCTTTCAGCGCTTATCCCGTCCGGACATGGCTACCCGGCACGTGCCCTTGGCAGGACAACCGGTACACCAGAGGTCCGTCCACTCCGGTCCTCTCGTACTAGGAGCAGCTCCCCTCAAGTCACCTGCGCACACAGTGGATAGGGACCGACAGAGTTGTTACTCCTCCAGGTTCGGATGGGGCAGGTCATTTCTGCCTGCCTCTTCCGGTCGCCCGGAAGCTCGGACTATATCTTCGCCTCTTCAGGCGTCTGGC
>JAVKID010000071.1:0-15380 GCA_031459655.1 Candidatus Fervidifonticultor octavus | reverse complement strand
CACGTACTCGCCCGACGCATACAGCCTGGACGCCGCGGCCAGGGTGCTCCTCGGGCTCGTCCCGGCCCGCGGCCGATTGCCGGTGACGCTGCCGCGAGGCCGGGGATGAGGGCGGCCCGCCGCCAGGTGATCCAGGCCGGGACCCTGGTCCTGCCTGAGGGGGCCAGCGGCCCGGGCTTCGTCGTCGTCGACGGCGAGCGCATCGTCGCGGTGGAGCGCGGGCACCACCCGCACCCCGATCTCGACTGCGGCGATCAAGTGCTGGCTCCCGGATTTGTCGACCTCCAGGTCAACGGCGCCGCCGGCTGCGACTTCCTTTCTCCCACGCCAGAGGGCCTGGCCGCATCCCACGCCTACCTGCTGCGGAGCGGGACCCTGGCCTACCTCCCCACGCTCATCTCGGCCCCCGAGGAGCGCCTCCGTGCCGCGCTCGCCTTCTTCGCCGATCGCCTGCAGGACCCGGGACCGCCCCGCGTCCTGGGCGTGCACCTGGAGGGACCGTTCCTCTCCCCGGCCCGGTCCGGCGCGCACCGTCCAGGCCACCTGCGGGCCCCCTCCATCCAATGGATCGGCCGGCTCCTGGATGATTTCCCGGGGGTGATCCGGATGGTGACCCTGGCGCCCGAACTGGACGGTGCCCTGCCGGTCATCGAGCACCTGGTCTCGCGGAGCATCGTGGTGGGGGTCGGCCACACCGACGCCACGTATGACCAGGCCACCGCGGCCTTCGTCAGGGGGGCGCGGCTGGCCACCCACCTGTTCAACGCCATGCGGCCCTACCATCATCGGGATCCCGGCGTGGTGGGGGCGGCGCTGGCGCACCCGGGCGTGACCTGCTCGATCATCGCCGACCTGGTGCACCTCCATCCCACGGTGGTCGGCCAGATCATCGCCCTCAAGGGACCGGACGCAACGGCCCTCGTCACCGACGCCATCAGCGCCGCCGGCGCCGCCGGCGGGATCCTGACCCTGGGTGACCGGGTGGTCCGGGTCGCAGACGGGGCCCCCCGGCTGGAGGACGGCACCCTGGCGGGCAGCGTGCTGGCGATGGACCAGGCGGTCCGCCACGTGGTGGGCCTGGGGAGGCCGCTGGCCGAGGCCGTGCGGATGGCATCGGCGACCCCGGCCAGGGTGCTGGGCCTGGAGCAGGGGGAACTGAGAGCGGGGATGAGGGCGGATCTGGTCTTGCTGGACAAGACCGTGGCTGTCACCGGAGCGTTCGCAGGCGGACGACCGTTCCGCTTCACATAACGCGGTTCCCCTCAGACGAACCAGATCAGGATGACCGCTCCGATCGCGATCATCACCAGCCCCTGCCCCAGCCGGAGCTGGCGCTTGTGGGTGGCCATCCAGCGGGAGCACTGCCCCACCACCCGGCGGTTGCCTCCGACCAGCAGCAACGCCACCAGCGGCAGCACGAACATCACGTTGTAGACGATCAGGTACAGCAGGCCGGTGATAAACGTCGTCTGCGCGGCCAGCAGGCCCAGGATGCCGACATAGACGCCGCCGGTGCACGGGAACTCGCAGATCCCCACCAGGAAGCCGACCACGGCGGTCGCCGGCAGGGTGGCCCGGCGCATCCAGCGGTCTCGGGCGGCGGCGCCCACCCTCGGCAGCGTCAGGCTCGGGCCCACGCCGTACCAGAAGAAGTCCTTGACGTTCACCAGGCCCAGCGCGATCATCAGGCTGGCACCGAGCCGCGCGAAGAGGTGCGGTACCCCCAATTGAAACACCTTCAACAGCCCGAGCCCGATCCCCAGGTACGTGAGGTAGATCGCGCCGATGTACGTGAGGCCGAAAGCCAGCAGGTCGGTGCGGCTGCGCTGCAGCGTGAACAGGAACGCGACAAAGAGCAGCAGCACCGCGAACGCGCAGGGGTTGATGCCGTCCAGCAGGCCAGCGGTGAGCACCATGGCTGCAAACGCCGGACTTCCGGGCACCGCGGCAGCCGGCGCAGGCTCAGGCGACGCCGGGATGGCCGCCAGATAGGTGGTGACCGGCTCGCTCAGCGGGTAGACGGCGGGCAGCCTGCCGGGCACCCAGACCGTGTAATCCGACGGCGGGTCACCGTGGGAGGCCATCTTGTCCTGCACGACCACAATCAGCCGGTAGCGATCCCGGTGCGCCGGGGCCAGCAGGTCCCTGATGATGTGTTCCGGGACATGCCCCTGGAGCACGATCCGGTCGCCGATGAACGTGGTCATGTGACCCTGGAGGTGCGGGGGGATTCCCAGGGCGGTGCTCCGCGCGACGAGTTCCTCGCGATAGCGGCGCTCCAGGATGTAGTCGCGGCGGACGATCTCGCCGGCGCCGAGGCCTCGGAGCAGCGGGACCAGTTCGTGGTCGAGGTAGGGGACGCAGTCGTGACAGGCGCCGTTGAAGTAGACGGTGACCGGGGGGAAGGCCGCTGGTGCGGACCCCGCGGCCCGCGCGGAGCCGGGGGATGGGGCGAGGAGCAGGAACGCGACCAGGGCCAGGGCCGGTCGGGCCGCGATGCAGCGCATTACCTGACCGTGGCCTCCAACACCACGGCCCGGATCTCGACCTCGACCTCCGGGGCGCGCACGTCGTTGGTGCGGAGGTATACCGCGTGGCGCGCCGGACCGGTCCGGGGTCCGTGGGCGGCCGGATCGAAGGTGATCGCCAGCCGCGCTGTGGTGCCGGGGGCGAGCACGGCGGCGTCCGCCTCCGCCGTGGTGCACCCACAGGACGAACTGACGGCCAGGATGTGGAGCGGCCTCCGACCGGCGTTGCGCAGTTCGACGAATCGCGTGGCCCGCTCGCGCAGGGGGCCGAAGTCCACCACTGACGTCTCGAGCACCAGCGCGGGGCGCGCGCCCGCCGTGTGCCCGAGCCAGATCACTCCCGCCGCCACACCCGCGCCCGCGGCCAGGAGGACGATCCGTGTCAGCGCGGCGCGCCGGGGCATGGTCCCTCGTGCCCTCAGGGCACCTGCGTCCCGGTCAGGCGGACCTGGGCGCGGGGCTGACGGGGGTCGTTGGAGTGGAGGACCACGAGACGGTCGATGGGCCCGCGGTAGATCCCGTGGGCATCGGGATCGTACTGGACGCGCAGCGTGGCCCGCTGGCCCGGGCCCAACCGCGCTGACCACCCCACCGGCCACTCACCGTGGCCGCGCATCCCAAACCACGGCCCCGGCCGGCCATTCGCGATCAGCGCGGCGCGCGTGCAGCCGCAGGAGGTTTCCATCTCCGTGATGACCAGATCGGCGGCGCCGGCGTTGGTGACCGTCAGGTCCACGGTGACGACCCCCTTGGCCTGGCTGACCTCGCCGAGTTGGTAGACCGGCGGAGCGATGCGCAGCGCAGGCGCCGCCCCGGCCGCCCCCGCCTGGGTCGGGGCGGCCAGGTCGGCTCGGGGGGTGGGAGACGCCCCCAGCCAGCGCGACGCCACCAGGTATCCGCCCGCCATGGCGATGACGGCGGCCGCGGCGGCCAGCCACAGGCCGGGCCGGCCCCCCCTCCGGTGTCGGGAGGACGGTCTGCGGGCCGTGGGCGTTCGTCGGCTCATGAGCGCACCTCGCACGGATGCTTACTTGAGACGATACCCTGCTCCCCTCACCGGGGGTATCAGGCGGAGGCTGTATCGGACCCGCGCGTGGGGCAGGTGGACCCTCGCGCGAGCGAGAATCCAAAGCGAGAAATCCAAGAGGATATTCTTGGCCCGGCGGACCCGGAAGCGCAGCCGAGGAGATCGTGGGCATGCAGCGATACCTGGCGCGTCGCATCCTGATCACGTTCCCCATCCTGCTGGGCATCACGGTCGTGACCTATCTCATCATGGCGCTGACCCCGGGCGATCCGGTCCAGATGCTCATCGACCCCTCCATGACCCAGGCTGATGTAGAGATCAAGCGGCGGGCGTTGGGCCTAGACCAGCCGGTCTACATCCGCTACGCCAAGTGGCTGGCGGAGGTGCTGCGCGGGAACCTGGGCTACTCGATCAGCAGCGGGGCGCCGGTGACCCGGCGGGTGGGCGAGCGGGTCGTACCGACGCTCACCTTGACCGGCACGGCCCTGGTCCTCTCCTACCTGATCGCCGTCCCCACCGGCGTGCTCGTCGCCAGCCGGCGCTACAGGTCCATCGACTACGCGGTGACCTTCCTGGTCTTCTTGGGGATCAGCCTGCCCACGTTCTTCCTGGGCCTGGGGGGGATCTACGTCTTCGGGCTCAGGCTGCGCTGGCTGCCGGTGGGCGGGATGACGACGCTGGGCGGCGACGGCGGGCTGCTGGACGCCCTACACCACCTGATCCTGCCCGCGTCGGTGCTGGCGGTCGCCGGGGCCGGCGCGCTCACGCGCTACGTCCGCTCCAGCATGCTGGAGGTGCTGGGCCAGGACTACGTCCGCACCGCCCGGGCCAAGGGGCTGGTGGAGGCCGTCATCCTGCGCCACCATGCCCTGCGCAACGCCCTGATCCCGGTCATCACGCTGGCCGGACTCCAGCTCCCGGCGCTGCTGGCCGGCGCCGTGATCACCGAGCAGGTGTTCCAGTGGCCCGGCATGGGGCGGCTGACCATCGAGGCCATCAGCCAGCGCGACTACCCGGTGCTGATGGGCATCACCCTCATCACGGCCGTGCTGGTCGCGCTGGGGAATCTGTTGGCCGACGTCGCCTACTCCGTCGTGGATCCGCGCATCCGGTATGAGTGAGGGCCTTTCCCCTCAGGCGCGCCACCCGCGCGGCGGGACGATGCTGGCTGCGGGCTCCGACCACCGTGCGGCCCCCCTTGCCGGCTCGGCCGCCCCGGGCCCCTCGCCGGCGGTGTCCTACTGGACGCTGTCGCTCCGGCGGTTCCTGCGCCACCGCGTGGCCGTGGCCGGGCTGGTGATCCTGGTCCTCCTGGCCGCCATGGCCATTGCCGCGCCCCTGCTGGCGCCCACCAGCCCCACGGCCATCGACGCCACCGCCTTCCAGGCACCCCCGTCTCGCGCGCACCCGCTGGGGACCGACAGCGTGGGGCGCGACGTGCTCAGCCGTCTGATCTTCGCCGCGCGGGTGTCCCTCACCGTCGGGTTGCTGGCGGTCGGCATGTACGTGGTCATCGGGACGACCGTGGGGGCGGTGGCCGGGTACTACGGGGGCACCGTGGACCTGGCGCTGAGCCGCCTGATGGACGTGGTGCTTTCGTTCCCGCCGCTGATCATCATCCTGTTCGCCGTCAGCGTCTTCGGCCGGCCGAGCCTGTGGAACGTCATCCTCGTCCTGGGGCTGCTCGGGTGGCCGGCGGTGGCCCGGCTGGTCCGGGGGCAGATCCTGACCCTGCGCCAGCAGGAGTTCGCCCTGGCCGCGCATGCCATGGGGGCCTCCGACGCCGCCGTGGTGCTCCGCCACCTGCTGCCTAACGCCATGGCGCCAGTGCTGGTCGCGGCCACGTTCGGCACCGCCAACGCGATCCTGGTGGAGGCGGCCCTGTCCTTCCTGGGGTTGGGCGTCCAGCCGCCGACCCCGTCGTGGGGCAACATGCTCACCGACGCCCAGTCCCTGACGGTCCTGGAGCGGATGCCCTGGCTGTGGGTGCCGCCGGGGTTCATGATCCTGATCTCAGTGCTGACCATCAATTTCGTGGGCGACGGGCTGCGGGACGCGCTGGACCCCAGCCTGAAGCTGTGAGGCCGAAGCAGATCCACGACCGCCGAACCAACGCAGAAGGGGGGAGAAGGGGATGCACAGGGTACGCGCACGGATGACCATGGCGATCACCGCGCTCCTGATCGCCGGCCTGCTGCTGCCGGCCGGCGTCTGGGGTGGCCCGAGGTCGGAGCTGGTGGTGGTGTCGGGCATGTGGAGCCCGCCCAACAACTTCAGCCCGATCAACACCGACAGCGCCTACGGCTACTACGCCGTGCGGTTCATGTTCCTGCCGCTGCTCGAGTCGCGGCTGGAGGAGAACCAGTTGAAGTTCTACCCGGCGCTGGCCAGCAAGTGGGAGGTCGGGGCAGACTTCCAGACCTTCACGTTCACCATCCACCCCCGGGCCGCCTGGCACGACGGGAGACCGGTCACCGCCGACGACGTCCTCTTCACCGTGATGACCATCAGTGACCCCAGGACGGAGACGAACCGCGGGAACGCCGTCGCGCTCGTGGCCGGCCTCGACGCGCGCGGGAAGCGGCCCCCGGGCGCGCAGATCGGGTTCCGCATCCTCGGCCCCAGGCAGTTCGAGGTGAGGACGAGGACGTCGGTCGACCCCCAGGCCTTCCTGTACGAGTTCGGCTCGAACATGTACATCATCCCCAGGCACGTCCTGGGCGACGTGCCGCCCGACCAACTGTCGCGGCACCCCTTCATGCAGAACCCGACCGTGGGCAACGGCCCGTACAAGTTCGTGCAGTACAAGACCGACCAGTACGTGGAACTGCTGGTCAACGAGCACTACCACCTGGGCGCGCCGAAGCTCCGCCGGCTGTTCGTGCGCATCATCCCGCCGACGGTCATGATGGCCCAGATCGAACGGGGCGACATGGACCTCACGGCCGGCGCCGGCATCGGGAGCATCCTGATCGACGACTGGGACCGGGTGAAGACCATCCCCCACGTGCGGGCCCTGTCCTTCCCGCTCCCGGGTTACCAGTTCGTGGTCTTCAACTTCCAGCGGGCCTACCTGGAGAAGCGCGTGCGGCGCGCGGTCGCCCACGCCATCAACCGGCCGCTCATCATCAACCAGTTGCTGCGCGGCGAGGCGGCGCTGGCCGAAGGCCCGATCCCGCCGACCATGCCCTACTACCACAAGGACGTCAAGCCGTGGGCCTACGACCCCGCGCGCGCCCGGTCCCTCCTCCAGGAAGCGGGATGGGACGCCGGCCGCACGCTCCTGCTGCGGGTGCCCACCGGCAACATCATCCGGGAGCGCTCGGCGGACATCATCCGGGAGAACCTGGTGGCCGTGGGCATCCGGGTGGAGATCCAGAAGACGGACTTCCCCACGCACCTGGCGGCGATCCGGGCCGGCAACTACGACCTGGCGCTGGTGGGCTGGTCCGGGAGTCCTGACCCGGATGTCTCCTCGCAGTTCCGCACGGGGGCCGTCTACAACTGGCTGGGGGCGATGTCGATCCCGTTGATGGATCAGCTCCTCGACGAAGGCAAGGCGACCCCCGATCCCGCGAAGCGCCGACAGATCTACAACCGCTTCCAGGAGGTCTTCGCCGACGAACTGCCCTACGTGGTCCTCTACTACGAGAACGCGCGCAACGTGATCGCCCGGCGCATGAGCAACGTCCTGCACGACGTGTCCGGGTTCTACCAGTTCCAGACCTATTCGTGGGTCGCGGCACCGCAGTAAGTACCGCCGGAGCGGCGGCGCGTCCGCGCCGCCGCTCCGCTCCATCCCACCGGCCGCATCCGCCCGGAGGTCTGCGGTGAGCCTCGTGATGGACGACCTCTATGCCGCCCTGGACGCCCGGTTCGAGGCGCACCTGGATCGGGTGCGCACCTTCCTCTGCCAGCCCAGCATCAGCGGGGAGGGCACCGGCATGGCCGAGATGGCGGAACTGGTGGCCGGCAGCATCCGGGCCCTGGGCGGCACGGCCGAGATCGTCCCCACGCCCGGCTGGCCGGTGGTCTACGGGGCCATCGATGCGGGTCAGCCGAAGACGCTGCTCCTCTACGGCATGTACGACGTGCAGCCCGTGGAGGGCGAGGAGTGGATAGTCCCGCCGTTCGCCGCCGAGGTGGTGGACCTGCCCCAGGTCGGCCCCAGCGTGGTGGCGCGCGGCGTCTACAACACCAAAGGGCCGCTGGCGGGCCTGTTCAACGTGCTGGAGAGCATCCAGGCCGTCCGCGGCAGGCTCCCCGTCAACGTCAAGTTCGTCGTTGAGGGAGAGGAGGAACTCGGCAGCCGCAACCTACCCGGGTTCATCGATGCCTATCGAGACCGGCTGGCCGCCGACGCCACCTACTTTCCCTTCTACTGCCAGGACCGGCACGGGAAGCCCAGACTCTGGCTGGGGGTCAAGGGGATCCAGTACTTCGAGGTGACCTGCCGGGGCGGTCCGTGGGGCGGGCCGCGGACCCGCGGCGTCCACGGGAGCAACGCCGTCTGGGTGGCGAACCCCATCTGGCGCCTGGTGCGGGCGCTGGCGACCATGATGGACGACGACGAACAGATCACCATCGACGGCTTCTACGACGACGTGGCACCCCCCAGCGCCGAGGACGAGGAACTCCTGGCGCGTCTCGCGCAGACCTTCGATCCCGCCACCGAACTGTGGATGTGGGACGCCGACCGGTTCAAGTACGACCTGCAGGGCCACGCGCTGCTGCGCCGCTACCTCTATGACCCCACGCTGAACATCGACGGGATCTGGGGCGGCTACACGGGGCCGGGGACCAAGACGCTGCTGCCGCACGAAGTCCGGGTCAAGATGGACGTCCGCTTGGTCCCGAACATGGAGCCCGAGCGCGTCCGCGCGTGCATCCGGGCGCATCTGCGCCGCATCGGCCGCGACGACCTGGAGGTGCACTTCTACGAGGGCTATCCGCCGGCGAAGACCAGCGTGCGGGACCCGGCGGTCCAGGCGCTGATTCGGTCATGCCGGGCATTCGGCTTCGAGCCCGAGATCTGGCCGCACCTGGCCGGCTCGGCCCCGTTCTACCTGTTCAGACGGGTGCTGAACCAGCCCTTTGTGATGGGCGGCCTCGGCCACGGCGGGCGTCCACACAGCCCCAACGAGTACGCCACGGTGGAGGGGATGCGGCTCTTCGAGCGGTCTGTGGCCCGCTTCCTCTACGAATTTGCGGACGGAGAGGCTGAGGGGAGGCCGGCTTCCCCGCACATCCGACCTCCTGGCGCCTGAGCCACCCCTGTCAGCGGGTCCGGCCGATCCCGGGAGAAGGATCCTGCAGATACGCCTGCCCGTGGCTATACTGGTGGGGAGATCCTGGAGGTGTCGCGTATGAACCTGACGGGCACGCGGGTGGCCGTCCTCGTCGAGGAGCTCTACGAGGACCTCGAACTCTGGTACCCGGCATTGCGCCTGCGCGAGGCGGGCGCCGAGGTGAAGATCGTCGGTCCCAAGGCCGGTGAGACCTACAAGAGCAAGCACGGGTATCCGGCGAAGGCCGACGCGGGCATGGATGAGGTCGGCGCCCAAGACTTCGACGCCCTGGTCATCCCCGGCGGGTACGCGCCCGACCGAATGCGCCGGCACGCGGCGATGCTGGCCTTCGTCCGCGCCATGCACGAGGCAGGCCGGCCGATCGCGTTCATCTGCCACGCGGGCTGGGTACCGATCTCGGCGGGCATCGTCCGCGGCCGCACGGTGACCAGCGTCTCGGCCATCAAGGACGACCTGATCAACGCCGGCGCCCGGTGGGTGGACCAGGAGGTCATCGTAGACGGCAACTTCGTCACCTCGCGCACGCCGCCGGACCTGCCGGCATTCTGTCGCGAACTGATCACCCTGCTGGCGCGGGTCAGGGTCGGCTGAGCCGGGCGCGGCCGCGCCCACCGTGCTCAGCGTCGTCGCCGGCGCGTCGGGCGACACGGGGCGGCAGATCGCCCGACGGCTGCTGGAGCGCGGGGACCGGGTGGGGGGTGTCCCCGCGTCGTGCGCTGGCTCTCGCCCCGATGAAAGGGTCGGTGGTGCCGATGGCTGGCAGGGCGGGGGAGGCCCTGATGCCGCACGGGCGCTGGCGGCCGCACGCAGGGTGTCAGTAGGCCGGCGGAGCGTAGATGTTGATGGTGACCAGGGGACGGGCTCCGGTGTTTCGGATCTCGTGGGGCTCGCCGGCCTCGATGAGGAGCAGCGCGCCCGGTCCCAGGGGCACGCTGCGGCCGTCCACGGTGGCCTCTCCCGAGCCGGAAATCACATAGAGCCACTGGTCTGCGGCGTCATGGACGTTGTCGGCGCCGCCGGTGGACTGGCCTGGCCGGAGCACCATGGTGGCCGCCTGCGACCGCGGGGTGCCGGCGACCAGGCGGAAGAATCCCGACGGCCGTTGCGCGTGAACGAGTTTCATACCCACGCCCAGGCGCCGAGCCGGACCCGGCGCCACCGTGTGTCGAAGCGCCACAGGCCGGCCTCCCGCGCGCAGGCGTAGGCCTCGTCCATCTCCCTGCGGAACACCCGACGGTTGATGTCCTGGAAGCGCTCCTCGCTCCTGGCGCGCCAGGCAGGAGTGTACTGGTCCATCACGTTCACGTAGGTGTCCCTGGAGAGACCGGCCAGGTAGCGCATGATCTCTCGGGTGTCGTCGAGCATCCCGGGCATGACCAGGTGGCGCACCAGGACCCCGCGCACCGCCAGGCCATCCTCATTGACCTTGAGTTCGCCGACCTGTTCGTGCATGGCCCGGATCACCTCCCCGGCGGCGTCCGGATAGTCCGGCGCCAGCAGGTAGCGGCGGCTGCGCTCCCGGTCCCAGAGCTTGAAGTCCGGCATGTAGACGTCCACCACGCCGTCCATGAGCCGGATGCTGTGGAGGCTGTCGTAGGCACTGGTGTTGTAGACCAGCGGCAGGCGCAGCCCTCCCTCGACGGCGATCGGCAGCGCCTCCAGGATCTGGGCTACCACGTGCTCGGGGGTCACGAAGTTGATGTTGTGGCAGCCCTCGTCCTGGAGCTGCAACATCATCCGCGCCAGGTCGTGGGGGGTGACCTCGATCCCCTCGCCGATCTGGCTGGTCTCGAAGTTCTGGCAGAACACACACCTGAGGTTGCACCACGAGAAGAAGATCGTCCCCGAGCCCCGCCAGCCCCGCAGGACGTCCTCTTCGCCGAAGTGGTGGAAGAACGAGGACACGCGGGCGTAGCGGCCCACCTTGCAGACCGCGAACTTGTTCTCCAGGCGATTCACCCGGCAGTCGCGCGGGCAGAGGGTGCAGGACCGCAGCGCCTCCAGCGCTTCGTCCGCCTTCTCCTTGAGCCGGCCCTCTTGGTGCGTCCTCAGGTAGGCGGGCATGAAGTCGCGGGACGGGATGACGAACCGGCCGTTCCCGTGCACTTCCACGGGGATCGCGCGGCTGGCCAGCAGCATGCGGATCAACCTCCGGGGTCTGAGGGGTCGGGCCGCCTCTACCCGAAGGTATACCCCTCCGGGCGTCCCGGTTCAACGGCGGGCAGGGAGATCGCCGCACGCCGGCGCGCGCCTTCGTCCCGAGGCGGCGCGTGGAGGAGTCCGGAGAGCATGGCTGGAACCCCCCGGTGTTCCCGCAGGCCGAGGGGGTGAACCCAGATGGCGCAGAGACGGCTGGCCCACCGCCTCGGGACGACGAATATCCGGGGCACGGCCGTGTTCCCGCCGGGGCCATTTCGGCGGCAGCCGGCAGGGCCGGTCGGTACCGTCCGCACGCGTGTGGCCTGGACCGACCGTCGCGACGAGACCTCGTCCTCCGACATCTTCGATCCAAAGGACGACGTCGACGCGCAGACGATTCCCTAGAGGACTCGCCCCCTGCCCGTCCCGATGCGACTTATTGGTGTCTTGCTGGCGGCCGTGGCGGTCGGCGCCGCCGTCACCCTGCCCGGGTCCTCTCCGGCACCGCCGTCCGCCCCGGCCACACCCGATCCGTTCGCCGACGCCCGCCGGACGATGGTGGAGACCCAGATCCGGGCGCGGGGGATCCGCGACGAACGGGTCCTGCGCGCGATGCTGACCGTCCCCCGGCACCGCTTCGTGGAGGCCCGCTATCTCGCGCAGGCCTACAACGACCACCCGCTGCCCATTGGCTACGGCCAGACCATCTCGCAGCCCTACATCGTGGCCCTCATGTCCGAGCAGGCCGCGGTGCGGCCGGGCCACCGCGTGCTGGAGATCGGCACGGGTTCGGGCTATCAGGCCGCGATCCTGGCCGAACTCACCGATCAGGTCTACACCATCGAGATCATCGAGCCCCTGGCCCGCGCCGCCGAGCAGCGGCTGCGGGACCTCGGCTACCGGCTGGTGCGCACGCGCATCGGGGACGGCTACCTGGGCTGGCCCGAGGCCGCGCCGTTCGACGCGATCCTGGTCACCGCCGCGCCCGACCACGTGCCGCCTCCACTGGCCCGTCAGTTGAAGGAAGGGGGCCGGATGGTGATCCCGGTCGGCCCGCCCGGGCTGGTGCAGACCCTGTGGCGCATCACGAAGGCCGACGGGCAGCTGAAGTTCACCAATCTGGGCGACGTGGCGTTCGTGCCGCTGGTGCGGCGGTAGCCCCGGGGGCTCAGGCGGAGGTGCCCGGCATGCGGCTCCATCCGGCCTGGTGCGCCACGAGGCCCGCCCCCGCGTAGGCCAGCGCTCCCGCCAGCAGTACGGGTCGGAACCCCCCTTCCAGGGCGAGCATCGCGGCCAGGATCGAGGCGATCACCGAGGCACACCCGTTGATCCCCCACGCCCATGGGAGGAGCCGGGGATCGAACCGTCCGACCAGGGCGATGCCGGCGGGAAACGGCATGCCCATGAGCAGGCCCGGGGCCCCGATCACTGCGGCCAGGACGGCGAGCCGGCCTGGGGTGGCCAGGCCGAGCGCGGCGTCGAGGATCTCCGGCAGCGTCCAGGCGATCGCGGCGACCACTGCGGCCAGCGCAACAGCCACCGGCAGCAGCCGTCGGCCCACGCGCGGGGCCAGCAGGCTGCCGGCGCCCGACGAGACCAGCAGCCCGGCGAGCACGCCGGCCGCCGCGTGGGTCGGGGAGCCCAGGACCAGGATCGTCTGCTGCAGCAGGGGGATCTCCACGAAGAGAAACGCCAGACCCAGGAGCAGGAAGTAGAGGAAGACGCTCCGCCGACTGGGAGCGATTGCCGCCGCAGGGACGCCCACCGCGCGGAGCGGGGCCAGGATCATTGCCACACTCAAGAGGGCGACGATCGCCAGCAGTCCGACCAGGACCAGGTAGCCGCCGCCGCCGAACGGCTGCCAGGTCCGGCCGAGGGTGGCCAGAATCCGGGGCACCTGCTGCCACCGGAAGAAGTGGAAGAAAAAGGGCCACCCGTCGCGCGCCGGCCGCACATCGAACGGATACCCGCGCAGGAACGCCGCGCGCCGGTCCGGGTCGAGGATCGCGACGAAGGCCTCCCGGTGGAGGTCTGTCGGCATCACGGTGTAACGGTTGGCGGCTTCGGCTTCCACGCCCGGCGCGTAGGTGATGTCGAACCGGCGCGAGGCCGCAAACGCCCGCACGGCCGCCACGTCGGCGGGCGCGAAGCCGTCCGGCTTGACCAGCACGGTCATTGTGTTCAGGGAACGCAGGGCGACCAGTCGGGCGGTGGGGTCGGGCGGTCCGGTGGCCCCCGGGCCCCCGCGGCCGGACCTGGCGGACCGCTCCAGCGCCAGCACCGCCGCAGCCCAGACGCGGATCTCCTCGCTGGGCGGCGTCTGGATCCACCGCGTCACCGCCAGCACGCCGCCGGGGGCCAGGCGGTTCAGGTAGGCGCCCATGGCCTCCACGGTGTACAGGTAGTGCTCCGCCAGCGAGAACGCACCGGAGGCCACCACCTGAAACGATTCCAGCAGAGGGACCTGGATGACGTCGAAGCGCTCGCGGGTCCGCCGGAGATAGGTGCGCGGGTGTTCCACGACGATCCGGACCTGAGAGGGAGCGCCCGGCACGTCGAGGACACCTCCGCCGAGGCGGCGCCCGGCCTCCACGACCAGAGGGTTGGCCTCCAGGATCGTGACCGGGCCCCTCCCCTGGTGGAGGGCGCCGAGCACCTCGACGCCCATGCCCACGACCAATACCCGGCCCGGTCGGAGGCGGTAGGCGATCGCCGTCGGCAGGTATTCCGTGAAGGTGGCATCCGCCTCCACCGGCAGCCCGCGCGTGCCCTCGCCGTCGATCGTCAGGCCAGGCAGCGGGGGTGGGATCCAGGCAAACACGTGGCTGAGTCCCGGGGCCGACCGTACCGCGGTGGCGCGCACCACGTCCACCCGTGAGATGGCATTCTCCCGGGAGAACACCACACGGGCGTCGGGGAGGCGGCGGAGCTGGCTGAGGGCCTTGTACGGCGACAGGGGAAGTTCGACGGGCAGGGTCGCCCCGAACGCGGTGGCTGCGGCCAGGGCGGCAGCCCTCAGCGTCTGGGGGGCCAACACGCGCCGGTGTGCGGCCCCCCACAGGATGGCGCTCCCGGCCGCAGCGGCCGCCCCCGACGCGATCATGCAGCCCGGTCCTCCCAGCGTTTCCAGCAGCGGCACCGCGGCCAGCGCGCCACCGGCCGCGCCGAGGAATGAGGCGGCATACAGGCTGCTGGCATGCTGGGGAAAACCGGCCAGCATCACGCCGCTCACCAGGCCGCCGAAGAAGAAGGGGAGCACGAGTGCCAGGACGACTACCGCCAGGAGCAGCCACTGGGTCGGGTCCAGGGCGACCAGGTAGGTGTCGGCGGGAACCGTGGCGACGGCCAGGAGCGCCAGACCGACGGACGGCGCCACCGCCAGGGCCGCCCACGCCGCGGTCCGCAGCGGCGCGCCGCGCAGCACAGGGACGACGGCCAGGGCGGTCCCGCTGGCCCCGAAGCCCAGCAGTCCCAGGCCCACGGCCATGAAGGCGAAGTGGTGCCACTGCACGACGGAGAAGATCCGCGTGAGGGCGACCTGCGCGATCAGCGTGGCGGCGGCGACCAGCGCGACGCCCGCGTGAGCACCCGCGCCGGCGGCCCCGCGCGCCTGGCGGCGTAGATCGGTCACGGCGTGGCCTTCGCGGCCGCCGCGGGGCGCTCCTACCGCGACGGGCGCGAAGGATCTTTTCGGATACCCAGGAGAAATTCAGAAGGATTTTTTCATCCTCTCCCGAAAGCAACCCCCATGTCCCCCGAGCCGTCCGCAGGGATCGGGAGCCTGACCCGCCTGCGTGAGATGCGCCCGCGGCTGGCCCACGCGGAGCGGCGGCTGGCCACCTACATCCTCAAGCACCCCCGCCAAGTCCTGGATTCCTCCATCACCCTGGTAGCCGGCCGCGCCGGGGTCAGCGAGGCGACCGTCGTGCGGCTGTGCCGGCGCATCGGGTGCCGCGGCTACCAGGACCTGCGGCTCCGCCTGGCCGCCGACCTGGTCCTGCCGCCCCGCCAGCTCTACCAGGAGGTCGAACCCGCAGACGACGCGACGGCGGTGAAGCGCAAAGTCTTCGGACTGTCGGTCCGCGCCCTGGAGGAGACGCTGGACGTCCTGGACGATCGGGCTCTGGAGAGCGCCGTCGAGGCGATCACCGGCGCGCGCCGTGTGGACTTCTACGGCGTGGGCGCCTCGGGGATTGTAGCCCTGGATGCCCACCAGAAGTTCCTGCGCATCGGCGTCGAGGCCCAGGCCTTCACCGACCCCCACGTCCAGGCGGCCTCGGCGGCGCTGTTGCGCAAGGGCGACGTGGCTGTGGGGATCTCCGAGTCTGGGTCGACCCGCGACACGGTGCACGCGCTGGGCGTGGCGAGGGCGGCGGG
>JAVKID010000070.1:0-15562 GCA_031459655.1 Candidatus Fervidifonticultor octavus | reverse complement strand
GTCGCTGGGTCAGGCTTGCGCCCATTGCCCAAGATTCCCAACTGCTGCCTCCCGTAGGAGTCTGGGCCGTGTCTCAGTCCCAGTGTGGCTGGCCGTCCTCTCAGACCAGCTACCCGTCATCGCCTTGGTGGGCCGTTACCCCACCAACGAGCTGATAGGCCGCGGGCCCCGCCTGAAGCGATCTTGCGATCTTTCCTCCCCAGAGGATGCCCCCCGAGGAGGGTATCGGGTATTAGCCCCGGTTTCCCGAGGTTGTCCCCGTCTTCAGGGCAGGTTACCCACGTGTTACTCACCCGTTCGCCGGTAGAGTTGAAACGCCTAGTTGGCTAGGCGCCAACCCTCCCTCGACTTGCATGTTTGAGGCACACCGCCAGCGTTCGTCCTGAGCCAGGATCAAACTCTCCGTTGAATCCTCGAACTCAAAGGATTCGGCAGACCTTGCGTGCGGCTCCTTGCCACTATGCGGTTGTCAAGGTGCGGGGCGAGATGCGATTGTCTCGCAGAGCATCTTCTCTTATAGCAATCGCCCCTGCGGCTGTCAAGGCCCGCTGCGACCTGGACAGCACGCCTCGGCACTCCCATTATACCACGGGCCAGCCCCGGCAAGCCTGCACGAGGTGGTCGGACCAGGGGGCCGCGACGCCGTGGCGGAATAGTCCCGCCATGCAAAGCCTCTTGCTGGCCGCTGTGGTGGCGGCGGCGGGCTGGCGGTGGCGGTGGTTGACGGCCGACGGCGCCCTCGCCGCCACCCTGGCGGGCGCAGCCGTCCTCGAATTCGGCGGCGTGCGCTGGGCGGCGGCGCTGGTGGCGTTCTTTGTGTCGGGGAGCCTGCTCACGCTGGTAGGACGGACACGCAAGACGCAGCCCGAGCACCGCGGTCGCGGCCGGACGGCCGCTCAGGTGGTGGGAACCGGAGGGGTCGCGGCCCTGGTCAGCGTCCTCTGGGGGACGCTGACATGGGACGCCCTGCGGCCGCTGTTGCCGCCGGCGTTCTTCGGCGCCGTGGCGGCGGCCGCCGCGGACACGTGGGCGACCGAACTCGGGCTGCTCAGCCCGACGACGCCTCGTCTGCTCACGAGCGGACGCCCTGTCCCCCCAGGAACCTCCGGCGGCGTGACGCTAGCGGGCACGGCTGCGGGCGCAGCCGCGGCGGCGGTGATGGCCGCGGTCGGCGTGTGGGCAACCGGTGGGGGGTGGAGGCTGTTCTGGTTCATCTGTGCGGCGGGCATCGGGGCCATGTTCATCGACAGCCTGCTCGGCGAGACGGTGCAGGCGGTTTTCCGGCGGGACGGGATCCTGACCGAGGAACCCGGCCGCGACACCGTGCGGATCCGCGGGGTGGGCTGGATCACAAACTCCGTGGTCAACCTCCTCGCGACGGCAGCCGGGGCGCTGGCCACGGCAGCGCTGGTGGCGCTGTGGTCGTAGGCCCCGCCGGCTGCGAGCGCACCCGGCCGACTAGGGGTTGATCCGGATGTTCGGAGCCGTCTCGGGCCCCAGGACGACATCCGGCGGCAGCAGGCCGTTTGCATCCAGCACGAACGCCAGGACGTCCCAGTAGTCTTCGGCCTTCAGACTCCCGGGTGCGTTAAAGGGCATGTTGGCGCTGACAAAGTCGAAGAGGGTCTGCGCCGTGCGGTAGCCCCGGACCACGCTTGTGGGGCCGATCAGGGTCGGGCCCTCGCCCCCCTGGCCCTCGGGACCGTGGCACGTGGCGCAGCTCGACCGGAAGACGGTCCGGCCGCGGTCCACCTGTTCGGCGGAGGCCACCTGCGGCGGCGGTGGCGCAGGGCTGGCGCGCGCCAGCAGGCCCGAAGGCGCGGCCAGGAGGCAGCACACCAGCGGCAGAAAGACGGCAGGGCGGTGCACAGGATCCCCGGTCAGTGCCGGAAGTGGCGTTCGCCGGTAAAGACCATGGCCAGGCCCAGGCGGTTGGCCGATGCAATCACCTCGGCGTCGCGCACCGAGCCGCCGGGCTGGATGATCGCGGTCACGCCGGCGGCGGACGCGGCCTCGATGCCGTCGGAAAACGGGAAGAAGGCGTCGGACGCCGCGACCGCGCCGCGGGCGCGGTCGCCGGCCTTGGCCGCCGCCAGTCGGACGCTGTCCACGCGGCTCATCTGGCCCGCCCCGACCCCAACGACCTGACGATCCCTGGCCAGCACGATGGCGTTGGACTTGACGTGCGCGCAGACCGCCCAGGCGAACCGGAGGTCCTCCCACTCCGCCGGATCGGGCGCGCGGTCTGTGGCCACCACCCACCGGGACTCGTCCCGGCCGAGGACGTCCGCCTCCTGCGCGAGCAGACCCCCGCGCAGGCTCCGCACCTCCAGGCCCCAGGGCCACGCGGGGACCGGACCGGATCCCGCACCTCCGGCCGCCAGGAGCCGGAGGTGCTTCTTCGCTCGCAGCACCTCCAGCGCGTCCGGCTCGAACGACGGCGCGATGATCGCCTCGAGGAACAGATCGGCCATGGCCTGCGCCGCCGCCCGATCGACTGGAGCGTTGACGGCGGCGATCCCCCCGAAGGCAGAGACCGGGTCGCCCTCCCGGGCGCGCACGAACGCTTCGTGCACTGTCCCGGCCGTGGCGGCGCCGCAGGGGTTGGCGTGCTTGATGATGGCCGCGGAAGGCGGCGGCAGGTCGCGGACCAGGGCCCACGCCGACTCCAGGTCGGCGATGTTGTTGTACGAGAGCGCCCGGCCGCCGAGGACCTCGGCCGAGATCACCTCGCCGCAGCCCGGGACCACAGCCGCGTACAGGGCCGCGCGCTGGTGGGGGTTCTCGCCGTAGCGCAATTCGGCCTGCCGGCGAAACGTCAGCGTCAGACGCTCGGGAAACGGGTCCTGGCCGGCGGCCCGCTGGAAGTACGCCGCGATCGCGGCGTCGTAGGCCGCGACCCGCGCGAACGCCTCGGCAGCCAGCCGCAGGCGCGCCCCTTCTGAGACTCCCCTGCCGGACCGGATCGCCTCGATGACCTCGCCGTACTGCCGGGGATCGCTCAGCACGACGACCCGCGACCAGTTCTTGGCCCCGGCCCGCAGCAGCGTGACCCCGCCGATGTCGATCTCCTCCACGGCCCGGCCCATCTCGAGGCCGCGCGCAGCGGCCTCCTCAAATGGGTAGAGGGTCACGGCCACGAGACCGATCAGGCCGATGGCGTGGCGCGCCACCTCGGCGAGATCGCCGGGGTCGTCGCGGGCCAGCAGCCCGGCGGCCACCGCCGGGTGGAGCGTCTTCACCCGGCCGCCCAGCAGTTCGGGGAAGCCGGTGATCTGCTCGAGCGGCTGCACGCGCACGCCGGCTGCCCGCAGGTGCGCGGCGGTGCCGCCCGTCGAGACCACCTCGACGCCGGCCTCCTGCAGGGCCTGGGCCAGGGCGACGATCCCGGTCTTGTCGCTGGCGCTGAGCAGCGCCCGTCCGATCTGCGTCACAAGCCTCCTCCTGGCGGCCTCCACCGGACCTGCCCGCCGTCCAGTATCAGGCAACCGGCCGCCCACCATCGGATGGCGTCGACGTAGAGGCGGCGCTCCTCGGCCTGCACCCGGGCGGCCAGGATCTCGGGGGTGTCGTTCGGGCGGACCGCCACGGCCACCTGGGCGACGATCGGGCCTCCGTCTGGCGTCTCGTCCACTAGGTGTATCGTACACCCGGTGACTGCCGTCCCGGACGCCAGGACGGCGCGGTGGATCCGCTCGCCGTAGAACCCCCTCCCCCCAAAGGCGGGCAGCAGGGCCGGATGGGTATTGAGGATCCGGCCCCGGTAGCGGTGGACGAAGGCCGGCGACAGGATCCGCAGGAATCCCGCCAGGCAGACCAAGTCGGGCCGCTGGGCGTCGATCGCCGCGACCAGATCCGCTTCAAACGCTTCGACGCTGCGCCGCCGATGGTCCACCAGCAGGGAGGGGATGCCGGCGCGACGGCCCCGCTCCAACGCCGCGGCCCCGGGGGTGTTGGAGATCACCGCGACGACGGCGATGCCTTCCGGAGACCCCTTCGGCGGGAACGCCTCCAGCAGGGCCTGCAGCGTGGTGCCCCGGCCCGAGGCCAGGACCACCAGGCGGGTCATGCCAACTCGACGCCCCGCGGCCCTTCCCCGACGGCGCCGATCTCGAACGCCGGGATGTCCTGGCTGCGGAAGTGGCGGATCACGGGCTGCGTGTCATGGGGCGGGACGACCACAACCATGCCGATGCCCAGGTTAAACGTCCTGACCATCTCCTCGTCGGGGATGCCTCCGACCCGCTGCAGCCAGCTGAAGATCGCCGGCTGCGGCCATCCGGGCACCAGTCGCGCGCGGCACCGATGGGGCAGGATGCGGAGCAGGTTGTCCGGGAGCCCGCCGCCGGTAATGTGGGCGATGCCGTGGACGACGCCCTGCGAGAGCAGCGAGAGGACTGCGGGCGCGTAGCACCGGTGGGGCGCCAGCAGCGCGTCGCCGACCGTGGCCCCCAGGTCCTGGACGGAGTCGTCCAGCGAGAGGCCGGCCTGTTCGAGGACCCGGCGGGCCAGCGAGTAGCCGTTGGTGTGCAGGCCCGTCGATGCCAGGCCCACCAGCCGGTCGCCGGGCCGGATCGCCGACCCGGTGATCAGCCCGTCGGCGGGCGCGAGCCCGATCATCGTGCCGACGACGTCGCAGGCGTCCTCCCGGTAGACCCCCGGCATCTCGGCGGTCTCACCCCCCAGCAGGACCACCCTCAGCGCCCGGCAGGCACCGGCCATGGCCTCCACGAGCGCGCGGACGACCGTCGGGTCGAGCCGGGCCATGGCGATGTAGTCGAGGAACGCCACCGGGCGGGCCCCCACCGCGACAAGGTCGTTGGCGCAGTGCGCGACGATGTCCGCGCCGACCACGCGGTCCCGACGCAGCCGGCGGGCCACGAGCGCCTTGGTGCCGACGCCGTCGGTGGTGGCCACCAGGTAGCCGGCATCGGTGGGGGAGACCCGCAGCGCCCCGGCAAACGCGCCGAAGCCCGTGCCGACCGCGTCGGTCTGGGTTGCGGTGATGACCGGCGCGAGGTCGGCCAGCAACCGGATCTTGGCCTCGATGTCCACGCCGGCCTCCCGGTAGGTGGGTGCCGCGCCGCGGTCCGCGGGGTCGCGCCTCACGGCGGGACGCTGCCAGCGGACGCCGGGGCGAAGGCGTCGAGGGCCGCGCGGCCGGCCTCCTCCTCGGTCGGCACCCGCGTCGGATAGCGGCCGTCCAGGCAAGCCATGCAGAGCATCCTATCCGGCAGGCCCACAGCCTCGACGAGCCCCTCCTGGCTCAGATAGCCCAGCGAATCGGCATCGATCATCCGCCGGATCGTCTCCACGTCGATGCGGGCGGCAATGAGTTCGCCCCGGGTGCTGGTGTCGATGCCGTAGTAGCACGCGTGCCGGATCGGCGGCGAGGAGATCCGCACGTGGACCTGGCGCGCCCCCGCCGCCCTCAACAGCCTGACGATCCGGCCGGAGGTGGTGCCCCGCACGATGGAGTCGTCCACCAGGACCACGCGCCGGCCCCCGATGACCTCCACGTTAGGGTTGAGTTTCAGTCGCACGCCGAAGTCGCGCGTGGCCTGGTCCGGCTGAATGAAGGTGCGGCCGATGTACCGGTTCTTGATGAGGCCGACCTCGAACGGCAGATGGGCGACCTCGGCGAAGCCCATGGCCGCCGAGGTCCCGGAGTCGGGCACCGCGATCACGACGTCGGCGGCGGCCGGATGCTCGCGGGCCAGGATGCGGCCCATGCGGCGCCGGACCTGGTGCACGTTCCGCCCGCGCAGCACGGTGTCCGGGCGGGCGAAGTAGATGTACTCGAAGACGCAGTGCGCCGGATGCGTCACCGGGAGCACCTGCCGCGTGCGCAGGCCCGTGCCGTCCAGGATCACGAGTTGCCCGGGAGCCACCTCGCAGACCGGCCCGGCGCCCAGGTGGTCGAGCGCGCAGGACTCCGACGCCAAGGTCCAGAATCCGGGCCCCCGTCCCACCACCAGCGGGCGGATCGCGCGGTCGTCGGAGAAGCCGTAGAGCCGCCCCTCGACGATCGCGGCCACGGTGTAGGCCCCCTCGATGCGGGTCATGCAGTAGGCAACGGCGTCCTCGGCGCTCTCCGCCGGCGCGCGGGCGATCAGGTGCGCGATCATCTCGCTGTCGGTGGTCGCCCGGAACAAGACGCCGCCGGCTTCGAGTTCGCGGCGCAGGGCCGGCGCGTTGATGAGGTTGCCGTTGTGCGCGATGGCCACCGGGCCCCACGGAGAGGCGACGACGAACGGCTGGGCGTTCTCGATCCGCGCGGAGCCCATGGTCGCATAGCGCACATGGCCGATGGCCACCTCACCCGGCAGCGCGGCGATCCGGTCGTGGTCGAACACGTGGGCGACGAGCCCCATCCCGCGGTGGTGGCGCAGGACCTCGCCGTCCCAGGCGGCGATGCCGGCCGACTCCTGGCCGCGGTGCTGGAGCGCATAGAGCGCCACGTGGACCAGGGCCGCGGCGGGCTGGCCGTCGGTGCAGTACACCCCGCTGACGCCGCATTCTTCCTTCCAGATGCCTGCAGGCGCAGTCATCCGCTAGACCTCCAGGCCGCTCCAGGCCGCGGCCAGGGTCTCGACCGCGACCTCAACGGGCGTCCCCGCATCCCCGCTCGGGCTGACGCGCAAGGCCTCCCCACCGACCCGGCCGATAACTGCCCACGGGACGCCGTGCCTGCGGGCCAGCATCTCCAGCGCCTCCAGCCTGTTCGGGGGCACCGAGGCGACGAACCGCGCCGGCGCCTCGCCGAACCAGACGTCCGGATCTCGCGGGAGGGCGACCGAGGCGCCGCGGCCGCCGAGCACGCAGGCCTCGGCGAGCGCGACCAGCAGGCCGCCGTCGCTGCAGTCGTGCATCGAGACGACCAGGCCCGCGCGGACCGCGTCGGCCGCGCACCGAATCGCCGGCACCGACTCCCGCAGCGCGGGGTCGGCGGGTCGGCCCAGGGAGCGGCCGCTAACGTGGCGCACGTACAGACTGGCTCCCAGACCCGCCCGGCTACCTCCCAGCAGCACGACGAGATCGCCATCGTCCCGGAACCCCGGAGGGGGGAGGCGACCCACATCGTCCACCAGTCCCACCATCCCGATCACGGGCGTGGGGGAGATCGCTCCGCCATCTCCCCGGCCTTCCGCCCCGTTGTAGAACGACACGTTGCCGCCGATGACCGGAACGTCCAGGGCCAGGCACGCTTCGGCGATCCCGTCGATCGCCTCGCAGAACGCCCAGAAGACCTGCGGACGCTCCGGGTTGCCGAAGTTCAGGCAGTCGGTGACCGCCAGCGGCCGTGCCCCGACGCAGGCCAGGTTGCTGGCGGCCTCCAGCACCGACAGCGCCGCGCCGCGCCGGGGATCGGCGGCACACCAGCGCCCGTTCCCGTCCGCCGTCAGCGCCAACCCCAGCGGCGGCGCCTCGAGGAGGCGCAGCACCGCCGCATCTGCGCCGGGCGGCATCACCGTGCGGATGCCGACCATGTGGTCGTACTGCTCGAAGACCGCGCGCTTGGAAGCGACATCGGGATCGCCGAGGAGGGCCAGCAGGGCGCCGGCCGGATCGGTGGCGGGCACCGACCCCGGCTGCAGGCGCCAGCGCGCTTCAAGATCGTCCGGAGCCTGTGCAGCGGGCTCGTAGGCGGGTGCGTCGGCGAGGACCTCGGGCGGGAGATCTGCAACGGTCCTCCCGCCGGCGAGCACGTGCAGCCGCGGTGAGGCCGTCACGGTGCCGATCGCCTCGGCGACCAGGCCCCACTTGCGGTAGACCGCGGTCACGCGGTCCACCGCGGCCTGCGGGACGACCAGGAGCATCCGCTCCTGGGACTCGGACAGCAGGATCTCCTCGGGCCGCATGCGGGGCTCGCGCAGCGGCACCCGGTCCAGGTCGAGGGTCATGCCCACGCCGCCGCGCGCGGCCATCTCGCTGGCCGCGCAGGTCAGGCCGGCCGCGCCCATGTCCTGCACGGCGACGACCGTCCCCTCGGCCAGCGCCTCCAGCGTGGCCTCGATGAGGAGCTTGCCGGTGAAGGGGTCGCCCATCTGCACTGAGGCGCGGTCTTCTGCCTCGCGGTCCTCGTCCAGGTCCGCCGACGCGAAAGATGCGCCGCCGATCCCGTCGCGGCCGGTGCGCGCGCCGACGTAGAGGACCGCGTTGCCGGGCCCAGACGCCCTGGCATGGGCCACGGCGCCGACGCGGACCAGGCCCAGACACGCCACGTTGACCAGGGGGGTGTCCCGGTAGCAGGGATCGGTCCGCAGTTCTCCGCCGACCGTCGGCACGCCGATCGCATTGCCGTAGCCGGCGATGCCGGCGATCACCCCCCCGCAGAGGCGGCGCGTGCGGGCCTCTGCCAGCGGGCCGAACCGCAGCGAGTCCAGCAGGGCGATGGGGCGCGCGCCCATGGCCAGCACGTCGCGGATGATCCCCCCCACGCCGGTGGCGGCGCCGTGGTACGGGTCGACGGCGCTGGGGTGGTTGTGGCTCTCCATCTTGAACGCGATCGCCCAGTCGGCCGTGATGGCGACGACCCCGGCGTGCTCACCGGGCCCGCCCAGGACCCGCGGCGAGGACGCCGGGAGCCGGCGCAGCGCCCGCTTGGAGTGCTTGTAGCCGCAGTGCTCCGACCACATCACGCCGACCATGCGGGCCTCGATGGGGTTGGGCTCGCGGCCCAGGCGGCGGCAGAGCTCCCGGTAGTCCGGCTCGGACAGTCCCGAGCCTGCGACCGGATCGGCTGTGCCCGGCCGGGTCACCGCACGCCCCCTGCCGCCGGCGCGCGGCGTCCCAGCATCCAGGTCACGGCCGACTCGAAGAGCGCCCGGCCGTCGGTCGAGCCCAGCAGGAGTTCGCTGGCCCGCTCGGGATGGGGCATGAGGCCCACGACGTTGCCCGCGGGGCTGGCGATCCCGGCGATGTGGGCGAGGGAGCCATTGGGATTCGCCGCGGGGACCTCCCGGCCGCTCCGGTCGCAGTAGCGGAACACGACGCGGCGCTGCGCGTCCAGCGCCGCAATCGCCTCCGGGGCGGCCAGGTACGCCCCGTCGCCGTGGGCGATCGGCATCTGCATGATCTGCCCTGCGCGGAGGCCGGCGGTGAACGGCGTCTCGGTGGACTCCACGCGCACCCAGGCCGCCGCGCACCTGAAGCGCAGACCGCGGTTGCGCACCAGCGCCCCTGGGAGCAGCCCCGCCTCGGTCAGGACCTGGAACCCGTTGCAGATCCCCAGCACCGGCCGGCCGGAGGCGGCGAACGCCCGCACGGCTCCCATGACGGGCGCGGTGGCCGCCACTGCGCCGCTGCGCAGGTAGTCGCCGTAGGAAAACCCGCCGGGCAGGACCAGGGCGTCGATGCCGTCCAGCGACCGATTCTCGTGCCAGACCTCCACCACGGTCTGCCCGAGGATGGCGCGCAGGACGTGCTGGCAGTCCCGGTCGCAGTTCGACCCCGGGAAGGTCACCACCCCCCACGTCGTCCGACCGCTCACCGCACGGCCTCCAGGTCCTCGATCCGCCAGGTCTCGATCAGGGGATTGGCCAGGAAGCGGCGGCACATCTCGTCGAGGCGTCCCCGCATCGGCTCGGGCACGGCGAGTTCCACCACCTTGCCCATGCGGACGCCCTCGACCTCATAGCCCAGCGCCCGCAGGCCCTGCAGGACGGCCTGTCCCGGCGCGTCCAGCACACCGGGCTTGAGCATGATCGTGATGCGGACGGTCGGCATCAGGCGATCTCCTTTCCGGTCAGGCGCCGGTAGGTCTCCAGGTAGCGTTCGCGCGTGGCGGCGATGACGCTTGCCGGCAGCGGCGGCGCCGGGGGCTCCCGGTTCCAGCCGATCTCGATCAGATAGTCGCGGACGAACTGCTTGTCGAACGAGACCAGCGATCCTCCGGCATGCGCCCGGGCGTCCCAGTACCGGGAGGAGTCGGGCGTCAGGGCCTCATCGATGAGGATCACGTCCTGGCCGTCCGGTTCATCGATCAACCCGAACTCGAACTTGGTATCCGCCAGGATCAGGCCGCAGGCGGCCGCATGCCGGCTGGCGTGCCGGTACAGCGCCAGGCTGACGCTCCGGAGGCGGTCGGCCAGGACCCCGCCGACGAGACGCACGACGTCGTCGAACCCGATGTTCTGGTCGTGGCCCGAGGCCGCCTTGGTCGCCGGCGTGAAGACCGGGTCCGGCAGCGCTGACCCCTCGGTCAGCCCCGGCGGCAGGCGCACCCCGCAGATGGCGCCGTCGCGCTGGTAGTCCTTCCATCCCGACCCCGCCAGATACCCCCGCACGACGCACTCGACGTCGATCCGCCGCGCGCGCCGCACCAGCATCGCCCGGCCGTCGAGCACCGCGGCGTGGGCCCGCACGGCCTCGGGCATGCGGGCCACGTCCGTTTCGATCACGTGGTTTTCCACGATGCCCCGCGTCTGGTCGAACCAGAACGCCGAGAGCTGCGAGAGGATCCGACCCTTGTCGGGCACAGGCGTCGGCAGGACGTGGTCGAAGGCCGAGATGCGGTCTGTCGCCACGATCAGCAGGGCGCCGGCGATCTCGTAGACGTCGCGGACCTTGCCGCGGCCAAACGGCGGAAATGGCAGGTCGGTCGTCGCGATCGCGGCGGCGACCGGCCGGCTCACCGGCCTGTCCCTCGACCGCCCAGGGCCGCCGGCGGAGATGCCGAGGGCACCCCGCGCGGGATCCCGGCGCGCTCCAGGATCGCGTCCACGTGCTCGAGGTAGGGAGTCAGGTCGAAGCAGGCGTCGAGTTCGGCGGGCGACAGCAGGCCGGAGGCCCCGATGAGGTCCCTGAAGCGCCCCCGGCCCTCCTGCGCCGCCGCCGCCGCTTCCTGGACGAGACGGTAGGCCTCCTCGCGGGGCCGGCCCTTCTCGATCAGGGCCAGCAGCACCCGGTGGCTGAAGACGAGGCCGCCTCCCGCGTCCATGTTGCGCCGCATCGCCTCGGGGTACACGCGGAGCCCGGTCAGGACGTGGTGCAGGGTCTTCAACATGTAGTGGACGAGCCCGGTCGCCTGGGGGAAGATCACGCGCTCGGCGGATGAGTGGCTGATGTCCCGCTCGCCCCACAGGACCTGGTTCTCCATCGCCGCCAGCGCCGCGCCCCGCACGAGGCGCGCCAGACCTGCCAGCCGCTCGCAGAGCATGGGGTTGCGCTTGTGCGGCATCGCGGACGAGCCGGTCTGGCCCGCGGCGAAGGGCTCCTCCACCTCGCGGATCTCCGACCGCTGCAGGGCGCGGATCTCGGTGGCGATCTTCTCGATGGTCCCGGCCAGGATGGCCAGCGCGGCCACGTACTCGGCGTGGCGGTCACGCTGAAGGATCTGCGTGCTGGCCGGCGCCGGGGTGAGCCCGAGCCGCGCGCACACCGCGGCCTCGACCTCGGGCGGGTTGTGGGCGAACGTCCCGGCCTCCCCCGACAGTTTTCCGACCCGCACGGCCTCCCGCGCCGCCCGCACCCGCGCTTCGGCGCGGCCCAGTTCCGCGTGCCAGACGGCCACCTTCACGCCGAAGGTGATGGGCTCGGCCTGGATGCCGTGGGTGCGGCCAGCCATCACCGTGTACCGGTGCCGGTCGGCGAGTTCGGCGGTGGCGCGGCGGACCCGATCCAGGGCGTCGAGGATCAGGTCGGCGGCGCGCACCAGCAGGACCGACTGCGCGGTGTCCACCACATCCGAGGAGCCCAATCCCCGGTGCAGGTACGCCGCGTCGGGACCGGTCAGCTCCGCCACCGAGCGCAGGAACGCCACCACGTCGTGCTGGGTCTGGGTCCGCTCGATCTCGTCGATGCGCTCGGGTGTCCCGCAGCGCGCCAGCCGCCTCAGGCGCTCGGCGACCTCGCGGGGCACCATCCCCCGCTCCGCCTGGGCCTCCACCGTGAGGAGTTCGATCTCGAGCCACAGCGCGAACTTCGCCTCGGGGGCCCACAGGGCGCGCATCTCGGGCGTGGCATAGCGGTCGATCACCGCCGGACCTCCGAGCCGGCCGACTGGGCGATGTGCAGCAGGTCCTCCCGGCCGCGGCCCAGCCCGACTATCGTTACCGGCACGCCGCAGAGCGCGGCCAGGCGGTCGAGGAACAGCCGGGCGGTCGCCGGCAGATCGTCCACGTGCTCCACGCGTTCCGGCAGCCGCCAGCCCGGCAGGGTCTCGTAGACCGGCTCGACCTCGAAGAGCACCTGGGTGTCCGGCATCGCCTCGAGCAGCGCACCGCGGTGGCGGTAGGCCGTGCAGATCTTCACGTGATCCATGCCGTCCAGCACGTCGAGTTTCATCACGGCCAGTTCGGTGAACCCGGCCACCTCGGCGGCAAACCGGGCGGCCGGGGCGTCGAACCATCCGCACCGCCGCGGCCGGCCCGTGGTTGTGCCGAACTCGCCGCCGACCTCGCGAATGCGCCGGGCGGTCTCGTCGTGGAGTTCGGTCGGCATGGGGCCCGAGCCCACCGCCGTCGTGTAGGCCTTCACAACCCCGATCACGCGGGTGATTCGACCGGCCGGAATCCCGGCGCCCGCGGCCGCGCCCCCGGGCAGGCAGGTGGACGACGTCACGTACGGGTAGACACCCCAGTCCAGGTCGCGCATCACGCCCAGGTGCCCTTCCAGGAGGATCCGCTGGTGGGCGCGCAGCGCCTTCTGCACCAGGAGGTGGCTGTCCACGATCCGAGGCCCCAGGACCTCGCGCCACCGCCGGCACCGCTCCAGGACCGCATCGGGGTCGATCGGTCCGGCGCCGCCGGCCTCGGCCAGGATACGGTTGGCGCGGGCCACCTGATGGTGCACCTGCGCGGCCAGGACGTCGGGGTGCAGCAGATCCCCCACGCGGACGCCGACGCGGCCGACCTTGTCCGCATAGGCCGGCCAGATCCCCTGCTTCGTGGTCCCGTGCCGTCCGGCTCCCCGCAGTTCCTCCTCGTGGATGTCGAGGGCGATGTGGTGGGGAAACACCAGATGCGCCCGGCTCGAGATCACCACGTTGCGCGTGGAGATGCCCTGGCCCTCCAGGGTCGCCAGTTCTTCGATCAGGACATCCGGGTTCACGACGACCCCGGGACCGATCAAGCAGGTCACCCCAGGGTGCAGGACCCCGCACGGGACGAGGTGGAGGCGGAAGATCCCTCGCGCGTCCACGACCGTGTGGCCGGCATTCGACCCGCCGTTGTAGCGGATCACGAGGTCGGCCTCGCCCGCCAGGGCATCGACCACCTTGCCCTTGCCCTCGTCCCCCCAGTGTCCTCCCACGACCGCAGTGACCGGCATCGCCTACGTCCTCCCGGCGACCGGCGCGGCCAGCAGCCTGGCGCCGATGTCACGGCGGTACTGCATGCCGGCAAAGGCCACGGACGCCACCGCGCGATAGGCGCGCTCCCGGGCCGCCCCCGGCGTGGCATCGTATCCGACAACGGTCACCACGCGGCCGCCGGCGGTGACCACCTGGCCGTCGCGCTCTGCTGTCCCGCCGTGGAAGACCAGCGCGTCTCTCGCGGCGGCCTCGAGGCCCTCGACCGGGACGCCGACCTCCGGGGCGCCCGGATACCCCCGTGCGGCCAGCACGACCCCCACGGCCGCCCCTTCGAGGGTCGCGAGATCGTGCGCGCCCAGCCGCCCGGCGTGCAGCGCATCGACGGCGTCGGGCAGGCCGATCCGAAGCAGCGGGAGGATCACCTGCGCCTCGGGGTCGCCGAGGCGGCAGTTGAACTCCAGCACCTTCGGACCGTCCCGCGTGAGCATCAGGCCCGCAAAGAGCACACCACGGTAAGGATGCCCTTCCGCGCACATCGCGCGGGCGACCGGCTCGATGATCTCGCGCAGGATCCGTCTGCGGAGCGCCTCGGACAGGGGATACGGCGCGGCGGCCCCCATGCCGCCGGTGTTGGGACCCCAGTCGCCGTCGCCGAGGCGCTTGTGGTCCTGGGCCGCGGGCAGCAGGGCCGCAGCCTCGCCGTCCACCAGGGCGAAGACGCTGACCTCTTCGCCCTCCAGGCGCTCCTCGATCACGATGCGCCGGCCGGCCTGGCCGAAGGCGCCGGCGAGCATCGCCCGGGCTGCATCACGCGCCTGATCCGGCTCATCGCAGACCACGACGCCCTTGCCGGCGGCCAGGCCGTCGGCCTTGACGACCAGCGGACCGGAGGCCTGCTCGATGTAGGCCAGCGCCGCGCCCACCTCGTCGAAGACGCCGTGGCGCGCCGTGGGAATCCCGTGCCGCTGCATGAAGGTTTTGGCGAAGGCTTTGCTGCCCTCCAGCGCGGCGGCGGCGGCGCTCGGTCCCAGCACGGGGAGGCCGCGCGCCCGGAAGAGGTCGGCCAGCCCTGCGACCAGGGGCGCTTCAGGCCCGACGATCGTCAGGTCGGCTCCCAGCGCAGCGGCGGCATCCGCGAGCGCCGTCAGGTGGTGCGGTGGAATTGGAAGACATGTGGCGACGCGGGCGATCCCGGGGTTCCCTGGGGCGCAGCACAGACGGGAGCGCGGGTAGCACCTGCTGAGGTGCCAGGCCAGGGCGTGTTCCCTGCCGCCTCCTCCAATAACGAACAAAGTTCGACGATTCGCCATATATTGTTCGGAAAAAATGCCAGGATGAAGGCACTACTACCCGCTGCCGATGCTAGACTAGCATAGACCACGGACATTAGCAAGTCCGGCGAGAAGCGACGGCAGCAGGAAGTCTACGAAGTCCCGGAGGCCGGGCGGGCAGTGAACCGGAATTCCAGGCGGGCCTCATTCTCGGCCCGGAGGATCCCCAGGATCGAGGGTGGGTCGAAGCCGAAGTCGGTCATCCTGATGGTGGTGGTGGCGGTTCCGGTCAGCGTCTCACCGTCGAGTTTGAGCGTCACGGCGAAGGTGGTCGGACGGGTCACGTCGCGGACCTTGAGGTTCCCTGCGACCTGCAGGGAGAGGTCGCGGCCGTCCTGATAGGTCTCCGGCAGGCCCTGAATCGAGGTCGGCGTGAACTCGGCGAGGGGGAATCGGGCGGACTCCAGCCAGCGGGTCCGGATCGCGTTGTCCCGGCGGGCGCTGTCGGATCGGAACTGGCTGATGTCCACGGTGATGACCCCGATCCGGCTGTTCGCCGGACGCGCCCGGTCGATCAGGATCTCGCCGCGGACCGCGTTGGTGACACCGACCGCGATGTTCAGCCGGTTCCCCTCGTTGAGGAAGACCTCCGCCACCCGGTAGGTCACGCTGGACTCGGCCGGCACGATCACGAAGCGCTGCAGTCCGGCCGGGGTGGGAGCGGCTCCCCTGACCGGGGACACCGCGGTGGTCCCGACCAGCGCGATGGCGCACAGCAATACGGTGACGCGTCCCATGGCCTCCCTCTCATCGGGGGATCGTCGGCGCGATGCCGCCTTCGGTCCTCCGCTTCCAACGACGGGAGCCCGGTGGCCTGTTCCCGCGCCACCGGGCTCCCGCATCCGTGGAGCGCCGGCCGCCGCGCTACATCGGCGGCATCGGCGGCGTCGCCGCCGGCTTCTCCTCCTCGGGCTTCTCGACCACCATGGCCTCAGTCGTCAGCAGCAACCCGGCCACGCTCGCCGCGTTCTGCAGG
>JAVKID010000007.1:15227-50851 GCA_031459655.1 Candidatus Fervidifonticultor octavus | reverse complement strand
ACGACCGCGGCGGAGACCGAGGCGATCGCGCAGCAGGTCCCCGATGCGGGGGGGATCTACTTCGTGCCGGCGTTCTCGGGCCTGTTCGCCCCGCACTGGGACATGCGCGCGCGGGGCGCCATCGTGGGGCTGACGCGGTTCGTCACCAAGGCCCACCTGGTTCGCGCCACGCTGGAGGCGATCTGCTTCCAGAGCCGGGAGGTCCTGGACGCCATGGTCGCGGATTCCGGTACGCCGGTCAGTGTTCTGAAAGTCGACGGGGGCGCGTCGGCCAACAACTTCCTCATGCAGCTGCAGGCGGACATCCTCGGCGTGCCGGTGGTGCGGCCGGCGGTGCGCGAGACCACCGCGCTGGGCGCGGCGTATGCGGCCGGCCTGGCCGTGGGCGCGTTCGGATCTCCCGATGACCTTCGGCGGCTGTGGCGGGCTGAGCGGACCTTCGAACCGTCATGGGATGCCGACCGGCGCGAGGAGGCGCTGCGCGGGTGGAAGAAGGCCGTGGAGCGGACGCGGGGATGGGTGGAGTAGTTGTGCGCCGGGATTGCCGGCACCAGGGAGAGACGTTGGTGATCCGGGGTTCCGTCCATGCACCGAACCCTCCCCCACGGTGCCGAATGGCTCGCTACGTCACCAGCCCGAGGCGGACTTCGCGCCGGCGCGGCCCGTCCAGTTCGACGAAGATGATCCGCTGCCAGGTGCCCAGGCCGAGCCGGCCGCCCTGCAACGGGACGATGGCGCTTGAGCCTGCCACCACGGCGCGCAGGTGGCTGGCGGCGTTGTCGTCTGCCCGGTTGTGGCGGTAGGGGGCGTCGGGCGGCACGGCCTTCGCCAGCCACCCCTCCAGGTCGCGCAGCAGCCCGGGCTCGGCTTCCTGGATCAGAACTCCCGCCGTCGTGTGGGGACAGTACACCAGCACCAGGCCGTCTCGGGCGCCGTCGGCCGCGCACGCCCGGGCCACGGCCTCGGTGATGTCAATCGCCTGGGTGTGCTCTTTGGATGTGACGGCGATCTGGAGCCATCTCACCGGCATGGCGTGCACCCTCCACGCAGCGGCGGGCGACGGATGCACCGGCCGCCCGAACCCTCTTCGCCCCCGGCGGCGCGGCGCCTCCCGGCCCGTGGTATCCTGGGTCGCGGATGATGCGTCTCAGCCGCAAACGCTTCGAGCAGCTCGTCGCCGAGGCCCTGCGGGGCATCCCCCCGGACCTGCGCAGCGCCCTGGACAACGTCGAGATCGTGGTGGATGACTGGCCCACCGAGGAGCACCTCGCGTCGGTGGATCTGGAGCCCGGAGATACCCTCTTCGGCCTCTACCAGGGGACGCCGCTGCCGGAGCGCAGCCCGCTGCTCCCCTACACCCTGCCCGACGTCATCACCATCTTCCAGGGCCCGCTGGAAGAGGCCTGCGACTCCGAAGAGGAGATGCGCGAAGAGATCCGCCGTACCGTCGTCCACGAGATCGCGCACTACTTCGGGTTCGACGAGGAACGGCTGGCCGAACTGGGGTATGACTGAGCCGCCCGAGAGGAGAGGCCGCCTCCCCACCGAACCCTGCATGGGTGTCGGGCTCCATGTCCTCTTCGTCCCTACCGAGCCCTCTGCGCGTGCGTGTCCTCCGGAGCGGAAGCGCTGGCAATGCCATCCTGGTCGAGGCGGGCCGCACCCGTGTGCTGATCGACGCCGGGCTGCCCGCCGAGACCCTGCTGCGGGACCTGGAGGCGGGCGGCGGGACGCTCCGCCTGGACGCCATCCTGCAGACCCACGAGCACGACGATCACCTCCGGGGCACGCCAGCCGCGGCGCGGGCGACTGGCGCCGTGGTCCTGGTCAATGAGGCGACGCTGCGAGCCGCAGGGCCGCAGCTGGCGGGGGTGCGGGTCGAGGTCTTCCGGACCGGCCAGCCGTTTGCCGTGGGGCCGATGGAGGTGACCGCCTTCCCGTTGCCCCACGACGCCGCCGAACCTGTGGGGTTCCTCCTCACGTGCGGCGGGCTCCGGGCGGCCGTCGCGTGCGACCTCGGCGATGTGACCGACGAGCTGCTGGACCGTGCGCGGGGAGTCGACCTGTTCCTGATCGAGGCCAACTATGATCTTCGGCTGATGGGCGTGTCCTCCTACCCGTGGTTTCTCAAGAACCGGATCGTCGGCCTCCACGGCCACCTCTCCAACGACGGAGCCGCACGCGCGGCGGTGGGAATCGCCACGGGAGGTCCCCAGACCGTCCACCTGGTCCACCTCAGCGAAGTCAACAACCTGGCGCCGCTGGCGCGCGATGTGGTCAGGGCGGCGCTGGAGGCCGAGGGCCTCCGCGAGGTCCACGTGGAGGCCATCCGGCCCAATGCCGGGGGGCCGTGGTGGCCCCCGTCGCCATGAGGGTCGACGAACGGCTGTTCCACGGGGAGACCGCCACGCTGCGCCGCCACGCGGTGCAGATCCTGGGCGCGGCAGTAGCGGCGGCAGATCCCATGGCCGCGGTGCACCGCTGCCTCCGCCGGGAGGGGTCGCGCCTCGTCGTCGGCGATCGGGCGCATGAGGTGAGCCCCTCATCCCGCATCTTCGTGGTCGGCGCGGGCAAAGGCTCGGCGCGGATGGCGGCCGCCCTGGAGGCGCTGCTGGGGGCCCGCATCGCCGCGGGTGCCGTGACGACGAAGTACGGGTACCTGGAGTCGCTGCGCCGCGTCGAGTTGATCGAGGCCGGACATCCTCTGCCGGATGCCGCCGGCCTGCGGGGCGCGCAGCGCATCGCCGAGATCGCGGCGTCCGCCGGCACGGCGGACCTGGTGCTGGTGGTCATCTCGGGCGGCGGGTCGGCGTTGCTGCCGCTGCCAGCGGAGGGCATCACGCTGGAGGAAAAGGTTGCCGCCACGGACCTGCTGCTGCGGTCCGGGGCCACGATCACCGAGGTCAACACCGTGCGGAAGCATCTCTCCCGCATCAAGGGCGGCTGGCTGGCGCGCCTCGCCGCGCCCGCACGGGTCGTGACCCTCATCCTCTCGGATGTCCTGGGCAATCCCCTCGATGCCATCGCCTCGGGCCCCACGGTGCCCGATCCCACGACCTTCGCCGATGCCCTGATGGTTGTGGACCGCTATGCCCTGCGCGACCGGCTCCCCGGCTCCGTCCGGGCCTACCTGGAGCGGGGCGCCGCCGGCGAGGTGCCGGAGACCCCGAAGCCGGGCGATGCGGTCTTCGACCGGACGCAGACCCTGGTGGTGGGTGACATCTCCCTCGCGGCCCGGGCCGCGGTTGACCGCGCCCGGGCGCTGGGGTACGCCACCCTGGTGCAGGCGACCGATGTGCAGGGTGAGGCCCGTGAGGTGGGTGCCGACTTCGGGGCCGCGGTCCGCCAGGTGCGCCTGACCGGCGCGCCGGTGCGTCCGCCCGCGTGCCTGGTCGCAGGGGGCGAGACGACGGTGACGGTGCGCGGGAGCGGCCGGGGCGGTCGCAACCAGGAGCTGGTTCTGGGCGCCGCGCAGGTCATCGCCGGTCTCCCCCAGACCCTCGTGGCGTCGTTCGGGACCGACGGGACCGACGGGCCCACCGACGCCGCCGGTGCCGTGGCAGACGGGACCACGCTGGCCCGCGCCCGGGAGCGGGGGCTCGACCCACAGGCGGCGCTGGCCGACAACGACGCCTACGCGTTCTTCGCGGCGCTGGACGACCTCATCGTGTCCGGGCCGACCAACACCAACGTCAACGACCTGTGGCTGGGACTGGTCGGAGCCGCACCTGCGGGGGCGGCGGGCGTGGGCCCGTACCTGGGCACGTACCTGGGAGGGGGAGTGGAGGCGATCCGTCGGTGAAGGTCCTGTTCTGTGTGGCCGAGGCCACCCCGTTCGCCAAGACCGGCGGGCTGGCGGATGTGGCCGGCGCGCTCCCGGCTGCGCTTGGGCGCAAGCATCTGGACGTGCGGGTCATCATGCCGCTCTACCGCGGGACGCCGCGCGAGGGCCTCCAGCCGGTCCGAGAGGTCCACAGCGTGATCGCCGGCAAGGAGATCGACGGGACCATCTGGCGGGGCGCCTTCCCCGACGGGGTCCCCGTCTACTTCGTGGATGCGCCGCCGCTCTATGACCGGCCCGGGCTGTACGGCGAGGGCGGCCGGGATTATGATGACAACCTGCTCCGCTTCGCCTTCTTCTGCCAGGCGGCCGTGACCCTGATGAGCGAGACCTGGACGCCGGATCTGGTCCACGCCCACGACTGGCATGCCGCGCTGATCCCGGCGTACCTGCGCTTCCGCCGCGCCAGTCTGCCGACGCTCTTCACCATCCACAACCTGGCGCACCAGGGGCTGTTTCCCGCCGAGCAGTTCCCGCTCACCGGCCTGCCGGAGAGCGCCTTCGTCATGGACGGGGTGGAGTTCTACGGCCGGGTGAACGTGCTGAAGGCGGGCTTGGTCTGGTCGCACGTCATCAGCACCGTGAGCGAGACGTACGCGCAGGAGATCCAGACCGAGGAGTACGGGATGGGGCTGGAGGGCCTGCTGCGAGCGCGTTCGGCCGACCTGTTCGGCATCCTCAACGGGGTCGACTACAGCCGCTGGGATCCCTCCGTCGATCCCTTCATCCCTGCGCGCTACACCGCCGACGACCTCTCGGGAAAGGCACGGTGCAAGGCCGCGCTGCAGCAGGAACTCGGTCTGCCAGACAACGCCTACACCCCGCTGATCGGCAGCGTGGCCCGCCTGGTGGCCCAGAAAGGCTTCGACCTCGTGGCGGCGGCGCTGGAGCAGATCGTGGGTCTCGGCGCCCAGGTCGTCATCCTGGGGACCGGCGACCCCACCTACGAGGCCGTCCTGCAGGCCGCCACCGCACGATGGCCCCAGCAGGTCCGGGTGGTCATCGGGTTCGACGAGGGATTGGCCCACCGGATCGAGGCCGGCGCCGACATCTTCCTGATGCCGTCGCGGTTCGAGCCGTCCGGCCTCAACCAGCTCTACAGCCTCCGGTACGGGACGGTCCCGGTGGTCAGGCGCACCGGTGGGCTGGCGGACAGCATCGTCGACGTCACCCCGGAGACGCTGCACCAGGGGCGGGCCAACGGGTTCGTCTTCGACCACTACAGCCCCGAGGCGCTGGTGGCGACCGTGGGCCGGGCCATCGCCGCCTACCGGGATCCGGGGCTGTGGCGGTGGTTGCAGCACGTGGGGATGGGCGCCGACTTCTCCTGGGATCGGGCCGCGGATCGCTACCGGGCCCTCTACGACCTGACGGTGGAGCGGTCCGCACGATGGCGGTGATCTGCTATCATGGGTGGGTATGTGTCCAGGGAGGTGCCGACACGGGGTGACCACGGGTGCCTGAGCTCCGCAACGATCCCATCTCCGGTCGCTGGGTCATCATTGCCACCGAGCGGGCGGCGCGCCCGACCGACTTCGCGCACGAACCGATGGAGATCAACGACGAGAGCCGGTGTCCCTTCTGCCCCGGCCGCGAGGGCATGACCCCTCCCGAGCTCTTCGCCATCCGCGCTCCGGGCAGCGTGCCCAACACACCCGGCTGGCAGGTGCGCGTCGTCTCGAACAAGTACCCGGCCCTGCGCATCGAAGGGAACACCGCCCGCACCGAAGTCGGCATGTTCACGCGCACCGACGGCGTCGGCGCCCACGAGGTCATCATTGAGACCCCCGACCACCACACGCACTTGGGGCTGCTGTTGGCATCCCACGTGAAGGCCGTCGTCGCCGCCTACCTCCAGCGGTACCGCGACCTGGACAACGACCCTCGCTTCGAGTACGGGCTGCTCTTCCGCAACCATGGCCGCACCGCCGGCGCGTCGCTGTCCCACCCCCACTCGCAGCTCATCGCGCTGCCAGTCATCCCCAAGCGCGCGGCCGAGGAGGTGGAGGCGGCCGAGCGCTACTTCGGCCGCCACGCCGCCTGCATCTTCTGCCGCATGATCGAGCAGGAACTCGCCTCGCGGGAGCGCGTGGTCTTCGAGAACGACCGGTTCGTGGCGGTCCAGGCGTACGCGGCCCGCTTCCCGTTCGAGACCTGGCTGCTGCCCAAGGAGCACGCGGCCTCCTTCGGCGACCTGACCGACGCCGACATGATGGCGTTTGCCGAGGCCCTGCGCGCCGCGCTGCTCTGCCTGCACACCTGCCTGGCCAACCCGCCCTACAACTTCATCGTGCACACCGCGCCCTACCACTACCAGCCGAGGCACGCCTACCACTGGCACCTGGAGATCATGCCCCGGCTGACCCAGGTGGCCGGGTTCGAGTGGGGCTCCGGGTTCTTCATCAACCCCGTGGTGCCGGAAGAGGCCGCGCGCTTCCTGCGGGAGGCCGCGGCGGCGGTGCCGAATGCTTCAGGGGTGGAAGTGCTGGTCTCCGGCGGCGAACAGGAGTAGCGTCTGATGGCTGATGAGCGGGTGCTGCTCGGACCGGGTCCGAGCCTGGTCCCGCCCGAGGTGTCGGCGGCGCTGGCGCGGCCGCTGCTCGGGCACCTGGATCCCGACCTCTTGCCCATCCTCGACGAGGTGGTGTCCCTGCTGCGGGCAGTCTTCCAGACGAAGCACGAGCTGACGCTGCCGGTCTCAGGCACCGGCACCGCCGGGATGGAGGCCGTCCTCCTGCACATGGTGAAGCCCGGCGACCGGCTGGCCGTCTGCACGGCGGGGTACTTCGGGGACCGCCTGGCGGAGGCCGGCGCACGCCTCGGCGCCGAGGTCGTCCGGATCGAGGCACCGTGGGGGCGGCCCGTCGATCCCGGCGACCTGGAGCGCGCACTGGCCCGGGGCCGGGTCTCCTGCGTGGCGGCGGTCCACGTGGAGACCTCCACCGGAGTGTTGCAGCCGCTCCGGGACCTGATCCGGATTGCCCATGCGCACGGCGCCATGATCCTGGTGGATGCCGTCGCCTCGCTGGGCGGGGTCGACCTCCCGGTCGACGCGTGGGAGATCGACGCGTGCTACAGCGGGTCGCAGAAGTGCCTGAGCGCGCCGCCCGGCATGAGCCCGGTGACCGTCCATGCCCGCACGCGCGGCCGCCACCGCCCGGCGACGTTCTACCTGGACCTGGAACTCCTCTGGACCTACTGGGGTCCGCAGCACGCCTACCACCACACCGTCTGTGCGCCGCTGGTCTGCGCGCTGCACGAGGCGCTGCGGCTCGTCGCCGCTGAGAGCCTCGAAGCCCGCGTCGAGCGCCACTGGCGCAACGCGCGCGCCCTGTGGCAGGGCCTGGCGGCCATGGGCCTGCAGGTCCTCGCTGACGAACCCTCTCGCTCCCCGACGATCACGGCGGTCCGCATTCCCGACGGCGTAGGCGACGTTCAGGTGCGCAGCCGGCTGTTGCGCGAATACGGCATCGAAATCGCCGGCGGACTCGGACCCCTGCGGGGCAGGGTCTGGCGCATCGGCCTGATGGGCTACTCGAGCCAGCCGCGGTGGGTGACGCTCCTGCTGAAGGCGCTGGAAACGGTGCTGGCCACCGAGGGCGTGCGCCTCCCCCAGGGCGCCGTCGGGGAGGCGGCCGCGCTGCTCTAGCCATGCGCGCGCGGATCACCGCATGGTAGGCCACCGGCGGGATGATCCGGTGGGGCCAGTCGCGCTGTTCGTCACCTGCCTGATCGACCAGTGGTTTCCCCAGATCGGCGAGGCCGCAGTCCGCGTGCTCCAGCGCGCAGGCTGCGCAGTCTCTTTTCCGCAGGGGCAGACCTGCTGCGGCCAGGCCACGTTCAACGACGGGTTCTGGGACGAAGCCCGGGTGCTGGGCGGACGGTTCCTGGACGTCTTCGGGGATGCGGCGGCGGTCGTGACGCCGTCGGGGTCGTGCGCGGCGATGGTCCGCGAGTGGTACCCGCGCCTGTTCCGCGACGCTCCGGCACTGGCCGCCCGGGTTCGCGGCCTGGCCCACCGGACCTACGAATTGAGCGAGTACCTGGTGCGCGTGCTGGGCGTCGTCGAGCTGGGCGCGCGGTTTCCGGCGGCCGTGGCCTACCACCCCTCCTGCCACGGGCTGCGCGGTCTGGGCCTGCGCGAGGAGCCACTGCGGCTGCTGGCGGCGGTGCGGGACCTGCGCCTGGTGGCCCTGCCGAGGGCTGAGGAGTGCTGCGGCTTCGGCGGGTTCTTCGCGGTCAAGTTCTCGGCGCTCTCAGGCGCGATGCTGTCTGCCAAGCTGGACGCCATCGAATCCAGCGGCGCGGACGTCGTCACCGCCACCGACGCGAGTTGTCTGATGCACCTCGCCGGCGGGCTCGCCCGCCGAGGCAGCCGCGTCCGGGCGGTCCACCTGGCCGAGATCCTGGCCGCAGGGTGAAAGACCGGGGACGCAGGTGAGCGGGCACAGACCCTCCTCCATCGACATCATCGGCAACACCGAGCGGGCGTTGCAGGATTCGGCCCTGCAGCGCTCGCTGGGCGTCGCCCTCCCGAGCCTCAGGAAGCAGCGGGACGCCGCCGCCGCCGAAGTGCCCGAGTGGGAGGACCTGCGGGTGGCGGCGGCCCGCATCAAGGACTCCGCCCTCGCCCACCTGGACGGGCTCTTGACGCGCCTGGAGGCTGAGGTGACGGCTCGGGGCGGCCTCGTCCACTGGGCCACCGATGCGGACGCGGCCCGGCAGATCATCACCGGCCTGGTCCGTACCCGGGGGGCGCGCCGCATCGTGAAGAGCAAGTCCATGACCACCGAGGAGATCCACCTGAATGCGGCGCTGGAGGCCGTCGGCGCCACCGTGGTGGAGACGGACCTGGGCGAGTACGTCCTCCAACTCGCCGGGGAGGCCCCCAGCCACCTCATCGCGCCGGCCGTCCACAAGTCCACGGCGGCGATCGCGGAACTGTTCTCGGCCAGGCTCGGCGTGCCCCGGTACGAGCGGCCGGAGGACCTGGCCCGGGTGGCGCGGGAGGCCCTGCGCTCCGACTTCCTGGCCGCGGACATGGGGATCTCGGGGGTGAACTTCGCCGTCGCCGAGACGGGCACGCTGGTGATCGTCGAGAATGAAGGGAACGCCCGATTCACCACGACGCTGCCCCGCGTCCACGTGGCGGTGATGGGCATCGAGAAGGTCATCCCGCGCCTGGCCGACCTGGGCGTCTTCCTGCGGCTGCTCGCGCGCAGCGGCACCGGCCAGCGCGCCAGCGTCTACGTCTCGCTGCTCACCGGCCCGCGGCGGGCCGGCGAGATCGACGGGCCAGAGGAACTGCACCTGATCATCCTCGACAACGGGCGGATCCGGCTGCTGGCGGACCCCGACCTGCGCGAGGCCCTCCGGTGCATCCGCTGCGGGGCGTGCCAGAACGTCTGCCCGGTCTTCGAGCGGGTCGGCGGGCACGCCTACGGCGCGGTCTACGGCGGGCCGATCGGTGCGGTGGTCACGCCGGTCCTCGAAGGACTCGACCGGGCCAGCAGGCTGCCGTTCGCCTCCACGCTGTGCGGGGCCTGCGCGGAGGTGTGCCCCGTGAAGATCGACATCCCGCGCATGCTGCTGGTCCTGCGGGCCCGCGCCGTCCGGAGCGGGTACGTCGGCCGGCCGGACCGCCTGTTCGCCCGGGGCTGGACCTTCCTGATGCGGAGTCCTGCGCGGCTGAGGGCGCTTGGCCGCCTCGGACGGTGGCTGCAGCGTCTGGTCGTCCGTCGGGGTCGGATCGAGCGCCTGCCCTATCCGTGGTCGGGATGGACCGACCACCGCACGGCGCCGCCGCTGGCCGCCAGACCGTTTCGGGACCGGTGGGCCTCGATGCGACAGGAACGGGGCGCAGTGGCGCGCGGCGCGAGCGGGTCTTCGAGGGGATCCCTCTGATGAACCGCGATGTGGTCCTGGAAGGAATCCGCGCGGCGCTGGGCCAGGTGCCGCGCTCCGACTATCCGGAGATCCCCGCGCCCCGCATCCCTGCCGATCCCGTCGTCCACTTCATCGAGCGGGCACAAGACCTCGGCGTGCAGGTGGTGCGGACCGCGTCGGTGGACGAGGCGGCCGGTCAGGTGGCCGCGTGGTGCGGACAGCGCGGCGCGCGGCGGGCCGCGGTTTGGACCGACCCCGACCTGGCCCCGATCGTCGAGCGGTTGCGGACGCGCGGCGTCGAAGTCCTGTCCCCGGGCGCCGTGCCTGAGGCCGTGGCAGACGCCGACGTCGGCATCACCGGCGCCGACTGGGCCGTCGCGGAGACGGCGACCCTGGTGCTGGCCAGCGCGCCGGACCGGCCGCGGATCACATCGCTACTGCCCCCGATCCACCTGGCCCTCCTGCGCGCCGACCGCATCGTCCCGCACCTGTCCGCCCTGTTCGCCCGGCTGGACGCCCTGCCGTCGGCCCTCACCCTGATTACCGGGCCCAGCCGCAGCGCAGACATCGGGCTGGTGCCGGTGCTGGGGGCCCATGGGCCGACGGAGGTCACGGTGGTGCTGCTCACAGCAGAGCATCGGGCTCCTACAACGGCGGCGTAAACCTCCCGTCCACCGCCGTCCATCCGCCGTCGACGACGAGGACCGCGCCGGTGACAAAACTGCTGGCCTCCGACGCCAGGAAGACGACCGGGCCCACCATCTCGTCCGCCGACGCCCACCGGCCCAGCGCCGACTTCGCTGCGTACGCCTGGTACCACTCGGGGCGCTCCTTGATGGGTCTGGTCAGCGGGGTGTCCACCACGCCCGGCGCGATGGCGTTCACGCGCACGCCGTCCGGTCCGAGTTCGGCGGCCAGCGCCCGCGCCATCTGGACCATGCCTGCCTTGGTGGCCGCGTAGATCCCCTGACCGGGTTCCACGACCTGCGAGCGGATCGACGAGAAGACGATGATGCTGCCCCGGCCCTGGCCGGCCATCACCTTCCCGACGGCGCGCAGCAGCCGGAACGTGCCCTTGAGGTTCAGGCCGACGACGCGATCGAACTCGTCGTCCCCGTAGCGCAGCAGCGGTTTGCGGACGTTGATACCGGGAGTGGCGACCAGGATGTCGAGGCTGCTCCATCGCGCCACGACGCCGTCCACGAGGCCGGCCACGCTGGCGGAGTCGGTGACGTCCACCGAGGCCGCCTCCGCGACGCCGCCCGCATCAGCGATGGCTGCGGCGGTGGCCTGGGCTGAGGCGAGGTTCACGTCCGCGCAGACCACGCGGGCGCCGAAGGCCGCCAGGCCGCGCGCCGCCGCCGCGCCGATGCCCGATCCTGCGCCCACCACGACCGCCACCAGGCCGTCCAGCCGGAACAACCGCTCGTACCTCATGGCGCCGACTCCTCCCCGAGGAAGAATACGATCGCGGCGGCGTAGAGCCGGGCCGCGTCCACGAGTTCGCCGATGTCCACGAACTCATCCGCCTGATGCGGGATCTGCCGGTGGCCGGGGCCGACGGTGACGATGGGCATGCCGGCCCAGGCGCGGAGAAACGTGCCGTCGGTGGCTCCCGGCACGCCTCCGTAGCGCGGGGCGCGGTCCAGCGCCGCCCGGCAGGCCCGCTCCACCGCCCGCACGATGGGGTCGGTGCGGGGCGTCTCGGTCCAGGGTCGATCGTCGACCACCTGCAGCGAGACCTGCGTGCGTGGGTCGGCCTCGCGGATCCGTCCGGCGATCCCCTCCAGGGCCGCGAGGATCTCGGCGTGGTCCTGGCCCGGGATGGTGCGCACGTCCACCGTGACCTGCGCCTCGCCGGCCATGACGTTGAACTGCGGCTCCCCGTAGACCGGCGCGCGGAGCGTCGTCGGGGTCATGTGGGGCGATCCGAGGTACGGGTGGCGACCCCAGCGCTGCTGCTGACGGTGGTCTTCCTCGATCAGGGCCGTCACAAAGCGCGCGGCCCACGGAATGGGGTTGGCTCCGGCGTAGGGCATGGCGCCGTGGGCCATCTTCCCGCGGAACGTGGCCAGTACCCGCATCGCCCCCTTCTGGTGCAGGCAGAGTTCGTTCTCCTCGGGTTCGCAGACGATGGCTGCATCGTACCCGTCGGCCCAGCCGCCGCGGATGAAGGCCTTGATGCCGAGCATCATGCCTTCCTCGTCGGCGACCGCGGCGATGCGCACCCGGCCCGGCAGGTCCGGGGCGGCGCGCCTGACGGCGTCCAGCGCGCCGACCGCGGCGGCCAGGCCGCCCTTCATGTCGGCCGCGCCGCGGCCGTAGAGGCGGCCTGCGGCCACCTCGGCGGCGAAGGGCGGATGCGACCAGGCGCGGTGGTCGCCCTCGGTGACGACGTCGGTGTGCCCTTCCAGGATGAGGCCGCGGCCAGGCCGCCCCGATGTCCAATCGGCGACGACATTGGGGCGCCCGGGCGCCGCCTCGAAGACCGAGACGGTCAGTCCGAGGCGGCGGAGGTGCCCGGTGAGAAACGCAGCGACCGCCGACTCGTTCGCCGACGGATCCTCCGGCCGGTACACGCTGGGGATCTGCACGAGCTCTCGCGTCAACTGCACGACCGCGTCGCCATCCACCGACTGCGCGGCTCGCCGCGCCAGGTCCTCCAGGTCCTCGCCACCGCGGATCACGGGCTCCATCGGTCCCAGCCCACCTCAGGCTAGCCGGTCCATCGCCGCAACCGGGGATCCAGCAGGTCGCGCAGGCCGTCGCCCAGCAGGTTCCACCCGAGCACCGTCGTCGCGATGGCCGCCCCCGGCCAGATCGCCATCCACGGTCCGACGAAGAGCACATCGCGGGCCTCCTGCAGCATCCCGCCCCAACTCGGGGTGGGGGGCTGGGTGCCCAGGCCGAGGTAGGACAGCGCCGCCTCGGCCAGGACGGCCCCGGAGAACGCCACCGTGCTCTGGACGAGCAGCGGTCCCGCGACGTTGGGCAGGACGTGGAACCACACGATCGACAGGTCGCGCGCGCCCAGCGCCCTGGCAGCGATGATGTACTCCTGCGTGCGCACGGCCAGGGCCTGGGCCCGCGCCAGCCGCGCGAAGACCGGGATCAGAACGACGCCGATGGCGGCCATGGTCTGGATGTGTCCCGGGCCCAGCGCGGCCACCACCATGATCGCCAGCAGGAGGGCGGGGAACGCCATCAGGCCGTCGATGACCCGCATGAGGATCGCATCGAGACGTCCGGCCTGGTAGCCCGAGAGCAGGCCTACGGTCACGCCGATCCCCGCGCCGATGGACACCGCCACCGCGCCGACGACGACCGCCACCCGCCCGCCGAAGAGGATCCGGCTGAGGACATCCCGGCCCAGGCGGTCCGTGCCCAGGGGATAGCCGGGCCCTGGCGGCAACAGCCGATCGGCGGGGTTGATGGCCGTCGGGTCGTGCGGCGCCAGGAGCGGCGCGAGCACGGCCAGGGCGCCCACCAGGCACACCAGCGCGCCCCCGATCAGCAGCGGCAGGTTGCGGCGCCGGACCCGCCTCACCGCGGCGGCCGGGGGGACCGGCGGGGCAGGAGCCCAGGGACGATGCTCGGTCAGGGTCATCACGCGTACGTGATCCTGGGATCGACGGCCGCGTAGACCAGGTCCACCGCCAGGTTGAGGAGCGCGAACATGAGGGCGATGGTCATCACGGCGCCCTGCACGATGAGCAGGTCGCGGGCGTAGATTCCCTGCAGCAACAGCCGTCCGAGGCCCGGCAGGCCGAAGACCTGCTCGATCACGATGGCGCCGCCCATCAGGTAGCCGAGCTGGAGCCCGGCGACGGTGATCACCGGGATGAGGGCGTTGCGCAGCACGTGCCGCCGGAGGACCTCGCCGTCCATCAGGCCCTTGCCCCGCGCGGTGCGCACGTACTCCCGGTGCAGTTCGTCCAGGACCGCGGCCCGCACCAGCCGCACCAGCGCCGCGGCGCGCTCGGCGCCCAGCGCCAGCGCGGGAAGGAAGAGGTGGCGCAGCCACTGGACGGGGTCGGTGCGGAACGCCACGTAGCCCTGCAGGGGAAAGAGGGGCGTCGCCGCCGCCAGCCACAGGAGGAGCAGGATCCCCAGCCAGAAGGTCGGGATCGCCAGGCCGACCTGCGACCCGGCCAGCACCGTCAGATCCATGGGCGACCACGCCCGCCTGGCCGCCACGACGCCCAGGGGCAGGGCCAGCGTCACGGCGATGAGCATGGCGCTGAACGCGACCGAGAGGGTGACGGGGAGCCGGGCCACGATCAGCCGCGAAACCGGTTCCCGGTAACTGACCGAGGTCCCGAGGTCGCCCCGGGCCAGGTGGCCGAGCCACTCCACGTACCGCAGGACCAGGGGTCGGTCGAGCCCGAGGTCTCGGCGCAACCTGGCCAGGTCCTCCGGGCGCGCGTCGACGCCCAGCATGATCTCGGCGAGGTCACCCGGGATGATCTGGAGGGCGACAAACGTGACGGTGGCGACCACGAGGACCGTGGGCGCCACCGCCAGCAGCCGTCGGGCGACAAACGGCATCTACTTGACGGTCTTGCGGAAGTCGTAGGTGTCGACGGCGTAGACCTGCCGGAACTCCCGGACAGGGGCGCGGAGCCCGACATAGCGGGCCGGGGAACCCAGAATCACCATCATCGCGTCCTCCGTCATCAGTTTCAGCGCCTCGGCGTAGATCCGCCTGCGGTGCTCCGGATTTGCGGTGATCCGCCCGGCGTGGATCAGGTCGGAGACCTTCTGGTTCTCGTACCGCACGTAGTTCCTCGCGGCATCCCCCCATCCCACCAGGCGGCCCTCCGGGTCCAGCTTGCCGGTGTGGCCGATGATGGTCAGATCGTACTCGCCGCCGCCGAAGACGCGCGAGAGCCAGAAGCCCCACTCGACCACGCGCGTCCGCGCCGTGACGCCGACCCTGGCCAGCATGGCCTGCACGAGTTGCCCGGCGTCGATGTGCGGCTGGTAGGGCTGGGGCAGGGCCAGGTCCAGGGTGAGGCCGCTGCCGTATCCCGCCTCCGACAGCAACCGCCTGGCCCGGTCGGGATCGAAGGGGTACGGGTCGCCCAGGTCCACCCAGAAGGGGCTCGTAACGTCCATGAAGACCGCGGAGGTCACCGAATCAGGCCCGTAGGCGGTCTTGAGCACCTGCCGGCGATCCACCGCGTGCCACAGGGCGCGGCGGACGCGGACGTCGCGCAGCGGGCCGCGGCTGTTGTTGATGGCGATGACGTTGACGAGGCTCGTGAGCTGCGTGATGATCCTCACGTCGGGGTTGGCGCGGGCCCGTGGCAGGTCGTCCGGGTCGATGGCGTCGACGGCGTCGAACTCCCCGGACAGCAGCCCCGCGATCTTCACCGCCCGTTCGGGGACGAACCTGATCACCACCTCGCGCAGCCTGGGCAGGCCGCTCATCCAGTAGCCGTCGAAGCGCTGCAGCCGGATGAACGAGTCGCGCTGCCACTCGCCGAGGGTGAACGGGCCGGTGCCCACCGGCCTGGTGCTGAAGTCGTGGCGGCGGGCGATGAGGTCGGCGGGGAGGATGGCGCCCCACCCTTCGGCGAGGGCGGCCAGGATCGGCGCGTACCGTTCCGCCAGCACGATCCTCACCGTCAGCGGGTCGACGACCTCCACGGTCCGAATCGGCCCGATCTGGAGCCGGCGGGGCGACCGGGTCGCGGGATCGAGGATCCGCTCCAGGGTCGCCTTGACATCGCCGGCATCGAGCCCCTTACCGTGGTGGAACCGCACGCCCGACCGCAACTTGAACGTCCAGGCGAGACCGTCGGGCGAAACCGTCCACGACTCGGCCAGCGCCGGGACCAGCTTGCCCGCATCGTCGGGCTCCACGAGGGTGTCGTAGAGGCTCTTCATCACCATGAACGATAGGGTGGCGGCCGTTCCGTGCGGATCCAGGGTGTCCGGTCCTCCCGACAGCGCGAACACGAAGCGGTCGCGCGGGGCCTGGGCGCCAGCCGGGGGGCCGGCGGCCGCCAGGGCGCCGACCAGCACGAGTACGGTCGCCTTCCACAGCCACCGGGAGGCCGTCGGGGTGCGCGGAGTTCGACCCGTCATCGCTGTTCCCTCCTCGATACGAGTTCGCTCGCCACACGGTCGAGCGACGTCCGGCATGCCTCCAGCGACTTGACCTCAAAGATGATCGTCCGGACCGAGTCCGGCAGATCGCGGGCCAGGTCGACGCGCTTGGCAATCTCGCCGTCGCCCCAGGCCAGGTGATCGTCCCGCCGCCCGCGGTTGTCGCTGACGTGGACGTGGACGACGTCGCGGTCGGCCAGCAGCGCCTCCAGTTCCCGAGCGCCGGCCAGATAGGCATGGCCGAGATCCAGGCACAGACGCAGCGAGGGATGGCCGACGCGGGCGTAGATGTCCCGCAGTTCCTCGTAGCGGACGCCGTAGGCGAAGGCGATGGGTGGGGCGCCGTCGGCCAGGGAGATCGCCGGCATGTTCTCCAGGTAGACCTCGAGGCCGACTGCTCCGGCCGCCTCGGCGATCCGGCGCAGCGACTCCACGGCGTAGGGGAGCCCTCGGTCGCGCGGGAAGACTTCCTCGTAGGGCGGGAGGCCCGGGTGCACCACCACGCCGCGGGCGCCCAGCCGCGCGGCTTCCCGGACGGTGGCCAGGACCTGCCGCACCGATTCCTCCCGGATGCCGGGATTCGTGCTGGCCAGGTTGATCCCGAGAATGGGCATGTGCAGGCTCAACAGCCCCCCGCCGTTCCAGGGCACCGGCGCCGGCCAGGCGTGGGGAGGTTCGCACATGACCTCCACGCCCACCCCGTAGCTGCTGAGCGCCGCCTCGACCTCCTGGAGCGGCTGCCTGATGGCGGCGAAACTCGACACGCCGAGCCGGACGCCCAACCGATCCTCCACGTCCCGATGATGGAAGTGCACGTGTCCCTGCCCGGGAACCATCATAGCATCCTCATGCCTCTCCACGAGGTCCCGCCGGTCAGGTCGGCGAGGCCGGGAATCCCGCCGAGCCCCCGGGCCGCCTGCACGCCGCGCCGCACGGCTTCTGCGGTCGCACCGGCTGCCGCCTCGCCGAGCCGCAGCAGGTCGGCGGTCTGCAGCGGGGCCCCCGTCCACGTCCCGGTCGCCAGCGCGAAGACCACGTCGCCGTCGTAGAGGGTGTGCGAAGGGGCTATCGCGCGGGAGAGCCCCGCATGCCCCTGGACCGCCAGCCGCCACGCCTGGGCTTTAGTGAGCGGCGCGTCGGTGGCGACCACGACGAGCGTCGTGTTGGTGCCGAGCGCGGCAGCCGGGGGTCGCGCGAGCAGGGCGTCGACGGTGCGTACGAACCGCCCCTCAGGCCCGCGGGCTCCGGCCAGGACCTCCCCCGTGCGCCCGTCTGTGACATCGCCGAACGCGTTGACCACGGCCAGCGCGCCGACGGCGGGACCGTCCGCCAGGCGGACGCACCAGGACCCGACGCCGCCCTTGGTCGCGCCGGCCACCCCCAGCACCTTGCCCACCGTCGCCCCGGTCCCGGCGCCGACGCTGCCTTCCTCCACCGGACCGGCCGTCGCGGCCGCGCAGGCCGCGTAGCCCATGGCGGCGTCGGGTCTGGCACGGGGATCACCGATCGCCAGATCGAAGAGGACTGCGGCCGGTACAATGGGCACCCGTGCGACTCCGGCATCGAATCCGATCCCCCGCTCCTCCAGATAGCGCATCACGCCATCGGCGGAGGCGAGCCCGAACGCGCTTCCTCCCGTCAGCAGCACGGCGTGGACCTGCTGGACCAGTCCCGACGGATGCAGGAGGTCGGTCTCGCGCGCCCCCGGCGCGGCACCGCGCACCTCGCCGCTGGCTGTCGCCCCGCCGTCGCAGAGGACGACGGTGCAGCCGGTCAGGCCGACCGCGTCGGTGGCGTGGCCTACCCGCAGGCCCTGGATGTCGGTCAGAGAGGGCATAATGCTGCCACCACGTTCGCGGCGCCGGGGCCGGATTCCCTACCGGGCGGTCAGGCCCCGAGGACGCGGATGAGCGCGATGCTCACCGCCGCGATCGTCACCGAGGCGGCCAGGCCGATGTAGAAGGGGCGCAGCCCGATCTCGCGCATCCGCCGGAGGTCGGCCGACAGCCCCACCGCGGCCATCACCATCGCGACTAGGAACTTCCCGGCCAGCGACGACCAGTGCGCCACGGGCGGGCCAAACAGGCCGGTGGTGTTGAGCAGTGCCGCCGCCAGGAACCACAGGATGAACCACGGGAAGATCTTCGAGAGGGTGACAGACCCCCCAGTCGTCAGGCCGGCTGCCCTGCGCCGGTATCCGTGCGCGAGGCCGTAGACCAGGGCCAGCGGCACCAGCGCCAGCGTCCGGGTGAGCTTGACCACCGTGGCGACTCGACCGGCCGACTCGCTGTAGGCGAACGACGCCGCCAGCACCGAGGAGGTGTCGTGGATCGCGGCTCCGGTCCAGAGCCCGAAGGTCGCATCGCGAAGCGCCAGCACGTGCCCCAGCACCGGGTAGACGAGGACCGCCAGCATGTTGAACAGGAAGATGGTGGTTACCGCGAAGGCCATCTCTTCTTCCTTCGATTCGATGATCGGCCCGACCGTGAGGACGGCGGTGGCGCCGCAGACGGCGGTCCCCACGCCGATCAGGCTGGTCAGCCTCCCCGGCGCCCGCATCCATCGGCCGAACCCGTGGGTCGCCACCAGCGCCAGGATGACGGTGGCCAGGAGGATCACCAGCGACGCCGCGCCGATCTGCATCACCTGCATGAAACTCAGCGTGGTGCCGAAGAGGATGATGGCGAGCCTGAGCAGACGCTTGAGGGTGAAGTCGATGCCGGGGCGCAGTGCGGGCGGCGCGCCCGTGACCTGACCGACCGCCAGCCCTGCGCCCAGCGCCAGCACGGGCGCGCCGACCAGCGGGATCAGGCTGCCCAGCGCCCACGCCGCCGCCGCCAGGAGGGCCACGCCGGCCAGTCCGGGTGCCAGCGCCCGCGCCCCCCGCGGCAAGGCCGAAGCCTGGGCTGCGAACGTCGTCGTGGCGTCGCCCATGGTGAGACGGGTTCGCCCCACCCCGGCCGGTTCCCTTGGACGGTGGATCCTGCCACCCGTGCGCGCTTTGGGCGCCTGCGGCCCCAAGCGCAGGAAATCCCGGGCGTCGGGGAAAAATCCTCCGTCATCGGCGGGAAGCCTTCGCCCACGACCTGCCGCGCCAGGAGCGAACTCTCCCGGTGGACCGCGCTGATCTGATCCGACGCCTCCAGGCCATCGTCGGGGAGCCCTATGTCCTCTACCGGCCAGACGACCTGCTCGTCTACGAGCAGGATGCGCTCATGGTCAGCCGGCACAAGCCCGACCTGGTGGTCCTCCCCGATGGGACGGCGCAGGTCTCGCAGGTCGTGCGAGCGTGCCGCGAGGCCGGGGTGCCGGTGGTCCCCCGCGGCGCCGGGACCGGGCTGGCCGGCGGCGCCATTCCCGTGGCGGGGGGCGTGGTCGTGGCGCTGACCCGGATGACCCGCGTGCTGGACCTGGATGTCCAAAGCCGCATCGCCGTGGTGGAGCCCGGGCTCGTCAACGCCGAGTTCACCCTGATGCTGGCGAGCCACGGCCTCTTCTTCGCGCCGGACCCCGGCAGCCAGGTGGCGTCGACGATCGGCGGCAACGTGGCCAACAACTCCGGCGGACCGCACTGCCTGGTCTACGGCGTGACCAGCAACCACGTGCTCGGCCTGGAGGTCGTCCTGGCCGACGGCAGCGTGGTCTGGCTCGGCGGCCGCGCCTGGGATGCGCCCGGCTACGATCTGACCGGCGTCCTGGTGGGCTCCGAGGGCACGCTGGGCATCATCACCAAGGTCGTCGTCCGGCTGATGCCGCGGCGGGAGGCCGTGCGGACCCTGCTGGCCATCTACGACACCATGGATGCCGCGTGCGAGGCCACGTCGGCGGTCATCGCCTCGGGGATCGTGCCCGAGGCGCTGGAGATCCTCGACGGGGTCTCGATGCGGGCCGTGAATAGAACCCTCCACGTCGGCTTTCCCGAGGACGCCGAGGCCGCGCTCCTCATTGAAGTGGAGGGGGTTGGCGAATCGGTGCCGGTTCTGATCGAGCAGCTCGAGGCCATCTGCCGGGCGCACGGAGCTCGCCGGATCCAGACCGCGTCCACCGCCGAGGAGCGGCTGAACCTGTGGAAGGGACGCAAGCACGCCTTCGGCTCGCTGGGCAGCCTGGCCCGCCGGGCGATTATGCTGGATGTGTGCGCGCCGCGCTCGCGCCTGCCCGAGGTCATGCGCAAGGTGGCCGAGGCCGGACGGCGCTGGAATGTGGGGATCTCCAACTTCTTTCACGCCGGGGACGGCAACCTCCACCCGAACCTCCTCTTCGACTTCGACGACGACTCCCCGGAGTTCGCGCGCGTGCTCGGCGCTAGCGAGGACATCATGCGGGCGTGCATCGAACTGGGCGGGACCATCACCGGCGAGCACGGCATCGGACTGGAGAAGCGCGAGTACCTGGGCTGGATGTACGGCGAGGACGACATCGCCGCTATGCAGCGCATCAAGACCCTCTTCGACCCGGAGGGCCGGCTCAACCCCGACAAGATCTTCCCCATCGGGCGGCCGGTCCACGGCGGGCCGCAGCTGGCCGGCGGGGTCTCTGCATGAGCGAGGCCGCTCCGGCGATCACCGGAGCGCTGCCGCGGCCTGCGGTCAGGGCGGCGGGTCCAGCGATGCCTCAGATCCCCGAGGTGGAGGCCTGCATCCACTGCGGCCTGTGCCTGAACCAGTGCCCGACCTATCGGATCACGCACCTGGAGGCCGAGTCCCCCCGGGGACGCATCTACCTGGTGCGGGCGGCCGCGGAGGGCCGGCTGGACCTCACCCCCAGCGTGGCCGGCCACCTCTACCTGTGCCTGGCGTGCCGGGCCTGCGAGACGGCGTGCCCCTCCGGCGTCCAGTACGGCCGGATCGTCGAGGCGGCGCGGGAGGTCCTGGGCCCTCCGGGCTCTGGGGCGGGACGCGCGGTCACGCGCTTGGCGCTGCGCCACCTGATGCCGCATCCGCGCCGGCTGCGGCTGGCGGCGGGACTGGTCCGCCTCTTCCAGCGCAGCGGGCTGGCCGCGCTGGCGACCCGGCTGCTGCCCGAAGGACTGCGGCGGCGGGCGGCGCTGCTCCCCGAGCCCTCACCGCGGTTCTATGCGGCACCGTCCCAGGTGCTGCCGGCTGTCGGCGATCGGCGCGCCCGCGTCGCCTTCCTCACCGGGTGCGCGATGAGCCTGTTCTTCGCCGAGGTGAACGAGGCCACGGTGCGCGTGCTGCGTCGCAACGGATGCGAGGTCGTCGTCCCCCGCGGGCAGGCGTGCTGTGGGGCGCTCAACGCGCACAACGGGGAGCGGGCCTCGGCGCAGGCGATGGCCAGGCGCAACATCGACGCGTTCCCCGCCGACGTGGACGCCGTCATCACCAACGCCGCCGGGTGCGGGGCCGCCATGAAAGACTACGGCCACCTGCTGAAAGAGGACGTGCGCTACGCGGCGCGGGCCGAGGCGTTCGCCGCGCGGGTGCGCGATGCCGGCGAGTTCCTGGCGGGCCTGGGGCTGCGCACCACGCCGGCGCGGCGCGAACTCACCGTCACCTACCAGGACCCGTGCCACCTGGCCCACGGGCAGCGCGTGCGGGCCCAGCCCAGGGCGCTGCTGCAGGCGATCCCCGGGGTGGTGCTGAAAGAGATGGACGCTTCCGACCGGTGCTGCGGGAGCGCTGGCATCTACAACGTGCTCCACCCCGAGATGGCCGAACTGCTGCTGCGCGAGAAGATGGAGGCGATCCGCGCGACCGGGGCCTCGGTGGTCGTGGCGCCCAACCCGGGCTGCATGCTGCAGCTGCGGTACGGCGCGAAGCGGTTCGGCGTCCCGGTACGGGCGATGCACCTAATGGACCTCCTGGACGAGGCGGGCGCCTGATGCGCGTCGCCGCCCCCGACGTCGTGCCCAGACTCCAGGCCCTGCTCGGTGCCGACGCCGTCACCACCGAGGCGACCGCCCCGTGGGCGGTGGAGGGGATGGTGCCCCGCGCCGCCGTGCGGCCGGCGGATGCCGCGCAGACGGCGGCGGTGTTGCGGGTCTGCAGCGAGGCCGGGGCCTCGGTCGTCCCGTGGGGCGGGGGGACCGCGGTCGAGGTCGGCAACCCGCCACGGGCAGTCGAGGTCGTGCTGCTCACCGACCGACTCTCGCGGGTGGTGGAGCACGACCATTCCAACCTGACCGTCACGGTCGAGACGGGAATCACCCTCGGCGCGCTGGAGGCCGCGCTGCGCGCCCACGGCCAGTTCCTGCCCCTGGAGCCGCCGCGCGCGGAGGCGGCGACTCCAGGCGGGGCCACAGCCACTGCGCTCTCCGGCCCCCGCCGCCTGGCCTACGGTGCCCCCCGCGACCTCGTGATCGGCATCCGCGCGGCCCTGCCGCAGGGGACCGTCATCCGGTGGGGCGGCAAGACGGTGAAGAACGTCGCGGGCTACGACATGGGCAAACTCTTCGTTGGCTCCCTGGGCACGCTCGGGGTGATCACCGAGCTGACGTTCAAGGTCTCGCCGCTGCCCGAGACGTCGAAGACGATCGTGGTGTGGGGAGGCGATCTCCTGCCCCTGGCAGAGTTCGCCGCCCGGATCGCTTCATCCCCGCTGCAGCCGTCGGCCATCACGGTCCTCAACCGCGCAGGGGCCGCCGCCCTGGGGCGCGAGGCGGCCCTCCTGCTGGTCCGCGCCGAAGGGGTGGAGGCCGCCACCGCGCGCCACGAGCGCGACATCACGACCTGGGCCGCCGGGGCGCGATACGACGCCGAGACGCTGACGGGCGGGGCCGAAGCGGCGACCTGGCGGACGGTCCGCGACTTCGGGTGGACGCGCGAACAGGTGGCGATACGGATCACGGTGCCCGCCGGGCGGACGGCCGTCCTGCTGGACCGCGTCCGCCAGGTCCTGTCCCCCTCCTGCGGGATCGCCGCGCACATGGCGGCGGGGATGGTCTGGATCGCCGCGGACGCGGATCGGCTGGCGCCGTCGGCGCTGGCGACCGTGCGCGACCTGGCATGCGGTCTTGGCGGCCACTTCCTGCTGGCGCGCGCGCCGCGGGCCTTCAAAGAGGGGGCCGACGTCTGGGCCCCCGTGCCCGAGACCCGCGTGCTGGATCTCATGCGGGGATTGAAGCAGGCGTTCGACCCTCAGTCCATTCTCAACCCCGGACGGTACGTGGCCGGGCTGTGAGCCGTCGGGCCACCGGAACTCGGTAGAGCCGATGCCGCGCCTGTCACTGGCGCTGGCCTTCCACAACCACCAGCCGGTCGGCAACCTCCCCCGCGTCTTCGAGCAGGCCTACCGTCAGGCCTACGAGCCCACGGTCGCCGCGTTGGAGCGGCATCCCGGCGTCCGCGTCGCACTGCACTACTCCGGGCCGCTGCTGGACTGGCTGCAGCAGGCGCACCCCGACCTGCTCTCGCGCATCCGCGCGCTGGTCGCCCGCGGCCAGGTCGAGATCATGACCGGCGGCTACTACGAACCGATCCTGCCGATCATCCCCGACCGCGACAAGCGCGGGCAGATCCTCAAGATGACCCGCGCCGTGAGAGAGGTGTTCGGGTACGAGGCCACCGGGCTGTGGCTGGCCGAGCGGGTGTGGGAGCCCCACCTGCCCCGCCCCCTCGCCGCCGCCGGCGTCCGCTACACCATCGTGGACGACACCCACTTCCTGCACGTGGGTCTGGCCGAAAGCGACTTGGTCGGCCACTTCATCACCGAGGAACAGGGGGAGGCTGTCAGCATCCTCCCCAGCGCCAAGGCGCTGCGCTACCGGATCCCCTGGGCGCGGCCGGATGACCTCATGGCCTGGCTGGCGGCGCAGGCATCCGATGAGGACCGGGTGCTGGTCATGGGCGACGACGGCGAGAAGTTCGGGCTGTGGCCTGGCACGCACCTGCTCTGCTGGGAGCGCGGCTGGGTCGAGACGTTCTTTGAGGCGCTGGAGGTCTCGCGCGACTGGCTGACCGTCCTGCCCCCGGGCGAGTGGGTCCGGCGGCATCCGCCCTGCGGCCGCATCTACCTGCCCGCCGCGTCGTACGACGAGATGACCGAGTGGGCGCTGCCGGCGGCGGCGGCGGCCCGGCTGCCCGCGGTGAAGCAGGACCTGGACGCGCAGGGCCGGACCGACGTGCTGCCGTTCCTCCGGGGCGGCTTCTGGCGGCACTTCCTCGTGAAGTACCCGGAGATCAACACCCTGCACAAGACCATGCTGCGGGTGAGCCGGAACGTGTGGCGGATGCCGCCCGGCCCGCGCCGGGACGAGGCGCTGGATCACCTCTGGCAGGGACAGTGCAACTGCCCGTACTGGCACGGGGTGTTCGGCGGCATCTACCTGGGGCACATCCGCTCGGCCAACTACGCCCACCTGATCGCCGCCGAGCGGATCGCGGATGCAGGGCGCGCCGCCCGCCGCGGGGTCCGCGTCCGGCTCGCCGACCTCGACGTCGACGGCCGGACGGAGGTGTTGGTGGCCTCTGACGCGCAGGTGCTCACCATCGATCCCGCCGACGGCGGCAGCGTCGTCACCTGGGAGGTCCGCGAGGCCGGCGTGAACCTGGTCAATGTGGTGAGCCGGCACGCAGAGGGCTATCACGAACGCCTGCGCCGGGCCATCGCCAACGGGGAGGTGGCGCTGGTCGGGGACGACGAGGTCGAGACGATCCACACGACCCGGGTCCGCGTGAAGGAGTGGGGGCTGGAGCGCTACCTCATCGCGGACTGGTACCGCCGCGCCGGTTTCCTGGATCACTTCCTGGCACCGGGCGGCAGCCCGGCGGCCTTCGCCCGCAACGAGGTGGCCGAACTCGGCGACTTCGTCAACCAGCCCTACGACGCGGCGGTGGAGGCGGGGGCGGTCCGGCTCGTCCGCAGGGGCCACGTCTGGGTCGACGGGAGCCACGGGCCCGTCCGCGTCGAGAAGGTGCTGTCGGTGCCCGCCGGCCGGAGTGCGCTCGACGCCGTCTATAGGGTGACCAACCTCGGCGACCGCCCGCTGGCCGCAGACTTCGCCGTCGAGACGAACTGGGGGACGAGCGGCCGCGATGCCACGGTCGAGGCGGGAGGGACCTCAGGCCGGGTCGGCGATCCGTGGCAGGCTGGCGGGGTGGCTTCCTTCGTGCTGCGCGATCGGGGCTGGGGCCTGGAAGTCTCTGCGTCGATGCCCGCTGGCGGCCTGTGGGTCGTGCCGATCGAAGTCGTCTCCGCCTCCGAGGCCGGGTACGAGCGCACGTTCCAGGGCGCCTCGCTGCTCGCGGTCTGGCCGCTGCGCCTGGAGCCCGGCGCGGCGTGGGAGGGGACGCTCGCGTTTCACCACAGGATCCGGTAGATCCCGTAGGAGCCCAGCACCCGCTGCACGTAGGCGCGCGTCTCCGCCAGGCCGATCCGTTCGACGAAGTAGTCGGGATCGGGATCGAGCCCGATCCAACGCCGCGCCGCGCCCGGCCCGGCGTTGTACGCGGCCAGGGCGAGGCGCAGGTCGCCGTGGAACCGGTCGAGCTGCTGGCGCAGGTAGCGCGCGCCCAGCGCCAGGTTCGTGGCCGGATCCTTCAAGCGCTGCAGGCCGACGGGCTGGTCTGGGGTCAGCCCTCGGGCCGTGGAGGGCAGGAGTTGGGCCAGGCCCACCGCGTGCGCCGGCGAGATGACCCTGGGATCGTAGCGGCTCTCCTCCCGTACGAGCGCCAGCAGGAGCAGCGGGTCGATCCCTGCGGCCTGCGCGGCGGCGCTGACGTCTGCCCAGAAGGCCTTCGGATACGCCAGCCGCCACGTGCGCTCATCGCGGACGCCTCGGTCGAGCGCGTCCTCGGCATAGCGGACCGACCGCGTGAGGTCGCCCAGCCGGCTGTAGACCTCGGCCAGGAAGCGCGCGAGGCGGGGATCATTGGTCCGGTCCAGGGATGCCTCGGCGGCGTCGGCGGCCTCGACATCCAGCCCGAGCCTCGCCAGTTCTTCATGGACCGGCGCAGGGACGTGGCGGGGAGGCTGGCGATGCACTGCTGGCGGAACGGCGGGGGCGGGCAGACCCAGGCGCGATCGCGCCCGCTGTCCGTAGAACGTCAGCGGATACTGCTCGGCCACTCTCCTGAGGACTTTCTGCGCCTCGCGCGCCGCCGCCTCGGTTCCCGAGGCTTCCAGGGTCTTGGCGGCCCAGTACCAGGCCCGCGCAGCGTCACCGCGCCACTTCGCCGCCTGCGCCGCCTCTCGAAATCGCGCCTCGGCGTCGGCCAACCGGCCGGAGCGCAGCGCGATCCACCCCAGGCGCCAGCGGGCTTCGGCGGCCTCGCGTTCTTCCGCGTGCGCGGCGATCACCCGGCGGTAGCATGCGGCGGCCTCCGCGGCGCGGCCGGCTCCCTCGGCGCGCAGGCCCGCGCTCAGCCACAACCGGCCGGCCCACAGCCCGGTGGGCGCGACCCGCTGCAGCGCGGCGGACGCCTCGCGGGCCAGCGCCGCCATGCCGAGGCGCCGTGCCGCGGACGCTGCCCAAAACCAGGCACCCGCCTGATTCCAGCCCAGCGCGGCGGCCCGGCGAAACGCCTCGTGCGCGGCGCGGGGGTCGGAGGCCAGGAGGATCTCGCCGAGCCGGTACCACGCCTCGCCGGCCACGGAGCCGGCGGGCGCCGCGGCTGTGACCGCGCGGAACTCGTCCTCGGCCTGAGCCCACTCGCCCTGCTCCGCCAGGCGCGCGCCGCGCCGCAGGCGAGAAGGGGCATCGACATCTCCCGGGCGCATCGGCCGGCCGAGCAGGGCTGCCAGCGCCTCGCGGGCCGGGCCTTCCACCGGGTCTCCGGGAAACGCCCACGCGGCGCGCCCCAGGGCGCGCCGCGCCCGATCGCGCCGGCCAGCAGCCGCCTCGGCGCGGCCGAGTGCCAGCCACACGGCGGGATCGTCCGGGCGGAGGTCTGCGGCCCGAGCCAGCGCGTCGGCGGCCGCCCCCGGCCGCCGCCGCGCCATCTCGGCCTCGCCCAGGGCGACCAGCATGCGCGCCCGGAGGGCGCCTTCCGCGGACGCCGCCACCTCCCGCAGCCGCGCCGCCGCCTCCGCGGGGCGGCCGGCTGCGGTCAGCGCCTCGGCCTCGCCGATCAGGGCGTGCACTCGCAGCGTGGGATGGGCGGACGCGATGCGGTAGGCCTCCGCGGCCTGTGCGGGCCGGCCGGTGCGGGCCAGGCACCGGCCGAGCAGGAAGGACGCGCGCTGCGCCTCCAGGCCCGAATCCGCAGCCAGGGTGGCGAGGGCGTCGAGCCCCTCGCGGCACGCCGATCCGCGGACGTTGTGGACCAGCGCGTCGAGCTCGCTCCGAGCCTCCGCCTGGGGCTGGGCGATCGCGAGCATGGCCACCGCGGCCAGCGCGGCACGGAGGACCGCCAGGCACCCGGGGGCGCGGATCACGCGGCCCGGGGCTTCACCGCCCGCACCGTGGCGCTGAAGAAGAGCGGGCCGGCATACCCGGTCTTCGAGAGGACCTCCACGTCGGCAAATCCCGCCTCCCGGATGGCCGCCAGGTAGTCGCGCTCGGGGATCGCACCCCCCAGGCACGCGGCCCACCGCTCGGCGGTCACCAGGGAGGGCGGCACCGGCCGGCTGGTCACGATGTCGGAGACCACCATCCGCCCGCCCGGCCGCAGCACTCGGTACGCTTCGGCAAAGGCCCGTCGCTTGTCCGGCAGCAGGTTGATGACGCAGTTGCTGATCACGACATCGGCGCACTGGTCGGGCAGCGGCAGGTCCTCGATCTCACCCAGGCGGAACTCGACGTTGGGCATCCCCAACCTCGACGCGTTGGCCTGGGCTCTGGCGATCATCTCGGGCGTCATGTCCACGCCGATGGCCCGGCCTGTGGGCCCGACCCGGTCGGCGGCGAGGAACACGTCGAGCCCGGCGCCGCTGCCCAGGTCCACAACGGTCTCACCCGGCTGCAGGCCCGCGGCCTCGATCGGCGCGCCGCATCCCAGCGAAGCCCCGGCCAGATCGTCGGGCACCGGCCGGCCGTCGCTGAAGGTGAGCGGCACGGTTCCGCAGCAGGAAGGCCCTGCGCCTGCCGGGGCGGCCGTCTCGCCGCAGCAGGCCGCGCCCTGCGTCGCCGCCTTCGCATAGCGTTCGCGCACTGCGGTCCGGATCGCCTGCTCGTCCACGCTAGTCCTCCTGCGTCCTGGCTCCTGCGCCGAACTCCAGCACCATCACGGCCGACGAAGTGCATGCCTCGCTACCGAACTGCGAGGAGCGCGCCACCTCGGGCCGGACCGCGTCCCGGCCCACGCGCCGGAAGCCGAAGCGGGCGAAGTAGCCCTCTGCGCCATTCGTGAGGAGGTAGAGAGCCCGGTGCCCCTGCTGGCGGGACCGATCGATCAGCGCCGCCACGAGCTCCGCGCCGAGCCGCTGGTTGCGCCGATCCGGGGCCACCGCGACGGAGCGCAGCACTCCGGCCGCACCGTGGTCCTCCAGTCCGGCGACGGCCACCACCCGGCCGTCCTCCCGCGCGACCAGGAACCCGGCCATCGCCTCCGCGACGCCGTCGGTGGACAGCCCCACGGCGGACAGGAGGGCGCAGATCGCCTCGAGATCGTCCTGCCCCGCGTTCGTGATCGTCAGCACCGCGACCCTCTCCACCCGTCGCGTCGGACCAGGCTCACAAGGTCCTGCAAGAGGTCCTTGATCCCGTCCCGGCGCAGGGAGTAGTAGGCCCAGGTCCCCCGGCGCTCCACGTCCACCAGGCCGGCATCCCGCAGGATCTTCAGGTGGTGGGAGACGGTCGGCTGGCTGAGGTCGAAGGCCTGCTGGATCTCGCAGACGCAGAGGGACTCGTGCCGTGCGAGCAACTCGACGATCGTCAGTCGGGTCGGGTCCGCCAGGGCAGTCAGGGACGCGGCCCGGGCTGTGATGTCGGCCTCATGGAATGCGGTGCGGGCAATGACGGAGGCGCAGTCGGTGGCGCAGCACCTGCGCGCCGGGGCGAGCATCTTCACATCCGCGGGCGTCTTCGCCACATGTGCAGGCTAGGTCATTTATCGAAGTTTGTCAATGAACCGACCATCCCTCTCGATCGCAGGGCATGGTGGGTCGTGGCCATGCAGGCGTCCATGACCACCTTCAAGCCGGCGGCGCGGGCGCGGGATGCGGCCTCTTCGTGGGCGATCCCCAGTTGCATCCACACCGCCCTGGCGCCGATGGCGATGGCGTCCTCGACGATGGAGGGCACCTCGTCGGGCCGGCGGAAGATCTGCACGACATCCACCGGCTCCGGGATCGCGCGCAGGTTCGGGAAGGCCTTCTCACCCAGGGCGTCGGTGATGGTCGGGTTTACCGGGATGATCCGGTAGCCCTGGTCTTTGAGGTAGCTGGCGACCTCGTAGGCAGGCCGCTCAGGGTTGTCGGACAGGCCGACCACGGCAATCGTCCTGGCCGTGGTGAGGATCTCACGCATCTCATCCAGGGTTGATTTGCGCACGCGGTCTCAGACCCCCAGCAACTCCTCCAGCTTGGCCTTGTTGAAGCCCACCACCGCTTCGCCATCAATGACCGTGACCGGCGTGGCCGAGAACCCCATCCGGATGAGCTCGTCCAGAGCCTGATCGTCGGCGCTCACGTCCTTGTCCACGAACGCGATGCCTTGCTGGCGAAGGAACTCCTTCACCCGGCCGCAGAACAGTCAGCCCGGCTGCGAGTAGACGGTGACCGACTTCGCCATCGTCGCACCTCCACGTGGAGTGCTGCTCTCTGCTAGACGCCCCGCGGGGCCCCGATCTTCCCGGATGCGGCCTCCCAGAGCGCTTCCAGGCTGAAGTAGAGCCGGTCGGCGACCTGCTCCAGGAGATCCCGCACCTCGCCCTCCGCCTCGGCCAGGCGTGGGGCGAGCTGGCTCTGGAACAGGTTTTGGGCCTGCCACAGGTTCACCGTGACCCCGGCATCGGCGGCGAAGTCCAGACTGCGCAGGACTTCCCTCAGGGGCTCCGCGGCCAGCAGCCCCTCGGCGTCCCGCAACCGGCGCTCGATGCGGGCGCGCACCAGGCGTTCCAGGTCCGCGATTGGGAGGTCGAGCCCCCAGGCGCGCGCCTCACCGACGAGGTCCCAGGCGGTGGCGCCGAGCACGTCCGGGGCCGCCAGCGCCCGGCGGAGGTCGGTCATCAGGATGAACTCCGCGGCCATCAGGAACTCGCGCGGCAGCGGGACATCGGCGTCGCGCAGCGTTTCCATGAGGCCCCGGCTCTCCTGGTAGAGGGCGCGGTAGGATGACTCCAGGTGCGCGATGGTCTCCTCCGAGAGGCGGGCGAGGACCTGGCGGCGTTCCTCGGTGAAGAGGTCACGGATGGTGTAGAAGCGCCGGCCGAACACCTCGTCCATGCGGCGGATCACTTCGGTCACCGTGCCGCCCTCGTGGGTCTCGGCCAGGGTCTCGGCCGCCGCCAGGTGCACCTGGTCGTCCCACCCGCTGGCGACGCAGCAGTGCACGTCGGTCCCGCCGAAGTGGAGGACGGCGTACGAGAGCACCTCGGCCTCCCCCGTGGCGGTCTCGGTCACCTCGGCGCGCCCGACGAGCAGCGTGGTGCCCCCGCGCGGCACGCGCCGGGCGTGCCGGCGGCTCACCCGGTAGGTGTAGACCGTGGTCTCGTCGGGGTAGTCCTGGAAGAGCGCCGTGATGGCGTAGTGCGCGCTGACCCGGCGGGCATCGATGACCGCCGGCCGCACCAGGCGGTCGTAGACGGCCGCGCCGTCGGGATAGGCGGGCAGGTTGCTCTCTGCCGGCCGCAGCCGCTCGAGGAAGGACGCCTCCAGGTCGCGGCCGCACCGGGCGGCGAGCTGGAGGACGCGCGCCGCATGCCGCAGGTTCTGGACGGGCTCGGGGCGCGAGAGTTCGTCGAAGAACCAGCCGTCGGAGGCGAACATCATCATCGCGTGGCGCTGCATCTCCAGCAGGCGCAGCGCCCGCGGGCGGGCGGTGGGATCGCGCGGCCGCAGGAGGTGGGTGGCCAGGAAGCGGGCGACGGTGGCCTCGGTGGGATCCAGGATCACCTCGATGTAGCCGTCGCGCGCGGCCCAGGGATCATGGAAGACCTGGGCCCCGTCGGCTTCGAAGAGGGCGTCCACCTCGGCCTTGAGCCAGTCCACGGCGGCCCGTAGCGGCGCCCGCCACCGCTGGTGCCAGTCGGGCCGCATCCGGCAGCCGCAGTCGGCCCGCCACCGCTCGACGCCGTGCGCGCACGACCAGGACGTGCGCTCGTGGATCTGGACCTCGTGCGTGGGCGGGTGGTCGGCCAGGAACGTGGCGTAGTTGGTCAGTTGGGCTCCGGCGCGGCGCTGCAGGACCTCCACCGCGTAGGCCAGTGCCATCTCCCCGAAGCGGTGGTGGTGGCCGAAGGTCTCGCCGTCGGTGGCCACGTGCACGAGCCGGTCGCCGGACAACTCGGCGTCGGCCGCCAGACTCAGCAGCCGGCCGGCCAGGGCTTCACCGCTCTCCAGCAGCCGGTCGAAGGCGATCGCCTGGGACGTGGCGCCGTCGTAGAAGAACAGCGCGATGCGCAGGTCCGGCCCGGGCCGGCAGGCGTAGGGCCGGGTCGTGTCCAGCGCGTGGGGCAGGACGTCCACCCACTCACCCGCCGGCGCCAGGCGCACCCGCGCCGCCTGGTGTGGAGCCAGGATCGCGAACCCGATTCCGCACTCGGCGAGCACGGCCAGCGTCTCGGTATCTGCAGCGGTCTCGGGCAGCCACATGCCGTCGGGGGGTCGGCCGTACCGGGACGTGAAGTCCGCGATCCCCCAGCGCACCTGGGTCAGCTTGTCGCGACGCGACGCCAGGGGCAGAATCAGGTGGACGTAGGGCTGCGCGATGGCGTTGCCGTATCCGCGGGCGGCCAGGCTGCGCCGATCGGCCTGCAGGATCTGCTGGTAGACGTCGGGGGCATGCCGCTGGAGCCAGCGCGCCAGCGTCGGTCCCACGTTGAACGAGATGGCCTCGTAGTTGTTCACGATGCGGACGATGCGGCCGCGCGCGTCCAGGATCCGGGCCGCCGCGTTGGGCGCGTAGCACTCGGCGGTGATGCGGTCGGTCCAGTCGTGGAAGGGCGCGGCCCCATCGTCCACCTCGACCACATCCAGCCACGGGTGCTCGCGGGACGGCTGGTAGAAGTGGCCGTGGAGGCAGAACAGCCCGCTCATGGCGCGTACCGGGTCAGGCCCCGGGGCAGCACCACGATGCCGGACGGGTCCACGGTGTAGCGCTGGGCGTCGCGGGCCGCATCCACGCCGATGGCATCGCCGTCGGGGATGACGTTGAAGCGGTCGGCGATGACCCGCCGCAGGCGCGCCCCGCGTCCGACGATGGTGTGGTCCATCACGACGGACTCCTCGATGACCGCGCCCGGCCCCACCTTCACCCCCCGGCCCAGGATCGACCGCCGGATGGCGGCGTCCCGGACGCGGCAGCCCTCGCCGATCAGCGAGTCGGTGATCTCGCCGCCGATGATGTGCGCCGCGGGACCGGCATACGGGGCGGTGAGGATCGGCCACTGGGGGTTGTCCAGGTCGAACGGCGGCGTGGGGCCCAGCAGGTCCATGTGGGCCTGCCAGTAGGCCGCCAGCGTCCCCACGTCCCGCCAGTAGCCCGGTTCTTCGTAGGCCTTGGTCCCCGGCACCTCGTTGGCCAGGAAGTTGTAGGCGAAGACCCCGGCGTAGGGATAGAGCTCGGGGATGATGGTGCGGCCGAAGTCGTGGTCGGTGCTGCGCCGGGCGTCCTCGATCAGGGTCTCGACCAGAATGTCCCGGTTGAAGATGTAGTTGCCCATGGACGACAGCGCCCTCGTGGGATCCGACCGCATGGCCTTAGGGGCGTCGGGCTTCTCCTCGAAACCGACGATGCGGCCGTCGGCGTCGGCCTCGATGATCCCGAACTCCGAGGCCTGCTCGATGGGCACGGGCAGCGCCGCCACGGTGACCTGCGCGTCGCGCTCCAGGTGGAAGGCAAGCATCTGGTCGAGATCCATCCGGTAGATGTGGTCGGCGCCGAAGATGAGCACGATGTCAGGGTTGAAGTCGCGCAGCAGGTTGAGGTTCTGGTAGATGGCGTCCGCGGTCCCCCGGTACCACGTCTCGCCCCAGCGCATCTGCGGGGGCACCGCGATGACGAAGTGGTCGGGCAGCCCGCCAAACCGCCATCCCACCCGCAGGTGCTCGATCAGCGACTGCGCCTTGTACTGGACCAGCGCGTAGATGGCGTGAATCCCCGAGTTGACGAAGTTGGAGAGGACGAAGTCGATGATCCGATACTTGCCGCCGAAGGGCACGGCGGGCTTGCCGCGCTCGCGGGTGAGGGGCTGCAGGCGCTCGCCGCGGCCGCCGGCCAGGACGAACCCTAACAGGCGCTGCCGGCCGGAGCGCAGCCGCGTGGGCGCCGCGCGCAGGCTCACAGCGACCGCACCTCCCGCGCGGCCTCCACGTGCTCCAGGACCTCCGGGAACGGGAAGTCCACCGCCTCCTGCTCGGCCAGGAACTGCTCGTCATCGGCCCGCATCGGCTGTCCCTCGGCGGCCGAGCGGAGGATGTTGGCCAGGCGCGCGAAGCGCGCATAGTGTTCGGCGAACCGCGTCTCGGCGTAGTGGCGCGCGGCCTGCGTGGTGATCAGGAACTGCCAGTCGGACGCCTGCAGGAGCAGCAGTTCGCGCGCCACCTGGGCCAGCAGGCGCTCCAGGGCCGGCCGACCTTCCCACGACAGGCCCGAAGCCAGCGTCCAGAACTCCTCTTCGGCGGCGTAGAGCATCTCCCAGGTCCACTCGGTGTCGCGGTTGAGCCAGACCCGGTGGTCGCCGCCCTCGCCCCAGGACCCTTCCAGGAGCGTGATGGCTTCCGAAGGGGGATGGAGCGCGAGATACGCGCCCAGCGTCTCCAGGGCGATGTCCAGGTCGGGCAGGCGGCGCACCAGGTGCTCCAGGAAGTCCGGCCCTTCGAACCACCAGTGCCCAAAGAGTTCGGCGTCGTAGGGGTTGCAGGTCTGCACCGGCCGCATGGAGCGGGCGGCTTCGGCCTCCAGGACCTCGACGACCAGGTGCGCGAAGTGGGCGGCATGGGCCGCCGCCGCCTCCTGCGCCATTCTGGGCACGTAGACCAGCTTGGCGCCCAGGTCGCTCGTCGGATCGGTGACCCGCCAGTATCGGATCCCGCCGGGGAAGTGCTTCTTGTGGAACTCCAGGTAGGCGCCGTCGCCGGGGTAGCCGGCCTCGCGGCTCCACACCTGCATCGTCGTGCGGGGATCGCGGGTGTAGACGACCGCCTCGCCCTGCCCGCCGCGGGAGGCCACCACGTAGGGGCGGTAGGGCGTCCGGTCCCGTATGAACGCCGGGTGCTCTGAGGTGGCCCCGACCGCGCGCAGCGCCGGGAAGTAGTCGCGGTAGGGGGACAGCGCGCTGCCGCCGCGGAGCAGATGGGCGTCGGTGATGAAGAACGCAAGCCCGCAGGCATTCAGATGCTCCTCGATGCCGCGGCGCTTCCGTCTCACCTTCCCCCGCAGCTGGCCCACCGGCGGCGTCCACTCATACCGCGGTCGGTACCCGCACTCGGGCAGCCAGGCGCCGTGCGGGGCGGCGCCGAAGTGCCGCGTGTGGGTTGCCGCCCCCAGGCGCAACTGGAGGGCGATGGACTCTTCACGGCCCAGCAGCGGCAGGTAGGCGTGCGTCGCGGCCGTGGTGATGAGCTCGATGACCCCTGCCTGGGCCAGCCGGCGGAAGGCGCCGAGCAGGTCCCCCTCCAGCGCCCGGAACAGCTCCAGCGCGCGGTGATACGTGTGCTCCCAGAAGCGCGTCAGGTCGGCCAGGTCGGCCTGGCGGCTGCGCTCGAAATGCGCCCGGTTCTCGGCGGCGGCGTCGAGGCGCTGGTGGAGGAAGGCCTCGACCTCGGTCCGGAAGGCGGGGTGGGCCAGTTGTTCGGCGAGGACGGGGGAGACGTTCAACGTGAGGAGGGCCCGCCGACCCTCGCGGGCCAGTCGGTCCAGCATCGCGACCAGCGGCAGGTAGCACCCGACGGTCACCTCGCACAGCCAGTCGCTCCCGTGAGGCCACCGGCCGTGCCCCAGCACCAGGGGCAGGTGCGCGTGCAGGGTCAACAGGAAATGTCCGCGGGAGGGGGCCATGATGCCTCCGTCTGACTTGGCGTCGGGACGGAGGAAATCCTCCACCGGGAGGCTATCCGGAGTGCCGCCTGAACCACTCGACGGTGGCCGCCAGGCCGGCGTCCAGCGAGACGGCCGGCGTCCAGCCCAGCAGCCTCCGCGCCGCGGATGCGTCCAGGGTGACGTGGCGCACGTCGCCCGGCCGGGGCGGGGCGTAGGTCGGCGCGGCAGTCGTGCCGGTCAGGCGCGCCAGCAGCCGGTAGATGGCGTTGACCGTGGTGGCCTCTCCGGTGCCGATGTTCACCGCGCCCTCGGCGCGCCGGTCGGCCGCCAGCAGGTTGGCGCGGACCGCGTCCTCCACAAAGACGAAATCCCGTGTCTGCTCGCCGTCGCCGTAGATGGTCGCCGGCCGTCCGTCGAGCATGGCCCGCGCGAAGATCGCGACCACCCCGGCCTCGCCATGCGGGTCCTGCCGCGGGCCGAAGACGTTGGCGTACCGGAGGCAACAGACCCGCAGCCCGTGCAGCCTGCGGTAGAGTGCCAGGTAGGCTTCAGCGACGGCCTTGGCGCAGCCATAGGGGGACAGGGGCGCGATCGGCGTGGACTCGTCGGCCGGCAGGCGTTCGGGCTCGCCGTAGAGCGCGCCGCCCGTGGAGGCGAAGATGAAGTGCGGCACACCGGCGGCCGCCGCGGCCGCCGCCAGGCGGATCGTGCCCAGGACGTTGACGTCGGCGTCACGGACCGGAT
>JAVKID010000007.1:14719-15217 GCA_031459655.1 Candidatus Fervidifonticultor octavus | reverse complement strand
CATCGAGACGCTGACGGAGGCCTGGGCCGCGTGGTGGTTGATCAGGTGGGGCCGCACCTCGGCCACGACGTCGCCGATGGCGGGATCGCGGATGTCCATCTCGTAGAATCGCGCGCCGGGCGGGACGAACTCGGCGCGCCCCGAGACCAGCGAATCCACCACCGCGACCTCGTCGCCGCGCCGGAGGTGCGCCTCCGCGACCTGCGAGCCGATGAATCCGGCTCCGCCGGTGACGAGGACCCGCACCCTCGGCTACCTCGCCTGCTCCGCGCCGGGCGGGATGGGACTCGACCGGGTGTACACCACGCGCCGGGGGTAGGGGATCTCGATGCCCTCCCGGTCGAGGGCCTCCTTCAACGCCAGGCGCAGGTCGCGCTCGGCGGAGACGGCGTGCTCGGGCTTCACCATGACGGCCAGCCGCACGACGACCTCGGAGCCCCCGAACTCCAGGATGCCCTCCACCTCGGGGGGGGCCAGGACCAGGTCGGGGTGCTGCGC
>JAVKID010000007.1:0-14709 GCA_031459655.1 Candidatus Fervidifonticultor octavus | reverse complement strand
GCGCATGAGAGCCATGGCGCGCCGGAGGTCCGCCTCATAGGCGAACCCGACCTGGACCAGGGCGCGCATGAACCCCCGGCTGCGGTTGCCGATCTGCTGGATGATGCCGTTGGGGATCGTCACCAACTCCCCCGAATACTGCCGGACCTGCGTGGTCCGCAAGCTCACCCGTTCGACGACACCGACGGTGTCCCCGATGCGGACGACATCGCCCACCTGCATCAGGCCCTCGAAGAGCATCAAAAACCCGGCGATGATGTCCCGGATCAGGTGCTGTGCGCCGAAGCCGATTGCCAGCCCGGCGATGCCGGCGCTGGCCAGCAGTGCGGAGACGTTGAAGTGGAGCCGGTCCAGGATCATGATCAGGCCGGCGAAGTAGAGGATGTAGCGCAGGGCTGACTCCAGCAAGGGCTCCAACGTCCGGATCTGCGCGGCCCGATCCGGCGGCCGGCGGGGGTCGTCCGGCCGCAGCGTGCGACGCAGCAGCGCGACCCCGAACGCCAGCGCCGCGCGCACGCCGACGATGATGATGGCGACCGCGATCAGACTCTCGACCGCCGCCTCCAGGCGGGCCGGGTCGACCGCCTCCGCGATCAGGCGCCGGAGCAGGCCGGGTTCAGCGGGCACGGGGTGCCGTCCTTCCAGGACCGCGCAGGGTGCGCGATGCGCCGCCTCGCTTGGCGCGGTCCAGCACCCGGACCGCGGCGCTGACCTCGGCCAGGGAGGCCGCATCCACCCGCCACTTGATCTCCCGCAGCAGTTCGTCCGGGGCCATCGCCGGCGGTGTCCACGGCCGCGCCCGCCCTTCCAGGCGCAGGCGGCGGGCCAGTTCCAGGGCGCGCAGCACCTCGCGCTGGACGCGGCGGGGCGTGCCGGCCACTTCATCCCGCAGACGGCCCCGCAAGACGAGGAGCCGGCGGAGTTCGGTCCCGCTCAGCGGCCGCTTGGAGCCCGGTCCGTGCATGGTCGGTGTCTATGGTTCGCGCCGGGGCCAGCGGCCCCTCTTGCGCGCGGCGTGGGCGCCGCCAGGGAATCGGCGCGAGGCGCCCGAACCCCTCCTGTGATGGTGCTCGATGACCCTGGCGGAATTGCCCGTCTCGACGCGGCCGGCATGCTGGGCCTGATCGGGCGCGTGGGCTCGATGGTCTCGGAAGGCTGGAGTCTGACGGCTGACCTGGCTCCCCCCGCGACCCCGCCCGCGGCGGTCGTCGTCTGCGGCATGGGCGGATCCGGCATCGCCGGAGAGGTGCTGCAGGCGCTGCTGGCCGACCGGATACCGGTGCCGGTGTTGTCCGTGAAGGATGAGCGCATCCCTTCGTCCGTCGACGCCCGCACGTGGTTCTTCGCGTGTTCCTACTCGGGCGAGACGGAAGAGACGCTGGCCGCCTACGAGCAGGCCTGCCGCCGACAGGCCGAGGTCGTGGCCGTCGCGTCCGGCGGCCGGCTGGCGGACCTGGCCGGCCGCCGCGGACACCCCGTCGTCCGCGTGCCCGCCGGCCTGCCTCCGCGCGCGGCCCTGCCCTATCTGCTGGTGCCCATGGTGCGCCTGGTGGCCCGGGCGTGCGGCGGTGGAGCGGAGGCCGAGGAGGAGATGCGCCGGCAGGTCGATGAGGCGGCCCGTCTGCTGGAGGACCTGACCGCCCGCTGGGGTCCCGCGGTCCCCGTCTCGAGCAATCCTGCCAAGGCGCTGGCGGTGACGCTGGAGGGCGCCATTCCGGTGGTCTACGCCGGTTCGGCGTCGATGGCGCCGACGGCCCAACGCTGGAAAACGCAGTTCAACGAGAACAGCAAGGTCTTCGCCGCTTGGAACGCCTTTCCCGAGTTTACCCACAACGAGATCGTCGGGTGGGAGGGGGTGACCGCCGGGGGGCCACCGTTCCACGTGGTGTTCCTCAGGGACCGGGAGGACGGTGCGGCGAATGCGCGGCGCCTGGAGGCTGCCCGCGAGCGGCTGGTGGGGCGCGCCCGCGGCGCCTCGGAGGTCTGGTCGCACGGCGTTGGCCGACTGGCCCGGATGCTCTCGCTGATCCTCCTGGGGGACTACGTCAGCGCGTACCTGGCCGTCGTGCGCGGGGTCGACCCGACCCCCATCGAGGCGATCCAGGCCATCAAGCAGCGTCTGGCGCGGCCGTGAGGCCGGCAGGCGCGTGGCTGGCGCGGAGGCGGGGATGGTACAGGGGATGGTACAATGGAGATCGTCGAGGGTATCCGTTCCGGAGGTCGACGATGGCGCGCGTCTACCTTGAAGCGGTCACGAAGAAGTTCGGCCAGGTCACGGCCGTTAACAACGTGACCCTGGAGGTCCCGGACCGGCAGTTCACGGTGCTGGTGGGTCCCTCGGGGTGCGGGAAGACCACGGCGCTGCGGCTGGTCGCCGGGCTGGAGGAAGCCACGGCAGGCAACATCTACATCGGGGAGCGGCGGGTCAACGACGTGGCGCCGAAGGATCGGGACATCGCCATGGTGTTCCAGAACTACGCGCTCTACCCGCACATGTCGGTCTACGACAACATGGCCTTCGGCCTGCGGCTGCGGAAGTACCCGCGCAGCGAGATCGACCGGCGGGTGAAGGAGGCCGCCGCGCTGCTGGGGATCGAGGGGCTGCTGGACCGGAAGCCCAAGCAGCTCTCCGGCGGCCAGCGCCAGCGCGTGGCCCTGGGCCGGGCGATCGTCCGGGAGCCGCAGGTGTTCCTGATGGACGAGCCGCTGTCCAACCTGGACGCGAAGCTGCGGGTGCAGACGCGGGCCGAGATCAAGAAACTCCAGGCGCGGCTGCAGACGACGACGATCTATGTGACCCACGACCAGGTCGAGGCGATGACCATGGGCGACCGGATCGTGGTGATGCGGGACGGCGTGGTCCAGCAGGTCGATGTGCCATTGAACCTGTACGAGAAGCCGGCCAACCTCTTCGTCGCGGGGTTCATCGGTAGCCCGGCGATGAACTTCATCGAGGCGGCCCTGGCGCAGCGCGACGGCAAGACGGTCATCGACGCCGGCGCGTTCGCCATGGAGGTCCCCGACGAGATTGCCCAGCAGGCCCGGGCCTGGGTGGGCAAGAAGGTGATCTTCGGAATCCGGCCCGAGGACATCCAGGACCGGGCCTTCGCGCGTGACGCGAACGCGGCCTGGGCGCTGCGGGCGATGGTCGAGGTGCACGAGCCGTTGGGGTCGGACGTCATCCTGCACCTGAGCCGCGGGCCCCACGTGTTCGTGGCCCGCGTGGACGCCCACAGCGAAGCGCGCATGGGCCACGAGACCGAAGTCGTGTTCAACATGCGCAAGATGCACCTGTTCGACCCCCAGACGCATCAGGCGATCGTGTAGGGACTTCCTGGCAGGACTGGATCGCGCCTGCGCGGCATGCGCTGTCTGAGCTGCGGGCGCGCTGCCGCGGGGTGGCCATCGGTGGCCTGTCCATGGGCGGCGCCATCGTGCTCCCCCGGTCGCGCGAGGCCCTGCGCTACCGCTCCTCACATCCGCGCATCCCGCTGGTGGTCGCCGGGGCGCTCGAGGCGCTGCTCCAGCAGATGCGCCGGCGACGGCCCGAGGTCTGCGCCCCGCTGCTCGTCGCCCAGGGGCGGCGCGATTGGACGATCCCGGCCGAGAGCGCCGAGGTGATCTACACGGAGGTGTCCTCCGGAAGATCCCCAGGGCGACCAGCGCGGCCGCCGAGATCACCGCCTCGGAGAGGCGCTGCAACAGAGCCGCTACGGCTCCTTCTTGAACCCCCGGTCCGTCATCTCCACGAGGGGCTCCAACAGTTTCGTGAACTCCATCGGGAAGATGATCTTCGTCGCCGCGCCCGCGCCCAGGGCCTTGAGGGTCTCGAGGTACTGCAGGGCCATCGTCTTGCTGTCCACCGTCTTGGCGACCGAGAAGATCTTGTCGAGGGCCAGCGCGAAGCCTTCGGCCCGCAGGATGGCCGCCTGCCGGTCGCCCTCAGCCCGGAGGATGACGGACTGCCGCTCGCCCTCGGCCACGGTGATCGTCGCCTGCTTCTTCCCGTCGGCCTCGGTGACGACCGCGCGCCGCGTCCGCTCGGCGGACATCTGTCGGGTCATCGCTTCCTGCACGTCCTTGGGCGGCAGGATCTCACGGATCTCCACGGTGGTGACCTTGACGCCCCACCGCTCGGTCACCTCGTCGAGTTTGGAGCGCAGCACTTGGTTGATCTGCTCGCGCCGGGCCAGCACGTCGTCCAGGATGATGTCGCCGATGACTGCGCGCAGCGTGGTGGTGGCGATGCCCCTGGCCGCGCCGGCGAAGTCGCCGACGGCGATCACCGAGTTCACGGGATCGACGACCTTCCAGTAGATCAGGAAGTCGATGTTGATCGGCGCGTTATCGCGCGTGATACATGTCTGCGACGGGATCTCGAGGAACACCTCGCGGAGGTCCACCCACACGGCGCGATCCACGAAGGGCCACAGCCAGACGATGCCCGGACCCTTCTGGCCGATGCACTTGCCGAGGCGAAAGATCACCAGCCGCTGGTACTCGCGGACGATCTTGATGGCCGAGTAGGCGATGTAGAAGCCCACCAGGATAATCGCCGCCACATAGATCAACCCGGTCTCAGGCATGCCGGCACCTCCCTGACAGAGCAGCGCAGTGTACTTCTGGCCCCCCCAGACCCCTTCCTCTGGGGCCCGGATCACGCCGGATGGGATCGGTGATCCCGCCGCCGGCGCGGAGGTCGACGGGCGCAGGCGGCCCTCTTCATCCGGTTCACGGAGGCGCGCCCCCGGAAGTTGCCCCCAGCCAGGAGCGCGCCCGGTCGAACCGAAACAGTCGGCGGAGGTGCGGATCATGGCGGGGCCGATCATCGGCGTGGACCTGGGCGGGACGAAGATCCTCACAGCGCTCGTCGACGAAGGCGGCCGGGTGCTGGGACGCGCCCGGATCCCCACACCCGCCTCCGGCCCGGACACAGACATCGAGGCCATCGTGCAGAGCGTCCGCACCGTGGTGGCGCGGTCTGGCGTCGACCTGCGCGCGGTGGCCGGCATGGGGGTCGGTGCGCCGGGTCCGCTGGATCCCGCCACCGGCGTGGTGTTCGAACCGCCCAACCTCCCGGGCTGGAAGGACGTGCCCCTGGCTGAGCGCCTGGCCGATCGGCTTGGCCTCCGGATCTATGTCGAGAACGACGCCAATGCCGCCGCGCTGGGCGAGCGCTGGGTCGGGGCGGGCGCTGGCGTGGACGATCTGGTCTACATCACCGTCAGCACCGGCGTCGGCGGCGGGTTGATCGTTCGGGGGCAACTGTACCACGGCGTCAGCGGGACCGCCGGCGAGGTCGGCCACATGGTCATCGACCCCCGCGGCCCGCGCTGCCACTGCGGCCGGACCGGCTGCCTGGAGCAACTGGCCTCGGGCACGGCCATCGCGCGCGAGGCCCGCGCCGCGCTGGCCGCCGGCCGGCCCAGCGTGCTCGCGCACCTGCCGGCCGGTGAACTGTCCGCCGAAGACGTGGCCCGGGCCGCCCGCGACGGCGACCCGCTGGCCCGCGAGGTCTTCGCGCACGCGGCCGCCGCGCTGGGGACCGGCGTGGCCAACCTGGTCAACCTCCTCAACCCGGCGATGGTGGTCATCGGAGGCGGGGTCGCTCGGGCCGGAGACCTCCTGTTGGCGCCGGTCCGCCGCATCGTGCAGGAGGAGGCGTTCGACCGGCCGGCTGCGGCCGTTCGGATCGTCCCGGCGGCGCTGGGGGACGACGTGGGGGCGGTCGGCGCCGCCGCGGTGGTCCGGGAGCGGCAGGCGGTCCAGCCTGCCAAGTAGGCTCCTGCGCTCTCTACAGCGTCTCCAGGTCGATCCGCCGCGCCACGAAGTTGGTGTACACCTCGCCGCGGCGGAAGAAGGCGTTGTCCAGAACCTTGAGGTGGAAGGGGATCGTCGTCTCGATGCCGCCGATCTCGAATTCCATCAGGGCCCGGCGCATCCGCGCGATGGCTTCGTCGCGGTCGCGGCCCCAGGTGATGACCTTGGCCACCAGCGAGTCGTAGTAGGGGGGGATCGCATACCCGGGGTAGCAGTGCGTGTCCACCCGCACGCCCGGCCCCCCCGGCGGGTGAAAGGCCGTCAAAGTCCCCGCCGACGGCCGGAACTGGTGCCGGGGGTCCTCGGCGTTGACCCGGCACTCCAGGGCGTGCCCGCGGATCTCGACGTCGCGCTGGCCGAAGCGCAGCCGCTCGCCGGCGGCGATGCGGATCTGCTCCTTGACGATGTCGATGCCCGTCACCATCTCGGTGACCGGATGCTCGACCTGGATCCGCGTGTTCATCTCCATGAAGTAGATGTTCTCATGCGCATCCACCAGGAACTCGATGGTCCCGGCGTTGACGTAGCCGATGGCCTGGGCCGCGCGCACCGCCGCGCGGCCCAGCGCCGCCAGCGTCCGATCTCGCAGCCGCGGCGGCGGGGCCTCCTCGATCAGCTTCTGGTGCCGGCGCTGGATCGAACAGTCGCGCTCGCCCAAGTGCAGGATCGTGCCGTGCGCGTCGGCCAGGACCTGGACTTCGACATGGCGCGGCTCTTCCAGGTACTTCTCGATGTAGAGGCGGCCGTCGCCGAAGGCCGCCTCGGCCTCGCGGTGCGCGGTCTCCAACGCCGCCTTCAGGTCGTCGGGGGTGTGGACGACGCGCATCCCCCGTCCCCCGCCTCCGGCCGCGGCCTTGATGATGAGGGGGTAGCCGGTCGCGCGGGCGGCCTCCCGGGCCTCCCGCTCTCCGGCCACCGGGCCGGAACTGCCGGGGACCACCGGCACCCCGGCTCTCTGCATCTGGGCGCGGGCGGCAGCCTTGTCGCCCATCAGCTCGATGGCCCGGGCCGGCGGGCCGATGAACGCGAGCCTGCTGTCCGTGACGATCTCGGCGAAGCGGGCGTTCTCGGCCAGGAACCCGTAGCCCGGGTGGATGGCGTCCACCCCGAGCAACTCGGCGGTGCTCATGATGTTGGGGATGTTCAGGTACGATCCCGCGCTGGCGGCCGGCCCGATGCAGAACGCCTCGTCGGCCATCTTCACGTGGAGGGAAGACCGGTCGGCCTCCGAGTAGACGGCCACGGTGCGGATGCCGAGTTCGTGACATGCCCGGATGATGCGGACGGCGATCTCCCCGCGGTTGGCCACGAGGACTTTGCGGAACATCTACCTGGGGCTGGCGGCAGGATCCAGGAGGAACAGGGGCTGCCCGTACTCGACCGGCGAAGCGTTCTCGACCAGCACGCGGACGATCCGACCGCGCTTCTCGGCCTGGATCTCGTTGAAGAGTTTCATCGCCTCGATGATGCAGACGACCTGCCCTTCCTCGACGACGTCACCTTCGGCGACGAACGGCGGGGCATCGGGCGAGGCCGCCCGGTAGAAGGTGCCGACCATGGGGGCGACGATCGGTTCCAGATGATCGATGCCCGCATCGGCCGCCGCGGGACGGGCGGCAGCGGGAACGGGAGTCGCCTCCCGCGTCGCGGGCGGAGAGGTGTGCAGCGCCTCGTCGGCCGCGGCGATCCGCCCGGCGGCCGGGCCCGGCGCGGCCCGGCGGACGCGCACCCTGAGCGCCGGACTCTCGACCTCCAGTTCGGCGAGGTCCAACTCCTCGGCCAGCCGCGCGACCTCGCGGACCTGTTCGAAGTCAATGCGGTCGGTCATGCCTGCTCTTCATGATACTCCATGGCCCGGTACTTGGCGTACCGGCGGTCCACGAGCTGGTCGACGGGGATGCCGGCGAGCGCCCGGAGGTGGCGACGCAGGGCCTCCCGCACCGCGTCCACGGCGGCGGGGGGATCCGTGTGCGCCCCGCCCCGCGGTTCGGGGATCACCTCGTCCACGACGCCCAGGGCGACCAGGTCCTGCGCCGTCAGGCGCAGCGCCACCGCGGCCTCGCGCGAGCGGCTGGCGTCACGCCACAGGATGGCGGCGCACCCCTCGGGGGGAATCACGGTGTAGATGGCGTGCTCCAGCATCAGCACCGCGTCGCCGACCGCGATGGCCAGCGCCCCGCCGCTGCCGCCCTCGCCGGTGATCACCACGGCGATCGGCGCGCGCAGCCGCGTCATCTCCAGGATGTTGCGCGCGATGGCCTCGGCCTGCCCGCGCTCCTCGGCGGCATCGCCGGGGAAGGCTGCGGGCGTGTCCACGATGCTGATGACCGGATAGCCGAACTTCTCGGCGAGTTTCATCCCGCGGAGCGCCTTGCGGTAGCCCTCGGGATAGGGCATCCCGAAGTTGTGGGCGATGTTCTCCTTGGTGTCCTTTCCCTTGTACGGACCCAGGGCCACCACCGGCTGCCCGTCGAACCAGCCGAGCCCCACCAGCATCGCCGGATCGTCGCGGAAGAGCCGGTCACCGTGCAGTTCGGTGAAGTCGCTGATCAGCGCCCGGATGAAGTCCTGGGCCTTGGGCCGCTGGGGGTGCCGGGCGAGGGCGACGGCATGCCAGGCCTGGCGGTTGGCCAGCAGGGCCTCCTGGAGTTCGGCCGCCCGCGCTTCGAGATCACGGATCTGCCTGGTGACGTCCAGCCGGTCCGTCTCGCCGCGCCGCCGCAGCGCGCCGATCTGGCGCTGGATGTCGGCCAGTTGCGCTTCGAGCTCGGAGGCGCGGGCCTCCGCGGCGGGGTCGCGCTCGGGCAGGAGCAGACGGGAGGCCATCGGGCCTGCTACCCCTCGCCGCCTGTGGGGTCGCCCGCAGGACCCACGGGGAGGGCGGCGGCGACAGGCGGCGCGGCGGGCACCTGCGGCGCGCCAAAGAAGCGCAGGAGCCGCCCCAGGGTCTCGCGCATCTGGGGCCGCGGCACCACCATGTCGATGAGCCCGTGCTCCAGGCAGAACTCGGCGGTCTGGAAGTTGTCCGGGAGTTTTCGCCGGATCGTCTGTTCGATGACGCGCCGGCCCGCGAACCCGATCAGCGCCCCGGGCTCCGCGATGATCACATCCCCCTGGAACGCGAAACTGGCGGTCACCCCACCGGTGGTCGGGTCGCACATGACCGAGATGTAAGGCAGCCGCGCCTCGTGTAGCCGCGCGATCGCCGCGCTGGTCCTGGCCAGCTGCATCAGCGACAGCGTCCCTTCCTGCATCCGGGCGCCCCCGGACGCCGAGAAGATCACCAGCGGCAGGCGGTCGGCCCGGGCCCGCTCGGCGATGCGCACGATCTTCTCGCCCACCACCGACCCCATCGAGCCCCCCATGAACGCGAAGTCCAGGGCCGCCAGCGCCGTGCGCGACCCCTCGATGCTGCCCACCCCGGTGATCGCCGCGTCCGCGTTGCCCGTCTTCTCGCGGGCCTCCTTCACCTTGTCCGGATAGCCTGGGAACCGGAGCGGGTCGCCCGAGGCGAGCCTTTCGTCGAATTCCACGAACGAGCCGTCGTCCAGGGTGACCGCGAGCCGTTCCTCCGCCGTCAGCCGGTGGTGGAAGCCGCACGTGGGGCAGACCCTGAGGGTGCGCTCCAGATCCTTCCGGTAGGCGACCTCCCCGCAGCGAGGACACTTCACCCACAGCCCGGCGGGGAGGTCACGGCGCTCGAGAGACGCATACTTGGGACGGCGCAGCCAGTTGAGCATGAGCGCCCCTGAAACCTGAAAGACGAGGAGATCGGCGGACGCGGACGTCGCCGATTACGCCCCTGGATTATACTTCAGGGCGGCCGGCGGCCGCCAGCGGAAGAGGGCGGAGAGACCGAGGACGGGCTGCCTATTTCGGCTGCAATCCGAACGCCAGGTAGTTCAGCGCGATGTACGACTTCCACTGATCCGGCACGTCGGCTTCGGCGAAGATCGCCGTCACGGGGCAGACCGACTCGCAGGCCCCGCAGTCAATGCACTCGTCCGGATGGATGTAGAGCTGGGCCAGGAGTTGCTCCTTCGTGATCCCCTCCCCGGGCAGGTGGACGGACTGGCCGCGGGGGATCACGGTCTTGTCCGGGCCGGCGCCGGTCGAAGGGTCGGGGACGACGAAGGCGCCGGCCTCTTCGACGTACTCGTAGATGCAGTCCACCGGGCAGACCTCCACACAGGCCCGGTCTTTGACCCCGATGCACGGTTCCGCGATGATGTAGGTCATCCTCTGCCCTCCACGGGACGGACCAGCTCGGCCACGTCCTCTGCGGCGAACGTACTACCCCCGGGCCCCGGGCGCAAGGATTGAGGCCCGACCCGCCGCAGGGGTCCCGGCCTCTGTTTACCGAATACAATAAACAGAACACAAACATCGCATACCAAGATCGGGGAGGTCCGAGATGGAGAGATGGTTCGCTGACGAGACAGACCGGACTCTCGCGCCGATCCTGGGCGCACCCCCGGTCCGCGAGACGGTGAGCGCGGCGGCGTACCGGCGCCTCAGAGAGGCCATCCTCAGAGGGGAAGTCGCCATGGGGACCCGGATCAACGAACTCGAGCTGGCCGAAGCCTGGCATGTCAGCCGCACCCCGATTCGGGATGCCCTACGCCGCCTGGAAGCCGAGGGCGTCGTCGAGGCCGTGCCCGGCCGCGGGGTCGTGGTCCCCCGCCTGCAGCAGCGTGACGCCGATGAACTCTACGAACTTCGGGAGATCCTCGAGAGTCGGGCGGCGCGGCGGGCGTCGGAACGCTCGACCGAGGATCTCGGCCGCACGCTTAACGTCCTCATCAAGGCCTTCGGCACCGCCCTCAAGCAGGGAGACCTGGCCAGGATGACCGCCGTCGACGTGGAATGGCACGCCGCCGTCGCCGCGGCCTCGGGCAGCCGACGGCTCGAACGCGCCATCGACACCGTGCGCGCCCAGGTCCATCCGATCCGCACGCTGGTCTTCCGCGTCAAGGGCCGGGCCGCCAGGTCGCTGCGCGAGATGGCCAAAGTCACCGCCGCGATCCGCGCGCGTGATGCAGGACGGGCCGAGGCGGCGATGCGCGAGCACCTGGCCAGCGTGCGGGCGGAACTCGCCGAGGTCTTCCAGGCGTTGGAGGCATGAGGTTGTTATAATGGAAGGTGCAGCCTCAGTACCACGGAACAGGAGGCGTTGTCGTGTCCATGGACAGTCACCTGCCCAAGGGTTCCTGGGGAGCGCGCGCGCTCGTCATGCTGGCCGTGATCGCGCTGGGCGGCGTGCTGGGCGGGGTGCTCGCCCCGAAGTACGGCCTGGTCCCCTCCGCCTGGACGGCCGGCGCGGCCTCCGGCGCTGCGGTCCCCTCCGCGCCGACGGTCGCGCAGGCACCTTCCCCCGCGGTGGCGCCGCCGCGCGTGATCGAATCCGAGGAGTCGGTCGTCATCCGCGTCGTCCAGCGCGCGCGGCCCGCGGTGGTGAACATCAGCGTCCGGGCGCAGGTCGCCACGCCCTTCGGGCTCTACCCCCAGGAGGGTCAGGGCTCCGGGGTGATCGTGCGGTCCGACGGCCTCATCCTCACCAACAACCACGTGATCCAGGGCGCCCAGGAGATCACCGTGACCCTGCTCTCGGGCCGCACGCTGCGGGGCCGCGTGCTCGGCGCCGACCGGTTCTCGGACCTGGCCGTGGTGAAGGTGGATGTCCCCCAGCCGTTGCCGACCGTCGAGATGGGAGTCTCGGCGGCGCTCCAGGTGGGCCAGCTCGCCATCGCCATCGGCAACCCCTTCGGGTTGGGCAGCACGGTGACCGTCGGCGTGGTCAGCGCGCTGAACCGCAGCATCGAGGCCAGCCGGGATTTTGTCGTGGAGAACCTGATCCAGACCGATGCGGCCATCAACCCCGGGAACAGCGGCGGCGCGCTGCTGGACTCGGGCGGCCGGCTCATCGGCATCAACACTGCCATCATCCGCGAGGCGCAGGGGATCGGCTTCGCCATCCCCATCGACCACGCCCGCATCGTGATGGATCAGCTAGTGGCCCAGGGTCGAGTCGTCCGCCCCGCGCTCGGCGTGGAGATCCGGAGCGAGATCGACGCCGCCACCGCGCGCGCCTACAACCTCCCGGTGGACCACGGCGTGCTGGTCGTGCCCCAGCCCGGTAGCCCCGCCGAGCGCGCCGGGCTCCGCCCCATGGACATCATCGTGTCCATTGACGGGCAGAAGATCAGCACGGTCGGAGACCTGCGCCGAGAACTGTTCCGAAAGAAGCCGGGCGACAGCGTGCGGGTCGATGTGGTGCGCGAAGGCCGGCGGATGACCTTTACGGTGGTGCTAACGGAGCTGCGCAGCGATCTCGCCCGGTGGATCGTGGCGTGATCGACCGCGGCCTGATCCTCGACTTCGTGCGCGTGACCGAGGCGGCGGCCCTGGCCGCCGCCCACCATATGGGGCAAGGCGACAACGAGGCCGCCGACGCGGCCGCCGTGGAGGCGATGCGCACGGCGCTGGCCGGGCTGGACCTCCACGGCATCATCGTCATCGGGGAAGGCGAGCGCGACGAGGCGCCCATGCTCTACATCGGAGAGGTCGTCGGCGGTGGCGGGCCGCTGGAGGTGGACCTCGCCGTCGACCCGCTGGAAGGGACCAACCTGGTGGCCAAGGGCGCGCCCGGCGCCATCTCGGTGCTGGCCGTGGCCGAGCGCGGCGGCATCCTGCATGCCCCCGACATCTACATGGACAAGCTCATCGTGGGGCCCACCAGCGCCGGGCACGTGGACATCCGGGCGCCGGTGGAGGAGAACCTGGCCGCGATAGCCGCGGCGCTGAACCGCTCCGTGCGGGACCTGGTGGTCATCATCCTGGACCGGCCCCGGCACGCCGACCTCATCGCGCGGGTGCGGGCGGCCGGCGCGCGCATCAAGCTCATCCCCGACGGCGACGTCTCCGCCGCCATCGCCGCCGCGGTCCGGGGCACCGGGGTGCATGCCGTGATGGGTATCGGCGGCGCGCCCGAGGGCGTGCTGGCGGCGGCCGCGCTGCGCTGCCTGGGCGGCGAGATCCAAGGCCGGTTCTGGTTCCGCAACGACGAAGAACGCCAGCGGGTCAGGTCCATGGGCATTGCTGATCCCGATCGTGTCTTCGACACGAAGGACTTGGTGCCGGCGAACGATGTGGTCTTCGTGGCCACCGGGATCACCGACGGCGACCTCTTCCGCGGGGTCCGGTTCTTCGGCGGCGGAGCGCGCACGCACTCGCTGGTCATGACGCGGCAGAGCGGCGAGATCCGCTTCATAGACGGCATCCACCTCGTGGACCGAACCAAGGTCGGCGCGGTGCAACTGTCATGATCCGGTCGGCCCCCCGGCGGCCGCAGCGCCCTCTCGGCGGCCCCTCCTCCTGGTGAGTCCCGTCCGGCCCGGCCGGGACGCCCTGCGCGCGGCCGGCGGCCTCTGTCTGGTGGACTTCGCCGGCCCCGAACCCTCTGCGCGGTTGGAGCGGCTCATCACCGAGCAACACATCGCTGGCGTGGTGCTGTTTCGCAAGAACGTGGTTTCGGCCGTCCAGGTGGCCGAGCTCACCGACGCCATCCAGCGCCTGGCTCGCGCCGCCGGGGCGCCGCCGCCGTGGGTGGCGGTTGACCATGAGGGAGGCGCCGTCAACCGCTTCGGACTCGGGTCGCCCGGAACGCTGGCCGCCCCGCCCCACGTCGGTGCCCTCCCGGCCGCCGCCCCGAGCGTCACACCCCTGCCCTCGGCGATGGCCCTTGGCGCCGCGGGTGACGCCGCCCTCGCCCGCGCCGCCGGGACCGTGACAGGGCGCGAACTGCGCGCGATGGGGATCCACCTCAACTTCGCGCCCGTGATGGACGTCAACAGCAATCCGGCCAACCCCGTCATCGGCGCGCGGTCGATTGGCGAATCGCCGGATCTCGTGGCCCGCCTCGGTGTGGCCTTCATCGAGGGGATGCAGGCAGCCGGAGTCGCCGCAACCGCGAAGCACTTCCCCGGGCACGGCGACGTGACCGTGGATTCCCACCTGGCGCTGCCACGGGTGGATCACCCCCGCGCGCGGCTCGACGCCGTGGAACTGCCGCCGTTTGCCGCTGCGGTCCGCGCCGGGGTGGCCGCGGTGATGAGCGCCCACATCACCTTCCCGTCGCTGGATCCCGGCCGCGTCCCGGCCACGCTGTCCAGGGCGATCCTCACGGGACTGCTGCGCGAGCGGTGGGGGTTTGACGGGATCGTCTGCAGCGACTCGTTGAGCATGAGGGCGATCGCAGACCACGGTGGCCCGGGGGCGGCGGCCGTGGCGGCCGTGCGGGCGGGATGCGACCTGCTGCTGGCCCTGGGTCCCGATGCGATGCAGGACGAGGTGCTGGAATCCCTGGCCCGCGCCATCGAGACCGGTGGCGTCTCGGACGCGCGCCTCGCCCACGCCCGAGCGCGGCTGGACCGGGCCGCCGCGCGCTGGCGGGTCGGTGCGCCACGGGCGGGCAGCCTCGCCGGGGTCGTCGGGACCGGCGAGCACGCCCGGATCGCCCGCCGCATCGCGGAGGCCGCGGTCACGCTGGTGGCGGACCGCGCCGGCGTCATTCCCTTGCGAGGCGGCCGGATCGGCGTCACCGCCGTCTCCGCGGGAGCCGAGGAACACGACCCGCCTGACCTGGCGGCGGCGCTGCGCGGCCACCACGCAGCCGTGCGCACGCTCTCCGCGTCCCAGGCCCCTGAGGCGGACTCCCTTGCAGAGATCGACTACCTCGTCGCCGTCACGTGCACGCGCGGAGGCCTCTCCCCTGACCAGGTCAGGGTGATGCGTGTCCTCCACAGCCGGCTCGGCGATCGGCTGGTGGTCGTCGCCGCCGGCGACCCCTACGACCTGGTGCAGGTGCCTGAGGTCCCGGCCTACCTGGCC
>JAVKID010000069.1:0-15700 GCA_031459655.1 Candidatus Fervidifonticultor octavus | reverse complement strand
ATGCGGTGGGAGACGGTGGCGGAGAAGTTCGACCGCCAGAGCGCCCGCGCCGACGCCGGCCTGCGCCGCGAGATCGCCGACGCCGTCCGGGCGCTGGAGGGGATCTGGGTGGCCGACCTGATGCGGCTGCTGGCCAGGGTGCCCGCATAGGAGCCCACGAAGCCGCGGCTGAAGGTTCCGGACGAGGGCTCAGCCTGCTAGGAGGAGATGATCATGGAGCGTGCCTTCCCGTTCCTGCGGGTCAACGACCGCCCGCCCAAGCCGCGGACGCGGGGGATCACCGAGATCCGCGGCCCCTACTACACGCCCATGGGCACGCGCTACCTCCAGGACATCCTGGAGACGATGGGCGAGTATGTGGATGCCCTGAAGTTCGCCGGCGGGTCGTTCTCGCTGATGCCCCGGCAGGCCGTCAGGGATCTTGTTGATCTCTGCCACGCGCACAACGTCCTGGTCTCCACCGGTGGCTTCATCGAGCGCGTGCTCACCCAGGGCCCCGAGGCGGTTCGCCGCTACATCGAGGAGTGCCGGGCCCTGGGCTTCGATATCGTCGAGCTCAGTAGCGGCTTCATCACCATCCCGACGGATGACTGGCTGCGCCTGATTGAAGCGGTCCAGAAGGCGGGCCTCCGGGCCAAGCCTGAGGTCGGGATCCAGTTCGGCGCCGGCGGCGCGAGCGCGGCCGCGGAACTGGAAACCGAGGGGGCCCGCGCCCCCGAGTGGGCCATCGCCCAGGCCAGGCGCTTCCTGGACGCCGGGGCGTACATGATCATGGTCGAATCCGAGGGGATCACCGAGAGTGTCGCGGCCTGGCGGACCGACGTCCCGGCCAAGTTCGTGGACGCGCTGGGCCTGGAGAAGGTGATGTTCGAGGCCTCCGACCCCGCGGTCTTCGCCTGGTATGTCAAGAACTACGGGCCCGAGATCAACCTGTTCGTGGACCACAGCCAGATCGTGCAGCTCGAGTGCCTGCGCTCGGGGATCTGGGGGACGAAGAGCCTGTGGGGGCGCGTCCTGACCTTCAAGGGGACTGCCGACGAGGCGCCTCCGCGCACGGGAGGCCCGCCGCGCCGGCGATCGCGGCGCTCCCGGCGGTGAGGGCTCGATGCGCCGGCGAGCCGGGTACCGAACCCGGCATGAGGAGGAGGCCATGGCGCAGACACTGTTCACAGACGCCAAGAACGTCCTGACCAACCCCACGATCACAATCCGGGTCGGACGGCGGCGGCAGACCTTCACCGCGCGGCCGGTCAGGGATGCACAGAGGGTGCAGGCGGTCGTGCAGAAGTTCCGGGCCAGGTACACGCCGGGTGAGATCGCCCGATACTACACCGGGTTGGACGCGGCGGTGCGCATACCGCAGGCCGGATGAGGCACACAGGGTCTTTCCGGGGGCGTGGCGAACCGCTCATGACACGACATGCTCCGAACGGAGGTGGCGGCGTGCGTCGGGCGTGGTTGGCGTCGGCGTTGTTGGTCGTGATGCTGCAGGTCCCCGGGGTCTCTGCCCAGGGCGCCTACTACGCCGGCAAGACGATCGAGATGGTGGTGCCCAGCGCGGTCGGCGGCGCCACCGACATCCTCAACCGCTTCCTGGCGCCGTTCCTGGAGAAACACATTGCAGGGAACCCAACGATTCGGATTCGCAACATGCCCGGCGGCGCCAGCGTGCTCGGCACGAACTGGTTCGCGCTCAACGCCAAGCCCGACGGGATGACGCTGCTGGCGAGCACCGTCTCCTCGAAGGTGGCCTACATGCTCCAGAACCCGGCGGTCCGATACGACTTTCGGAAGATGCGGCTGGTGGCCATCAACGGGAGCGGGGGCGTCTTCTACGCGTCGTCCCGCACGGGGATCCGGCGGGCCGCCGATCTGCCTAAGGCCGAGGGCCTGATCTTCGGCAGCAACACCCCGCCCGGCGCCACCGTGCCGGCGCTGCTCGCCTTTGAGCTGTTGGGCGCGAACCCCAAAGTGGCGTTCGGCTTCGAGTCGCGGGGCCCGATCCGGCTGGCGTTCGAGCGGGGGGAATTGAACCTGGACTTCCAGGCGTCGTTCGTGTACAACTCCCAGGTCCTGCCCCTGGTGAGGGAGGGCAAGGTGGTGGGGCTGATGACGCTGGGGTTCATCAACGAGCAGGGGCAGATGGTGCGGGACCCGGCGGTGGGAGACCTGCCGACGGTGTACGAGGTGTACCAGCAGGTGTACGGGCGGAAGCCGGACGGGCTGCTGCGGTGGAAGGCGTACCGGGCGCTGGTGGCGGCGAGCTGGACGTACGGGCGGGGGCTGTGGGTACCGGAGGGGACGCCGCCGGAGGCGCTGCGGGCGCTGCACGAGGGGATCGACCGGATGAACCGGGACCGGGAGTTCCAGGAGCAGGCCAAGCGGCTGATGGAAGGGTACCCGCTGCTGCGGGGGGATCTGGCGGAGCGGACGGTGCACCGGGCGCTGTCGGTGACCCTGGACGTAACCAAGTACATCCGCGACCTGATGCGCGACAAGTACGGGCAGGTGATCTAGCGCCGGGGCATGGCGGGCTGGCCATTCCTCGACTCTGGGGCTGCAGGATCGGCGACGCGGATGGCTAATTGACCGACTGTTAATCAGACAATCTGCTGGTCGGACGAATCCGGTTGGCCCGACGTGGTCTTTGGAGGGATCGCATGGTGGGAGGCGGGGCTGTAGTCGTCATCGGCGGAACCTCAGGGATCGGGAAGGAGACCGCACGGTACTATGCGGAGCGAGGTCGTCCGGTGGTGATCTCCGGGCGCGATCCCGTCCGCACAGCCGCCGCGGCGCGAGAGGTCGGCCCCACCGTCCAGGGGATAGCGGTGGATCTCACCCGTCCCGATGAGGTGGCGGCCAGGCTCTCGGGCCTCGGTCCCGTCGGTGGTCTGGTGCTGGCAGCCATCGACCGCGACCGGAACACGGTGCGGGACTACGATGTGCGGCGCGCGCTCTCCCTCGTGACCCTCAAACTGGTGGGCTACACGGCGGTGATCCATGCGCTGCAATCGCGGTTGACGCCCGAGAGCGCCATCGTCATCTTCGGAGGGCTCGCCAAGGAGCGGCCGTACCCGGGGTCGACGACAGTCACAACGGTCAACGCGGGCGTCTCCGGCCTCGTGCGGACCCTGGTCAGTGAACTGGCTCCGGTGCGGGTGAACGCCATCCACCCCGGGATCGTGGGGGACAGTCCCTACTGGGCCAACAACGAGGCCATGCTGGAAAAGGTGCGGGGACGCACCCCCACCGGGCGCCTGGTGCAGATGCAGGACGTCGTCGATGCCGTCGCGTTCCTTCTGGAGAATCCGGCGGTCAACGGGGTCGAGCTCTACGTGGACGGGGGCTGGGTCCTGGGTTGAAGCTCATCAACGGCTCTGGGTGATCCGGGCAGGCGGGAGGAGGATCGGCGGTGGGCGCACATCGTGTGGCACGATTGGACCGCGCGGAGATGGGGATCCCCGAGCGCTTCGCCGGACACAGCACCGGGTTTCGCAGGCAGCCGCTCGTGGACGGGAGCACCGGGTCGGTGCACATGGGGTTCGCCGGGTGCGAGTTGGACGGTGGAGGGCACATTGACCCACATGTGCAGTCCTACGAGGAAGCAGTCTACGTGCTGGAGGGTGTCCTCGACCTGACCATCAACGGCGAGACGGTGCGGATGGAGGAGAATGAAGGAGGCTTCATCCCGGTTGGCATCCCGCACTCGTGGCGCAACCCCGAGGGGCGGCGGTGTGCATGGGTCGAGATGGTGTCGCCGCGCCCGCGGGACCGGGGGCCGGCCGACGTGTTCTTCCTGGCAGGGCCTCTTGCGTCGGGGGAGGTCAGGAGGGTCGACATGCGGGACCCCCGGTGCCGACTCTTCTTCCACTTCGAGAAGGGCCAGATGGATCTGGACAGCGCCCGGCGGGGGAGCGCGGTCGAGGCCCCGACGGCGTCGCCGAGCATGGTGACGGCACTCCTCGTCTACAGCGGGATCGGGATCAAGATGCTCGTGGACCAGCGCATGGACGCCAACCTGATGACCATGTTCATGGTGGAGTACGAGCCCGGAGGCGTGGCACACCCGCACGACCATCCCTTCGAGGAGGCGTACCTGATCCTGGAGGGAGCAGTAGACGCCTGGACGGAGGGGCAGACGTTTCAGCTTCGGGCCGGTGATTTCTTCTGGACGGGGGCGGGCACGATCCACGCGTTCTACAATCGGTCGGGGCAGAACGTCCGGTGGCTCGAGACCCAGGCGCCCCAGCCCCCTCGAAATCACTCGTATCGGTTCACCCGTGAATGGGAACACCTGGAACGGCTGCTGGGCGGTGAGGCCGTACCGGGGGCCGTGCGGGCGGCGCGCTCGGACGCAGGGCCGGCGTGAAGCCAGGGGGGAGGTGCGGGTTGCGACAAGGGTGGGGATGCAGGAGACGATTGGGAAGGGGGTGCGAGTCGTGAGACAGGCAGGGGGAAGAGTCGGTCGGTTCGTCGGGCTCGCGGGGGTCTTGCTGCTCCTGGCCTCCTACACGGGCGCCGACGCGCAGTCGAGCCCCATCCGGGTGGGTGGCACCCTACCGCTCACAGGGGTGTTCGCGGCCCAGGGCAAGGTCCACGAGGCCGCCGGACGGGCGTTCGTGCAGATGGTGAACGAGAAGGGAGGATTGCTGGGGCGCCCCCTGGAGTGGGTGCTCCTGGACGACGAATCGCGACCCGACAAGGCGGCGGCACTCTATGAACGGCTCATCACGGAAGACAAGGTGGACCTGATCATCGGTCCGTACGGGACCGCGTCCATCACGGCCACCATGCGGGTGGCAGAGAAATACGGATACGTGTTCCCGCACCACACGGCCAGCCTGACGTACGCGTACACGTATCGGCGCCACTTCCCCACGTGGTACGTGGGATTGAACACGCACATGACGACGCCGGCCAAGGTGTTCGACGCCTACCTGGGGCTGCCGCCCGTGCAGCGGCCGCGCACGGTGGGGTTCGTCGTGAACAAGTTCCCAGGCACCCAGTTCCTGGCGTACGGGAGGGCCAACGTCGGTGGCGCCACGCGGGTGGCCGAGCAGAAGGGGCTGCGGGTGGTTCTCGACGTGCAGTTCGACCTGGGCACCACCGACTGGATTCCGATCGCCCAGCAGGTGCGGCGCGCGGATCCAGACCTCCTGTACGTGGCCGGACTGGCGTTGGACGGCGTGAACCTGCTCCAGGCGCTGGCCCAGCTGGGCTGGAAGCCCCGGCACCACTTCCACCAGTGGCCGTCGCCGGGGGCGATGCTGACGGCGCTGCCGGTCACGGATCGGGCGACGAGCGTGACCATCTTCGTGCCCCACGAGCCCTATCTCTCCAACCCCGGGGCACGGGACTTCGTGCGGCGCTATCGGGCGTGGGCCAAGGCGACGGGTCTGGCCTACGACGAACCCGACGTGCAGTCCGCCGCATCCTGGTCGGCGTGGCAGGTGCTCGCCTTCGGCGTGCAGGAGTGCCGGTGTCTGGACCAGGCCCGGATTGCCGAGGCGCTGCTGTCGAAGCCCGTGCCGACGGTCCAGGGCCGCTTGAAGTTCGACGCGAACCAGCAGAACTATGGCGATGACCTCCAGGCCGTGATGCAGATCCAGGACGGACGGTGGTGGGCGGTCTGGCCGCAGTCGCTGGCAGCGGAAGATCGGCGGTTGCGGTAGGGGGCCGCGAAGGCCCCTGAGTGCCGCGGGGCCGCGGGCTGAGTCCAGCCGGCGGCCCCGCGCGGTCCGCGAGGCAGGGACCGAACTCCGGGCACCCGCACCAGCGGAGGCGTGGGCCCATGGTAGATCTGGCTCAGGCGGCAGCGTCAGGGGTCCTGATCGGGGCGTTCTATGCGCTGCTGGCGCTGGGGTTGACCCTGGGGTGGGGCTTCCTTGACACGATCGACTTCGGGCACTTCGCGATCATCTTCGGGTTCGGCTATGTGACGTACGAGCTGGCCACGCGGGGCCTGGATCCCCTGATGGTGCTGCTGCTGGCAGCCCCCGTGGGATGCCTGGTGGGCGCGGGATGGCGGTTCTTGATCCGGGCCCTGCACTTGGACGCCGCCCGCTCGTTGGTGTTCACCTTCGGGGTGCTGGTTGTGTTCGAGGGCCTCTCCAAGCTCGTGTGGACGGCGGACTACCGGCGGATCCCCATCGTCCAGAACCCGTACGCCGTCGGGGCGCTGACCGTCGGCCCCCTGGCCTTCCCCGTGACGCAGGTGGTCTCGTTTTCCCTAGCGGTCCTCGTGGCGGTCGCCGTGAGCCTGATCTTGAAGAGGACGTACGCCGGAAAGGCATTGAGGGCGGCGGTGTTGGACGAGGAGATGACGAGGGCGTGCGGGGCGGACGTGGAGCGGCTGCGTCTCATGCTGGCCGCGGTGAGCGGTGCCACCGGCGGGGTGGCCGGCGTGCTGGTGGCGATGAACTTTGCCCTCTACCCCAACGCCGCGGAACAGTGGATCGGCCTGCTCTTCGCCGCGGTGATCCTGGGAGGCATCGGAAACCCGACGGGCGTGGTGCTGGGCGGGATGGTCATCGGGGTGGGGGAAGCCGTGGCCCAGGTCCTGGGGGCGACGGCCGTCGCCCGGCTGGTCGGCGCGTGCGCCCTGCTGGTCGGGCTGCTGCTGCGGCCCGAGGGGCTGCTGCCGACTGTGCTGGGACGGAGGGAGGGATGAGGCGGGGCGCCCTCTGGGTCGTGGGGCTCGTGGTCGCCGGGCTGCTGGCGGTGCCGACGGCGATACGGAGCCTGGGCCTCCCGGCGTACTACCTGGTGTTCCTGTATTTCTTCTTCTTCTGGGTCGCACAGGCCACCAGCTGGAATGTGATCTCGGGCTACGCGGGATATTTCAGCTTCGGCCAGGGGGCCTTCTACGGGGCGGGCGTCTATGGCGCGGCGGTGTTGATCGATCGACACGGCGTCCCCTACGGCCTGGCGATCCTGGGAGGGGCGCTGGCCGGCGCCGCCGTCGCGTGCGGCATCGGGTTGGTGGTCTTCCGCCTGCGGCAGATCCGCGGGCCCGTCTTCGCGCTGGTCACGCTGGCGGTGGCGGTGGCGTTGCACAGCCTGGTGAACAACGTGCGCTACCTCGACGGCGGCGTGGGGATCCCGCTGCCCAAGCTGGAGTATCCGTGGGGATTGTCGGATGTGGGATTCCTGTACTATGCGGGGTTCCTCGTCGGACTGGTGGCGGTCGGCGTGGGCTGGTGGGCGTACCGGAGCCGGCTGGGATGGGGCCTGCGGGCGATCCACGATGACGAGCGGGTCGCGGAGGGCCTCGGTGTCCCGACCTTCGCCCACAAGATGGCGGCCCTGGCGTTGAGCGGCGCCGTGGCGGGTCTCAGCGGAGGGGTGCACGCGCTGCAGGTGCGCTACGTGACGGCGGATGCGGTGTTCGCGCTGCGGGTGCCACTGCTGGTCATCATGATGTGCGTGCTCGGCGGGCGGAGGCACTGGCTGGGGCCGGTGCTGGGTGCCGGCGTGGTGCACGCGATCAATGATCGGTTGAGTGGACCGGGCCTGGGCCAGGTGAGCGAAGTGGTCATGGGCCTGCTGCTGATGGTGGTGGTCGCCACGTTGCCGGAGGGGATCTACGGCAGGGTGAAAGAGCGAGGGGTGGCGGCGGGGGCGGTGGGGGCCGCGGTCATCGCGGTCGCGACGGCCCTGGGGACCGTGCTGCTGGACGCGTTGGCGATCGGGGTCGCCGCCGCAGTGATCCTGTTGGTGATGCCCAGGGGGGTGCCCAGGGGCAGGCGGTGGGGCCGGGGACACGCGCGCGACGTGGAAGTGGCCGATGGCTGACGGGCTGTTGCAGCTCCAGGGGGTGCGGAAGCACTTTGGCGGCGTCTTTGCGCTGAGGGGAGTCTCCCTCGAGGTCCGAGAGGGAGAGATCCTGGGGTTGATCGGTCCGAACGGCTCTGGGAAATCGACCCTGATCAATGTGGCGGCGGGGTACCACCGGCTGGACGCGGGCCGGATCCGGTTCGGGGGGGCAGACATCACGGATCTGCCTCCGCACCGGCGGGCGAAGATGGGGCTGGCCCGGACGTATCAGTATCCCAGGCCGTTCGGCTCGATGAACGTGCGGGACAACGTGGCGGTCGGGGCGCTGTTCGGCCGACGGGAAGACGTCGGCGCCCCCCGGGTCGCTCAGAGGTCGGCGGGCCAGTGGTTGGAGCTGTTGGGCCTGGAGGCGGCGGCAGAGAAGGCGATAGGGAGCCTCACCCTGCAGGAGCGGCGGCTGCTGGAACTGGCGAGGGTGCTGGCGAGCGGCCCGCGGATCATCCTGGCCGATGAGGCGCTGGCGGGGTTGACGCCGTCGGAGACCGAGCGGGTCATGGAGGCGATCCGCCGGATCCAGGCGATGGGGGTCGCGCTGCTCGTGGTGGAGCACAATGTGAAGGCCATCAGCGCGCTGGCGGATCGGGTGGTGGTGCTGCACGAGGGGAAGGTGCTGGCGGAGGGCAGACCCGGCGAGGTCCTGCAGCACGAGCGCGTGCGTGCCGCGTACCTGGGAGGCCACGCCGGCGATGCTTAGGGTGAGGGACCTGGAGGTGAGGTACGGAGAGGCGCGCGCCCTGGAAGGCGTCAGTCTGGACGTGGGCGACGGCGAAGTGGTGGCGGTCCTCGGACCGAACGGCGTGGGCAAGAGCACGCTGGTCAAGAGCATCGCGGGTTGGGTCGGCATCCGCCGGGGGAGGGTGGAATTCTTCGGCGAGGAGATCACGGGGCTGGCCCCCGAGCAGATCTGCGAGCGGGGCATCGCGCTGGTACCGGAGGGGAGGCGGGTCTTCGCCGAGCTGACCGTCCAGGAGAACCTGGAGCTGGGGGCGTTTAATCGCAGGGGTCGGGCCCGGCAGCGCGAGTCGATGGAGCGGGTGCTGGGCATGTTCCCCAGGCTGGGCGAACGGCTGGGGCAGAGGGCAGGCAGTTTGAGCGGCGGGGAACAGCAGATGCTGGCGATCGGCAGAGCGTTGATGGCACACCCGAGGCTGCTGTTGATGGACGAGCCGTCGTTGGGGCTGGCGCCGGCCATGGCGGATGTGGTGTTCGCGTTCGTCGGGGAGGCCAGGGGACTCGGGGTGTCGGTGTTACTGGTCGAGCAGAATGTGGTGCGGGCGTTGGGGGTGGCCGACCGAGGCGTGGTGATGGAGCGGGGGGCTGTGGTGGCGGCCGGATCCAGGGACGAACTCATGCGCACCCGGCAGGTGCAGGACGCGTACCTGGGCACAGGGTGAGGGACGAGGAGGAGGCGCACGGTGAGCTGGCAAGGGATTCCCGTCTTTCCGACACATCCGCTGCGCGGGAAAGTGTCCATGCCCTACGCGCCCGCCGTGGTGGTGCCGCCGGGTGCGGCGCTCGTGGTCATCTCGGGCTGCCATGCCTCCCCCGTCTACCATCACCACCCCCACATCCCGGCAGAACACGTTCTGCCTCCGTCCATGCTGGAGCAGGCCAGACGGGCCTTTGAGAACGTCCAGCTGTCTCTCGAGGCGCTGGGGCTGACGTGGGGGGATGTGGTGAAGATCACGCGGTTCCTCACCCACATCGGGGAGCAGGACGAGCTCAACGAGGTGCAGCGGGAGTTCCTGCGCGACCACAAGCCGGCCAGCACCACGGTGCAGGTCGCCGCCCTGGTCGTGCCGGAGGCGCGCGTCGAGATCGAGGTCCTGGCGGTGGCCCCGCCGCAGGTCCTGGATCGCGCCCGTGCCCTGGCGGGGGCGACCGCCTCGCCCTGAACCCGCGCGCGATTCTGACGGCGGTATCGGGGGTGATTCGCATGTGCGACGGAGCAGCGTCCTGCCTTCCCCTGCCGCCAGGCGGGCTTCACGCCTTCGGAGCCGTTTCGCGCGTGACCCCCGCCGTCGATGTCGGCGACAGCGTGGAGCACGCGCGCAACGAAGTGGAGGGCATGGTCGATTTCCACGTGCACACGGCCCCGGACACCTTCGACCGCACGGTGGATGCCGTTGAGGCGGCGCGTACCGCCCGCGCGTTGGGCATGCGCGCCGTGGTCCTCAAGGGCGGCGCCTTCGAGACCATGACCCGCGCGGCCCAGGCCCGGGCCGAGATTGGAGGAGTCCACGTCTTCGGGGGCGTGGTGCTCAACTGGCCCATGGGCGGCATCAACGCCGCGGCCGTGGAGGCCATGGTGGCCTTTCGAGGGGCGGGGGCAGAGCGGCTGGGGCGGGTGGTGTGGCTCCCCAGCATCAACGCCCGGAACCACCACGAGCGGTTCGGCATCCCGCGGCCGGGCGTCGAGGTGTTCGACGGGACGCGCCTCGTCCCGGCCATGCGCGAGATCCTGGCCATGTGCGCGGAGCACGGCCTGGTGTTGCAGACCAGCCATCTCTCTGCCGGGGAGGCCCTGGCCGTGATCCGGGAAGCCCGCGCGGCAGGGGTGGAGAAGATCGTCTGCACCCACGCCGACTACGACCCTATCAACATGACCATCGAGGAACAGCGAGAGGCGGCCCGCCTTGGCGCCTACATCGAGCACGCCTACATCGGCGCATTCCTCGGCCCGGACTCCCCCGTGGAGCGGTTCCGGGCATGGCGCGGTGTGTCCGTCGAGCAGATGGCGGCGGCCATTCGGGCGGTCGGTGCCGAGCGTTGCATCATTGCCAGCGATCTGGGCGCGGCGCCGTGTGTGGCGCCTGCGGAGGGATACCTCACGTTCGTGCGGAGGTTGCGGGCCCTCGGCATCACGGATCGGGAGCTGGATCTGATGGGGCGGCGCAATCCGGCTTACCTGCTGGATCTGTAGCCAGCGCGGCGCCGGAGGGCGGACCCGCCCGGTCGCGGGGGATGTGCGATGCACTACGTGGCCAGGATCGATGAGGTGACGACCGGCACACCAGACCTGTACGAAGGGCATGCGGCCGGCTTCCGGCGGGCCACCTATGTCGATCATGCGGTGGGTTCGGTGCATATGGGCACGGGCATCTGCTTCCTGGAGCCGGGCGGTCTCATCCGACCGCACCTCCACTCCTTCGAAGAGACCTTCTATGTCCTGGAAGGGACCGCCACCGTGCAGATCGGCGACCGGGCCTACGCGCTGGGGCCCGGCCACTTCGGCTTGATCCGTACGGGCGTCCGGCACGCCTGGCGCAACGTGGGCGCGCAGCCTGTGCGCTGGCTGGAGTCGCAGGCGCCCCAGCCGCGCCCCACGGGACGCGGCCGCGACACGTTCTTCGTCGGCGACGATGTGACCGTCGAGGCCAGACCGCCCGATCCGCACGACCCGGCGGACAGGTTTCTCGGGCACTTCGACGAATCACGGCTCCCACAGCCCGGAGGACCGTCGGAAATGGAGGGCTTCAATCCGGTCACCGGCGTGACCGTCAAGATGCTCGTGGATCGCACGTTTGGGGCGGTGCACCAGTCGCTGTTCATCATCCAGTACCAGCCCGGCGCGAAGATCGATCCGCATGATCATACCTTTGAGGAGTCCTATTTCATCGTCGGCGGCGAAGTGGAGGCCACCGCGGACGGTCGGGTGTACCGCCTGGGTCCCGGGAGTGTGATCTGGACCAGCGTGGGCTGTATCCACAGTTTCGCCAACGTCGGCGGGGCGCCGGCGCGCTGGATCGAGACACAGGCGCCGCTGCCACCGGCGGCGGAAGCGTTCCGCTTTGAGAGGGACTGGGCGCGGTACGTCGCCGGCCCGGCCTAGATTCGGGGGCGAGCGCGGCTGGCAACCTAGACCATGAGCAGGAGGCGACCATGGCCAAGCGGACGTTGCTGAAGGGTGGGTGCGTACTCAGCCTGGATCGGACGGTCGGCAACTTCAGGCAGGCCGACGTGTTGATCGAGGGCTCCAGGATCGCCGCCGTCGGGCCGAACCTCGTCGCGGCCGACGCGGAGGTGATAGACGCCTCCAACACGATCGTCATGCCGGGATTCATCGACACCCACCGGCACATGTGGGAAGGGATCCTCCGCAACATCGGGGTCGACATCCCGCTGGAGGGGGAGGTCAGCTATCTGGCCTTCGTTTTGAACACCCTGGCGCCCGTCTACCGCCCGGAGGACGTCTACGCCGGCAACCTGATCAGCGCGCTGGGCGCCATTGATGCCGGGATCACGACGATCCTCGACTGGTCCCATATCCAGGCGTCGCCGGAGCACACCGACGCCGCCATCAGCGCCCTGCAGGAGTCGGGCATCCGCGCGGTCTTCGCCTACGGCTGGCCGTGGTGGGAAGCCCCCAAACCGGAGCAACCCCACTGGTTCCGACGAGCCGCGCGGCAGTATTTCTCTTCGAAGGACCAGTTGCTGACGCTGGGGCTGGCACCGTACGGTCCAGAGTTCTATCCCCTGGAGGGGGTCAGGGCGGACTTCCAGCTCGCCCGGGAGGTGGACGCCCACATCACCATCCACGTCGGCGTGGGCACTTTCGGCAAACATGGCAAGGTAGGAGAGGCCGGCCGGGCGGGGCTGTTGGGACCGGACATCACCTACATCCACTGCGCCACGCTGAACGACGAGGAAGTTCAGATGATCGTGGACACCGGCGGGACGGTGTCGCTGGCCTGTCCGGTGGAAATGATGATGGGGCACGGCATGCCTCCCACCCAGCGGTTTCTCGATCGCGGTTTGCGCCCCAGCCTGAGCGTGGACGTGGAGACCAACGTGCCCGGCGACATGTTCACCCAGATGCGCTCGGCCATCTCCCTGCAGCACGCCCTCCTGTTCGACAGGAAGTTGGCGGGTGAGGAGACGCTGCCGCCCTTCCTGACCAGCCGCGATGTGCTGGAGTTCGCCACCATCGAGGGCGCCCGCGCCAACGGATTGGAGAGCAAGGTGGGCACGCTCACGCCTGGCAAAGAGGCGGACATCATCATGCTGCGCACCGATCGCGTGAACGTGCTGCCGGTGAACGACCCGATCGGCGCGGTGGTGTGGGGCATGGACACCAGCAACGTGGACTCGGTCTTCATCGCGGGGCAGGCCAGGAAACGCCACGGGCACCTGGTGGGCGTGGACCTGAACCGCGTCCGGACCCTGGCCACCGAGTCCCGTGACGCCGTGGTCGCCAGGTCCGGGTTCAGGTTGCCAGCCATTTGACCCGATCCAGGAGGAAGCCTGCCTTTCGGCAGCCAAGAGAGAAGCATCTCGTCAGATAGTCAGTTCGTCTGACAGATCCGGTGGTGCCAGCGTGCACGAAAGCGGCCAGGTTCAGCCCATTGAACGCCGCAAGGTCTACGAATTGGTCGCCGAGCGGCTGGTGGTCCTGATCAGCGAGCGCGGCCTGAGGCCGGGCCATCCGCTGCCGACCGAACGGGAGCTCATGCAGACCTTCCGGGTGGGAAGGTCGTCGGTGCGCGAGGCCCTGCGCATGCTGGAATCCCGCGGCCTGATCCGGCCGTCGGCCAACGGCGCCTTTGAGGTGGCGGAGTACGGGAATCCCCTCAGCCACTCGCTCCACTTCCTCCTCGAACTGGAAGAGGCCAGCCTGCCGGAGATCTACGAGGTCCGCAAGACCCTCGAGGTGGAATCCGCCGGGCTGGCGGCGCAGCGGCGGACCGCAGAGGACCTGGAGCAGATGGCCAGGGCCGTCGCCGAAATGGAGGCCGGCCTGTCGAGCCAGGACCGCTACATCACTGCCGACCTCCAGTTCCACCTGGCGGTGGCATCCGCCACGCGCAACCGGGTCGCCCTGCGCATGATGCACGCGGTGCGCGACCTGCTGCAGCAGGCGCTGGCGCGGATCTACCACATCCCCGGGAGTCCGCAGCGATCGATCCTGCAACACCGCGCGATCCTGGACGCCATCGCCGCGGGCGACGCGGATGGCGCCCGCCAGAGGATGCGGGAGCACCTGCAGCGCGTCGAGCGAGAAGTCCACGACTTCCTCACCGGCCGGGCTCCCGCCGCGGCCGGGAGCGGGCCGGCCGGTCACAGAGGTGAGGGATGACACGTCTGGGGTTCGTCGGGCTGGGTGTCATGGGCGGCCGCATGGTCCAACGTCTCATGGCCGCCGGCTATCCGGTCATCGGTTACAACCGCACCCGGGCCAAGGCCCAGGGGCTCATCGATGCGGGCATGCAGTGGGCCGACTCGCCGCGGGTGGTGGCCGAGGCGGCCGAGGTGACCTTCACCATGGTGACGGACACGACGGCGCTGCGGGCGGTCACCGACGGCCCCGACGGCATCCTGGCAGGCCTGGGACCCGGCAAAGTCTACATCGACATGAGCACCGTGAGTCCGTCGGAGAGCCGGGCGCTGGCGGCGCAGGTCGCCGCGCGCGGGGCGCGCATGCTGGACGCCCCGGTGTCCGGCAGCGTGACGACCCTGGAGCAGGGACGGTTGTCGATCATGGCGGGCGGCGACCGCGAGGCCTTCGAGCGGGTGAAGCCGATCCTGCTCGCCATCGGGCCGAAGGTGCACTACCTGGGAGCCAACGGCATGGCCGTCACGATGAAGATCGCCACCAACCTGAGCCTGGCCGTGCAGATGCTGGCCTTCTCGGAGGGGGTGCTGCTGGCTGAGAAGAGCGGCATCCCCCGGGCCACCGCGGTGGAGGTCCTGCTGAACAGCGTGGCCGCCTCCCCCATGCTCGTCTACCGCGGGCCGTTCGTGCTGGAGATGCCTGGGGAGGCCTGGTTCGACTGCGGCATGATGCAGAAGGACCTGCTGCTGGCCCTGGAGCTGGGATGCCAGGCCGGCGTGCCGCTGCCCACCACGGCCGTGACCAATGAGTTCCTGAGCGCGGCCAGGGCCATGGGGCTCGGCCGCCAGGATTTCGCCGCGCTCTTTCAGGCGCTGGCGCGGATGGCGGGGATGGGGGGGTCGGCATGACACAGGTGACACAGCGCTCGCCCACCGACGATCTGGCGGACGTCCGGCCCGAGCAGTGGCGGACCTTATACCGCCAGATGGTGACCATCCGCCGGTTCGAGGAGCAGGTGAACGAATTGTACACCAGCGCCCGGATGCCGGGCCTTGCCCACCTCTATATCGGTGAGGAGGCGGTGGCGGTGGGGGTCTGCGCCGCGTTGCGGCGTGATGACTACATCACCAGCACGCACCGCGGGCACGGTCACTGTCTGGCCAAGGGGGCGGCGGTCGACCGGATGTTCGCCGAGCTGCTGGGCAAGGCACCCGGCTACTGCCGCGGCAAGGGCGGGTCGATGCACATCGCCGACCCCGACGTGGGCAACCTGGGCGCCAACGCCATCGTGGGCGGCTCTGCGGGGATCGCGGCCGGGGCGGCCCTGTCGGCGAAGATGCGCGGGACCGACCAGGTGGCGGTCTGTTTCTTCGGCGAGGGCGCGCTGGGCCAGGGCATCCTCTACGAGGCCATGAACATGGCCTCCCTGTGGCGGTTGCCGGTCGTCTACGTGTGCGAGAACAACCTCTACAACGAGTACACCCCCGTGGCGGAGACCACGGCGGGATCCATGGCGGGCCGGCCTGAAGCGTTCGGCATTCCCTGCGCCGAGGTCGACGGCCAGGACGTCCGGGCGGTCCTGCGCGCCGCCCGTGCGGCGGTGGCGCGCGCGCGGCGGGGGGAGGGCCCCTCCTTCCTCCTGTGCCACACCTACCGGTACCGCGGGCACCACGTCGGCGACATCAACCGCGCCTACTACCGCACCCGGGAGGAGGAGGAGCGCTGGATGCGGGAACGTGACCCCCTCTCCCTGCTGGCCCGGTGGATGACCGAGCAGGGGATTGCCGACGCCGCCCTGCAGGCGCAGATCGA
>JAVKID010000068.1:0-15931 GCA_031459655.1 Candidatus Fervidifonticultor octavus | reverse complement strand
ACCGCGCCGGCGGCGCCGCCCAGACCCACGGCTCCCGCAGCCAGCAGACCGCCCCAGGCCAGCGCCTCGCCCTGGCCGCCACCCCGCCCCGCCAGCGAGGCCACCAGGAACGGCGCCAGCCATCCCCACAGGCCGAACAACTCCCAGTTGTGTCCGGTGTAGGCCACGATGACCCGGCGCGCCGAGGCATTCTTGAAGACATCCCCGACGTATCGCGAGAGGACCGACGGCACTGCCGCCGCCGCGACGCCGACGCTCGGGACCCTCCAGGCCATGACCAGGGCGCCCAGCAGTTCCAGGGCCCCAATCCCGGCCATCGTCGCGCGCCAGCCGATCCGAGGCGCCAGCGCGCCCACGTAGAACAGGGGGAGGGCGTAGGCCGCGACGATGGTGGCGATGTAGACGCCGGTGGCCATTCCCCGCCGCGCGGCGGGAACGGTATCGGCGATCTGTTTGAGCGCCGGGAGGTAGAGGCCGCCGATGCACACGCCGACCGTGAGGCGCAGGGCCAGCCCGGAGGAGAAGTCGCGGGCCCCCAACGCGAATGCCAGGTCACCGAGTCCCACCAGCGCGGCGGACCAGGCCATGATGGGCTTGCTCCGCACGCGGTCCAGCAGGAAGCCGACCATCGCGTACGTGACCAGGGTCCCCAGCTGAAAGGCCCCCAGGATGACGCCGGACTGGCTGGCGCTCAGCCGCCACTCGGGCCCGAGGATCGGGATGAGCGCGGAGAACGCGAGCCCCGTCTGGTGGCCCAGGAACTGTCCCAGGCACAGGGCCGCGAACCCCGCGGTCCAGCCGCCTGCGTCCCGCGTCCGGTCAGCCACCGCCCGCCAGAGCCAACCACGACGGCAGCCGGGGATCGCCGGCGGCCTCCCGGCAGCGGGCAAAGTGCTCGGCGGCGAGCCCGACGAAATCCGCTGAGCCCGCAGGGAGGGTCAGCGCCACCACGTACCACATCGCCTCGCGGAGTTCGGCGACGACCTTCAACAGTTTCAGACGGGCGAACGCCGACGCCGTCACCTCGCCGAAGTAGGCCTGGAGCAGCGCCCTGTCGCCAGCCTCCGAGGCCGCGTGGTAGATGGCGAAGTTGGCCAGGTCGAAGAAGATGTCGCCCATGCCCGCGTACTCCCAATCCACGATGCGGATCCGCTGGCCGTCGTCGATCAGGTTGGGTCCCCAGAGGTCGTTGTGGCAGGGGCGGGCGGGCGTCCGGTCCGGCTGCAGGGCGGATTCGATCTCGGCGACCCGGCCCGACAGCGTCTTGAGATCCGGAGGGAGTTGCGCACCGCACCGGCGGGCGACGCCCAGGTAGGCCTCGATGGTCCGAAACGGCGAAAAGGATCCCTCAAAGGGCGGACCCGCGTGATAGCGGTGCATGGCCTCGACGACCCGGGCGATGACCTCGGGGGTCGCCGTCTCCTTGGGATCCAGGGAGCGGCCCGGGATGAACCGCGTGACCAGCAGCCCTTCATCGGGGAGGACGTGCACGACTGCCGGCGCGACGCCGGTCCGGCTCGCCGCCAGCATGCAGCGGACCTCCCGGTGGCGGTCGATCCCCAGCAGGTCGGCGCCGCTGGCCCAGACGCGGACGACGAAGGCCTCGCCGTCCACGTCCACCCGGTAGGTGACGTTGGTGATGCCGCCGGGAAGCGGGGCGACGGTGATCGAGGAGGCCTGCCGCCATGAGGGGATCCTCCTGACGACCTCCTCCACTGGGATGCCGGTCACGCTGCACACCCGCACGGCGCGTCCTCCGTGGCGGGACTCCCGATCGGGTTCGACCCCTGCGGGGCGACTCCTCCGGCGGGAGAGGTCCCGCAGGACCTGATGGCCAGGCTGCCCCCGGCGGAGCCCTGCAAGCACGTGAACCTCCCGACGGTCGCTTAGAACGACAAGACGAAGATACTCATCGCCGAGCAGGAGGCCCTCTCCGTCTCCGACCGGATCGCGGTCATGTCGGCCGGTCGCATCCTCCAGAGCACCTGCGCGAGACCACCGGGTGTTCACGACGCCGCCGAGCCTCGCCCTGACCCCTCCGGACGCTTCGGCGAGTCCGGCGGAGTGAGCACAGCCCTCCGGACGACATCGAATCGCTCTTCCAGTTCCGCCGCCACCGCTTCGGCGACCTCCTGGGGCGTGCCGTGCCGCGTGAGGCCGGGACCGACCCTCCACCCCTGCAGATACGCCTCCGTGCCGGTCGCGCCGTCCCGCATCGCCACAGCGTCGATCAACTCCTGGAACCGACGGTCGAGCGGACGGCGGACCCGCTCGGCCCCGTCGAACGCCTCAACCTGTGAGGGGATATCCCGCCAGTAGGTGATCCGGTACTCGGCCATGACAGCTGGCTAAGCGCGTCCGGCCGCGCGCATCTGTTCCACGAACTGAATCGCCAGGTTCACTCCGTCCTGCGCCGTCTGGCCGTAGCCGTCCGCCTGGATCTTCCGGGCGAAGCCCTCGGTGACCGGGCCGCCGCCGACCATGATGGTGTGCTGCTCCCGGATGCCCCGGGCCTCGAAGAACTCGATGACCTCCCGCATGGACGGCATCGTCGTCGTCATCAGGGCCGACAGCCCCACGATCTGGGCGCCGGTCTCCTCCGCCTTCTCCACGAATTTCCCGGGGTGCACGTTGACGCCCAGGTTGTGGACCTCGAACCCCGCCACCTTGAGCAGCGTGCCGAACAGGTCCTTGCCGATGGAGTGGACGTCGCCTTTGACCGTGCCGATGACGGCGACCCCCCGCTTCTGCCGGCCCTCGCCCATCGCCAGGATGGCCGGCTCCAGGAGCTTCATCGCCTCCAGGAAGACCTTGGCGGCCATCATGAGTTCGGGCAGGAAGATCTCCATGGCCTGGAACTTCTCGCCAATGATGGCGATGCCGCGCGAGAGGCCGTCGTCGATCAACCTGAGGGGAGAGATGCCGGCCTCCAGGCCCTCGCGGACCAGACGCGCGCCGGCCTCGGCGTCGTAGTCCAGGACTGCCTGTTTCAGGCCCTCGAGGATCGCGGTCTCATCCATCGCTACTCCTCCCCCGAAACGTTCCTGCGGTCGGGCGCCCTACCGCAGCGGCAGCCCGAGTCGGCGCAGGTCTTCCTTGGCCCGTGCGTACACCTCGTAGTGCTGCGGGGTGGGTTCCAGGGTATCCAGGTTGTAGCAGTCCTGGAACCGGGACCCCTGCGGCGGGTCGCTGAGGTGTGGTTCGTACCGGGCCAGCAGCGCCTTGACGATCTCGTTGGCGTCCTGCCGCTTCATCCCGGCGGCCGCATGGGCCACCTCGCAGGCGAACCGCATCTCCATGGGGCTGTAGTTGTCCACGAGGACGCCCTTGGCCGGATGCACGGTCTCGATGTTGGCGCCGCTGGCCACATCGGTGATGATCCGCGCGGCGGTCTCGTCGTAGAGTTGCGGCGTGGCCGTGCCGGCTGCGGCGTAGCCCAGGTCGAAGTAGGGGAACGGCATGTTGCGGCTGACCGCCTGGCAGCCCAGGGCCACGCTGGTCAGCATCTCGCGCGATGTGGAGTTGGACTGCTGGATGTGCAGCGAGTACAGCAGGTGGTAGGTGGCGCCCACCAGCAGCGGTCCGGCCATGATGTAGGCGGCGTTGAGCACCGCCGAGCCGATGACCCCGCCGGCGAAGCCGCCGTAGATGGCACCGGCGGCGAACCCCACATTGCCGCCATACGACAGGACGGCGGCCGTCTTGTTCATCACGTTGTAGTCCAGTTTCATCTCCGACAGCGACACGATCAACCACCCGTCGGAGGGTCTTAAGCCGTATTCCGCATTGGTGACCGCCAGCACGCCCATGGGCGAGGCCGAGGTGGAGAGCAGGTTGATGATGGGCAGGCCCGGCCGGCCCGCGCGCCGCATGGACTCGCGGCCCAGCCGTACCGACTGGATGGCCGCGAAAATCTCCGTGGGTGCGCCGGCCTGCACCGGCATCCCGCGGATCCGGGTCAGCGCCGGGATGCTCATGGAGTCGGCGTGGGGGATCCGCGCGTAGCCCTCGACCACCGCCGAGGCGATCTCGTCGGAGGACACCGGGATGCCGCCGCCGACGTGGCACCAGGGGAGCTGAGGGTCTTCGGGCCGGCGCGGGCGCATGAACCTGGCCTCCTTGCCCTCGCCCAGCGGGCACTGCCTGGGGGCCAGGTGGATGGCCTCGTCGAGTTCTTCCCGCGTGAACGTGATCACGCGGTTGGTGTCCGGGCAGTAGCACCCCGTGTCCACCAGGAAGTCCTTGGCGGCCAGGAAGATGCGGTCCGCCAGGTCATCGTCCCAGGGGACGACGGCGTCCTTGGGTGGGGCGCCCAGGCCGTGTCGCTTGATGGCCTTCTGCAGGCTCGGGACGAAGCGCTGCATGTCGAAGTCGTCGGGGGCGACGATCGGCCCGGTCGTCGCCCGCCGGCAGATCTCCAGGAAACTCACCATGGCCTGCTCCTTTCGGGCCTACGGGGTCCGACGCCTGCGCACCACCTCGGCGATGCGCCGGATGTGCTCGGGGGTGCTGCCGCAGCAGGCGCCGACGATGTTGGCCCCGGCGTCGAGGATCGCGGGGTAGCCCGCTGCCATCTCGTCGGGCGCGAGGTCGTAGACCGTCCGGTCGTCGATGACCCTGGGCATCCCGGCGTTCGGGTAGGCGGCCAGGAAGCCGGCGGTCACCTCCCGCATCTCCCGGATGATCACCGCGGCGCGGGCCGGTCCGCCTTCGCCACAGTTGCAGCCGACGACCTCCGCGCCGGCGTCGAACAACAGCCGCGCCACGTCGGCCGGCGAAGAGCCCCACAGCGTGCGGTCCAGCTGCTTCTGCCGGTTGTACTGGAAGAACATGGTGGCCATCACCGGCAGTCCGGTCGCCTCCTTGGCCGCGCGGATGGCGGCGACGGCCTCGTCGGGGACCATCATCGTCTCCACCGCGAAGATGTCCACGCCGCCCTCGGCGAGTGCGACGGCCTGCTCGGCGAAGGCGGCGCGCATCTCGTCCAGGGACACGTCGCCCATCGCGGCCAGCGTGTCCGGCAGGTGCCCGCTCGGCCCGATGGAGCCCGCCACGTACCTGCCCGGCGGGCAGACCGACCGGGCCAGGCGCGCGCCGAGGACATTGAGATCCCGCGCCCGGGCCTGCAGTTCGTAGGGCGCCAGCTTGAGCCGGGTGCCGCCGAAGGTGTTGGTCTCGACAATGTCCGCCCCGGCCTCCAGGTAGGCCCGGTGGATGCCGGCGACCACCTCGGGGCGGGTCTCGTTCCACAGTTCGGGGCAGGCGCCGTCTTGGAGCCCGGCCTCGAACAACATGGTGCCCATGGCGCCGTCGAGGACCAGCACCTCGGTCCCCAGGCGTTCCAGCAGTTCCCTGCCCCGCGCCTCCATGCGTGCGCTCCTCCTCACCCAAATCGCAGGGCGTCCAGGAAGACCTCCTGGAACGCCGGGTGCGTGGCCAGCGAGACGTGCCGGATGCGGCGGGCCAGCGTCTCCGCCCGGTCCCGCTCCGTTTCCGAGACCAACGCCATCTGCGCGCCCAGACCCGCGGCGTTTCCCACATAGGTGACCCGGTCGGCCGGGAGGGGAGGGATCAGGCCGACCCGGAGGGCGCTGCGGATGTTCAGGTAGTTGCCGAACCCGCCCGCCAGCATCACCTCGGCGAGCCGGTCGGCGGGGGTCTGCGTCAGGTGCAGGAGCATGGCGATCCCGCTGCGGATCGCGCCCTTGGCCAGCTGGACCTGCCGGATGTCCGCCTGGGTCAGGACGATGGCCTGCCCTGTGGCGCTCTCGGACGCGTCCGCCAGGACGAACGCCGGCAGCCCGTCGGACAGCGTGAGCACGCGGCGTCGCAGGGCCTCCGGCGCTGAGGCCGGCGGCTCGGGATGGAGCCGACCGCCGGCATCCAGGAGGCCGGCGTCGAGCAGGCCGGCGATCGCGTCCAGAATGCCGGACCCGCACACGCCCAGCGGGGCCCCCGAGCCGATCACGTGGTAGTGGACGTCCCGGCCGAGGCGGACCCGGTCGATCGCGCCGTGGGCGGCGCGCATGCCGCAGCGGAGTTGCGCGCCTTCCAGCGCGGGCCCGGCCGGGGCCGAGCAGGCGAGCAGCCCATCCGGGGACGCCATGACCATCTCGCCGTTCGTGCCGATGTCGGCGGCGATGCGGGGCGCCCGGCTCTCGTCGAGGCGGGTGGACAGCACCATGCCCACGGCGTCGGCGCCCACGAAGCCCGCCACGATCGGCAGCAGGCACACGGGGGTCGGTGGGCGCAGGCGCAGTCCCACGTCGGAGGCGGCCACCCGGAGGCCCCGCCGGACGCCCGGCGCGTACGGCGCCTGGCCCACGTAGGTGGGATTGATGCCCAAGAACAGGTGGTGCATGGCGGTGTTACCCACCACCACGACCTTGTAGATGCGCTCCCGGTCCACCCCCGCCCGGCTGCAGACCTCTTCGATCTGTCCGTTCAGCAGCTGGAGGATCCGGGTGTGGAGCCGGCGCACGTTGGCCGGATCTTCCTGTGCGAAGGCGATGCGGGACATCAGGTCGCCGCCGAAGGCCGACTGGGGGTTGAGGCCGGCGGCCGTCGCCGCCACCGTGCCGCTCCAGAGATCCACCAGGTAGCCGACGACCGTGGTGGTCCCGATGTCGAACGCCACCCCGTAGGCTTCGGTGCGCGTGTCGCCGGGCTCGACGGCCAGCAGCGTGCGGTCGAAGAGGACCGCGGTCAAGCCAGACGGTCCGGTCCGCAGCGTGCCCGGGATGCGCCGGAGCACGTCGAGGGGCACGTCGCTGACTTCGTGGTCGAGGTGACGCAGCAGGACCTCCAGATCCGATTCCGGATGTTCCTCGCTGGCCGGCGGCGGGGGGACGAGATGGGTCTTGACCACGCCTGAGTCCAGGATGAAGCCCGCCGCCGAGCGCAGCGCCCGCGTCTTTGCCAGGATCTGAAAGCCCCCCTCCTCGAAGACCGGCGCCACCAGGACCGTCAGGTCGTTCCAGACCTCGGTCTGGCAGGCCAGACGGTAGCGCTCCCCTACCTCGTCGTCTCCGAGCTGGATGCGGTCGGCGAGCCCGGCCGGGGGCACGCTCCCGGCGACGATCTGCACCCGGCAGCTCCGGCAGCGCCCGCGCGCGCCGCACGTGGCCGTGATCCCGCACCCGGCCTGCTGCGCGGCGCCGAGCACGGTGGTGCCCGCCGGGACCGAGACCGCCCGCCCCTCCGGGGCGAAGGTCACGGTGACGGTCCCGCCGGTCACGACCTCGCCGCCCCGCGATCAGGGAGCGCGGCGTCCCGGCGGCGCGAGGCGGGGACGAGGCCGTAGATCCCCGAGATGGACTTGCGCGGCAGCATCACGCATGATCCGGTCAACTCCACCGACAGGCGGCCCCCCGAGAATGCGGAGAACAGGATGCGCTGCTGCTCCAGCGGCCAGTCGGCGAATCCCGGGGCCATGCGACCTGTCAGCCGCAGCGGGGAGACCTCGGCCCGCAGCCGTGTCCGCAGGTCTTTGACGAGCGCGTCCAGCGCCGCCCAGCCGGCGGTATCCAGCAGCAGCCCCTCGGCCAGCTGCTCGGTTTCGACGAGGTCCTGCGCATGCCGTTCGAGGGCGGGTCCAATGGTGAGGATGACGAGGACCGCTTCCGCAGCGTCCCGCAGCGTGCGGGCCAGGGCGCGGCTGCAGAACTCGATGCCGCCGGCGAGCCGCACGCGGCCGTCGGCCTCCACGGCGGCGACCGCTTCGCGCCGCATCCACCCCCTCGGCTCCACCAGGGCCTCGGCCAGCGAGGCCATCTTGCGGGCCGTCTCTCTGACGGCCGGGGAGACCCTGTCGGGCGCCCGGTACTTCTGCAACCGCAAGATGAGGTCGGGGTCCACGCACGGCCGGGGGAGATGCAACTCTTCGATCATGGTTCAGCCGGACGGCCGCGGGTCTCCTCCCGCCGCCTCGCCCGCGGCGCCGCGAAGTCGAACGTCCCGGCCCGCACGGCCGCCAGGTAGCGACGACAGAACTCGTCCTGCCCCAGCAGCATCTGGGCCGTGGTCAGGTTGGCCATCAGACGCCGATCCAGTGGGTCGAGGATGAACGCGTCCATCCCGTGGGCCAGGCAGAGGACGAGGAAGACCTGGTTGATCTGGGCGCGGTGGGGCAGCCCGAAGGAAACGTTGCTCAGCCCGCAGATGGTCCGCACGCCGGGATACCGTTCCTTGATCAGGTCCAGCGCCTCCAGGAACACCACCACGCACCGGCTGTCCGTGGCGATGGGGAACAGCAGCGGATCCACCAGGATGTCCTCGAGCGGCACGCCGGCGTCGGTCAGCCCGTCGATCAACCGGGCGGCAAACTCCAGTTTGCCGGAGGCCGTGGAGGGAATCCCCTGGTCGTCCATGCACAGCGCCACCACCTCGGGCCGGAATTCCCTGATCACCGGGATGAGGTCCCTCCAGCGGTCCTGCTCGAGGTTGATCGAATCCAGGAGGGCCCTGCCCCGGTGCACCTCCAGGCCCCGCCGCAGCGCCTTGGGGTTGGGGCTGTCGATGGACAGGCGCACGTCCAGGGCGCCCTGGATGGTCCGCACCGCCCACTCCATGCACGGGACCTCGTCCTCCATGAGGGTGGCGCAGTTGACGTCCACCAGGTGCGCGCCGGCCTCGACCTGCCGGCGGGCGAGGTCGACGATGGCTCCGGCATCGCGCGATTCCAGCAGCGGCTGGATCTGCTTGCGTGTCGAGTTGATGAGTTCACCGACGATCAGCGTGGCCGATCCTCCCATGCTCCGTCACCTGAATCGTACCGTACGGAGGAGAGCAGGAGGCAGACAATAGCCAGTCCTGGGGGGCCGGGCTCGGGTCACTTCTGGAGGTACCTGACGGCGGCCTCCGTGCGTGTGTGGACCTGGAGTTTCCCGAAGATGCTCCGCAGGTGGCCGTGGACGGTCCAGGCGCTGATCCCCAGGCGCTGGGCGATTTCCTTGTCCCCCTGGCCCCGGCTCAGGTGTTCGAGAATCTCCTGCTCGCGGGGCGTGAGGCGGGCCAGGAGCTGCGCCTCGCGTGGGGACGGCGCGTCGAAGAGGCCCTGGAAGTAGCGCCGGACGGCACGGGCCACCTGGTGCCTTCGGAGGGGCGTCGCGGGCCCCAGCGACGCCACCGGTTCCAGCAGCAGCCCCGGAGGCCGGCGTTTGAGGATGTAGCCGGCCGGCACGCCGCCAAACGATAAGAAGAGTTGATCGCTGTCGTCGTAGACGCCATAGGTGAACACGGCGAGATCAGGGTGGCGGGCCCGGAGGCGTTGGGCACACTCGCCGCCGCCCACGCCGGGGAGGTCCCGGTTCAGCAAGAGGAGGGAGGCTCCCAGGTGGGGGCCTGAGCGCAGCGCGTCCCCTGCGGTGGCCAGGGTAGTCACCCTCCATCCCTCCGGCTGCATCGCGACGCAGGAGGCGAGGGCGCCCCGGACGCCCGCATCGGCCTCGACCACGCAGACCAGCCCGGCGCGCCTCCGGCCCGCTCCCCCGTGCGGTCCGGTATCGTCCCCGAGGGGCTGCGTGAAGAGCGTCGTGTACGTGCAGGCCAGGGGATCCATCGCCCAGAACACGGCCACGGTGATCTCCCGGGCGAAGCGCTGCTTGGCCGCGGGCCATCCGGCGGCCGCCACGCTGCGGTAGATCTCCGCGGCCCGCCGCGCGGCCTGGGTTCGGTCGGTGGTCCCGAGGGGGATGTAGTGGCCCTCGCCGTCGTGCTCGATCCACGCCGAGAGTTCGCCGGCCAGGTGGGGCCGGAGGCCCTCGGTATAGCGCCGCGCCAGCAGGCGTCGCCTCCAGTACGCGGCGGTGGCCTTCGAGGCCGCGTCGGAGGCCGGGACGGCGCGCAGCCCGTCGGATCCCACGGCGGCGTCCCATCCGCGGGTGGCGATGGCGCGGTAGATGGCCTGCGCGCGCCTGGCCGCCTCCCGGCGCGGGACCGTGCCCAGGGAGAAGGTGCGACGGCGGCCGCGGTGCTGGATCTTGACGGCCCAGCCGCGCACGCGGATCAACCGCCCTCGGCGCGTGTAGGAGTTTCTGAACACGCGCCGGAACCAGTAGGCCAACGTCTCCTTCGGCATCGCGGTTGGATCCGGCACGACCTGCCCCTATGCTGCTTGGACGCTGCTTGGACGTTCTACCACACCTCACTTTACCACGGTCGGCAGCCGGGTGGCGTCTTTTGGCAAGGCTGTTGCCGTGGATTGACGCCGCTGCAAATTCTTTCTAGGCTTATTATTAAGCCTATCACTAAGTGACGGGCTCCCGTCGGGGTGGAATGCGAACGTGATGCGCACGGCCCCACCCGATCTGCCTCGAAACGCGCGCGCGATTCTTGCTGTGCTGCGACATGGCACGTCCTCCGTCGGGGACCTCGAACGCCTCACAGGGTTGAGCCCGCTTACCGTCCGGCGGTATCTTCACGCTCTGGAGACCCTCAGGCTGGTCGTGCCGGCCGGACTCGGGCGCTCCAATGGCGGCCGCCAGCCCCGCCTCTACGCGCTCGTCTCCGACAGCCGCCTGGCGCTGGCCATGCACCTGCGCTTTCCTGGTGCCAGCGTCGCAACGGTGGAGCTCAATGGCCGCGTGGTCGCGACGCGGCAAGTGGCCGCGGCTGGCGAGGAAGACCCCGTCTTGGTGCTGGAGCGGCTGTCTCACGCGGCGGAGGAACTCCTGGGGGATACCGCCCCGGGTCAGGCTATCGGCATCGGGGTCGCGCTGCCTGGTTATGCCGACTTGCACCGCGGCGTTTCCCTCCGCATCGGACGGGCTTTGGCCTGGCGCGACGTGCCCGTTGGGGACATACTCGCTCGCCGCCTTGGCCTGCCCTCGCTCCTTGTCCACGACACGGCCGCCATGGCGCTCGCCGAACAGGAGGTGGGCGATGCGCGGGGTGAGCGTCACTTCGCGTTTGTGCTCGCCGAGGAGGGGGTCGGCGCCGGGCTGTTCCTCGACGGCACGGTGTATCAGGGAGCCTTTGGCAACGCCGGCCTGATCGGGCACATGACGATCCGGCCGGATGGCAGGCCGTGTTACTGCGGTAACCAGGGATGCGTCGAGAGCTATGCCTCCACACGCGCGCTCTGCGAGCGATCGACTGAGATGGCGCCGAGGGACGTACCCCAACCGCCAACGCCGCTGGAGGTCGTCCAACGTGCCATTGACGGACAGGAGCCGTTCCGTACTGTACTCACCGACGCCCTCGACGCGCTGGGCATCGCCATCGCGAACCTGGCCAAAGTTCTGGGTGTCCAGACGGTCTTCATCGGCGGATACCCCGCCAGCCTGCCTGACCCCACGCGCGCGCGGCTGGTCGAGGTCGCGCGTGCACACCTCCAGCCACCCCTGCGGGCGAGCTTCGAGATCCGGTACAGCCGGATCCGCGAAGCCGGGCTTGTGGGCGCGGCCGTTCCCGTGATTCACCGGTTCCTCGGCATGTCAGCCGCCGTCCAGTGAGCGTAGTCGCTGCCTCCCTTGCCCCATCCGACCCGGTGCGCGCAGGTGCTGTCGGTCGGTGGATCCTTTGCCTCCGTCTCCGCGCACCGTTAGCCGCCGGCGCGTCGGTGCGCATTGCGGTGCCGCTCGGATGGACGCCGCCGTCGCTTGAGAAGGGACCGGGGCGGGTGGCCTGGCAAGTGACCGGCCGCGGACTCCTTCTGGGGGAAATCATGCGTCGGCGTCACCTCCAGTTGAACCTCACTGGAGGGCGGCTGGAACCCGGGGATACCGTCTTCGTGGTCTACGGTGACGACGTGGAGGGTGCGCGGGCACAGCCGTGGGTGACGGACGCGCCGCCAGCCTTCGCCGTCGAGGTCGATCGGACCGGGGGCGGGACGTACGTGTCGGACGCCGTGGTCCCGGTGGCGGTCGAGCCCGGGCCGCCCGCGCATCTCCACGTTGTGGTGCCGTCAGGTGCCAGACCGGGCGCCTCGGTGCCGATCCGCGTCAGGGTGCTGGACGAGTTCGGTAACCTGTGCTCCTCGTGCGTGGACGACGCGCGTCTGCCCGACGGTCGCACCATGGCTATCCGCGACGGCCGGGCTGACGCGGAGATGCGTTTCATCCGGGAAGGCGTGCACCGGATCGAAGTGGCCGTCGTCGGCTGCGGCCTGCGCGGGCGCTCAAATCCCTGCCGTGTCGCGGCCGATGGACCAGTGCCCTGTTGGGGCGACCCGCACGTTCACACCAACATCTCCGACGGTGTTGGATCGCCGGCGTTCGCGCTTGCCTACGGCCGGGATGTAGCGTGTCTGGACTTCGTGGCCATCACGGATCACGACGTGGAGTTCCACCATGGCTGGTTCACGCGGGGACAACAGCGCCTGTCAGACGCCGACTGGGCCGCGCTCGCAGAGACGATCGCGCGCCATCGTGTGCCGGGCCGGTTCGCAACCCTGCGCGCGTATGAGTGGACGGGCCGCCCCTACGGAGACCGCTGCATATACCTGCGGTCAGATCACGCCCCCCTGTACCGCTACGAGCTCGGGGACGCACCCACCCCTGACGCGTTGTGGCAGCGGCTGCGCGCGGCGGGCCTGGCTTCCGCGCTCGTCGTGCCCCACACGACGGCTTCCGGCTTCATGGGCACCGACTGGGCCGCTCACGATGGCGACCTGGAGAGGCTCGTGGAGATCTACTCGATGCACGGGGCGTCGGAGTGCGCAGATGGCCCGACGGCGATGGCCGGCGCGGTTCCCGGCCGCTATGTGCGCGATTTCCTCGCACGAGGGTACCGCGTTGGGTTCACCGGCGGCGGTGATATGCACAGCTCGCAGCCGGGCAATCCGCTCCTCGCTGTCGGTCCGTACAGGACGCTGCGCCATCGGGCAGGCCTAACCGCCGTTTTCGCGGACCGCGTGGACGAGGTGGCGATCTTCGATGCCATGCGCCGCCGGCGCACCTATGCCACCACCGGGGCACGAATCCTTCTTGAATTCACCGTGTATGACGCCTCGCGTGGTGCGCCGGTCGCGCTCGCCGCCGGCGGTCCGGTGATAGCCCGTGGGGCGGTGTACGGAACAGCCCTGCTGGCCGAGGTCACCGTCGTGCGCAACGGGCAGCATGTCTACGTGGCGCATCCACAGCAGGAGGACTTCACCTTTGAGTGGCGCGACCCTCAGCCGCCCCTTCCGGGGACCTACTACTACCTGCGGGCCGTGCAGGCGGACGGCCACGTCGCGTGGTCGAGCCCGATCTGGATCGACGGCTCAAGGGAGGATACCTGACATGCCTCCTTTCACGCATCCGTCTGGTCCGGTGATTCGTCGAGGCCACATGATCGGAATAGACCTCGGCGGCACGAAGACCGCGGTGGGGCTGGTGTCATCCCGGGGCGAGGTGGCGGAGCTCAACAGTTGGCCGACACAGGCCAGTGACGGCGCCGACGCCGTGGTCGAACGACTGACGGCGCTCGTCCGCAAGGCTGCCGGGGCGGGTGGTCACAGGCTGCCTGGGGTACTGGGGGTGGGCCTGGCCACCCCCGGCGTAGTGGACTCTGCGTCGGGCACGGTGAGCTACGCGACGCCGGCGCTGCCGGGCTGGACCGGGCTTGCGCTGGGGCCACGGCTCGCGGCGTCCACCGGGCTTCCGGTCATCGTGCACAACGACGGACATGCTACGGCCTGGGGTGAGTGGGCGCTCGGCGCGGCGTCGAGGGTTTCGGATGCCGTCGTCGTTACGCTCGGTACCGGGGTCGGCGGCGGAATCATTGCCGGTAGCCGGCTTGTCTACGGACACTTTGGCGGTGCGGGGCGAATCGGGCATCTCAGCGTCGAGGCCAACGGCCGCCCATGCTGGTGCGGCGCCCGGGGGTGCCTGGAGCAGTACGCCTCGGGGTCGGCGATTGCGCGCGACGCCCAGGCGGCGATCGACGGCGGGGCGCAGAGCGCGCTGCGCAGCCTGCCGCGCCCCGTGGTCGCGGCCGATGTGGTGGCGGCCGCCCGCGCGGGCGACGCTCTGGCGACCGCGCTGCTCACCGAGGCCGGCCAGTATCTCGGGACGGCGCTGGTGTCGCTGGTGAACGTGCTGAGTCCGCAGGTCGTGGTCATCGCCGGCGGGCTTGCCGAGGCCGGCGACCTCCTGCTTGAGCCCGCCGAGGCGGTCCTGGGGGATCGGCTGCCGCCTGCACTACGCGCGGGGGTCGAGGTCCGGGTCTCGACGCTCGGATCTCGGGCCGCCGTGGCGGGAGCGGGCTTGCTCGCCTGGGAGGGACTGCGCCGGTGACCCATTCGCAGCTGGCCAAGGTCGTCGTCAGCCGCGTGACCCGGTGGTTTCCAGCCGAGGATGCCGAGCGCGGTCTCGCCCTCCAGGACGTCAGCTTTCAAGTGCAGCCTAATGAATTCGTCTCGGTGGTCGGCCGCAGCGGCTGCGGCAAGACCACGCTGTTGAACATCATTGCGGGGCTGCTGCGGCCGACCGAAGGCGAGGTACGCATCGATGGCCGCCCCGTCGAGGGCCCAGGCCCGGATCGCGGCATGGTGTTCCAGCACGCCGCGCTGTTTCCCTGGCTGACCGCCCTGGAGAATGTCGAGTTCGGGCCGCGCAACCACGGCATGCCCCGGGACCAGCGGCGCGCCCTGGCGATGGAGCTCATCGACCTGGTCCGCCTGCGCGGCTTCGAACGCAAATATCCGCGCGAGCTGTCCGGCGGCATGAGGCAGCGGGTGGCGATCGCGCGGGCGCTGGCCACCGACCCTGAGATCCTGCTCATGGACGAGCCATTCGGTGCGCTGGACGAGCTCACGCGCGCCGAGATGCAGGAGGAACTGCTGCGCATCTGGGAGGCCCGCCGGAAGACCGTGGTGTTTGTCACGCACAGTATCATGGAAGCGATCTACCTGTCCGACCGCATCGTCGTTCTCAGCCCCCATCCCGGCCGCGTGCGCAAGGAAGTGCAGATCCCCATGCCCCGGCCGCGGCAGCGCTCATCTGCGGAGTTCATGGCCTACTATGAGGAGATCCACAGCAGCATCTACTAGGCCGCCGCGGGCAGGGCTGCGGACCGAGCGCGCGGTCGGCGTGCTGACCGTCGCCGTCCTGGTCGCGACCTGGGAGCTGGCCTCGCGGGGCGGCCTGCTCAGCGCGTACCATTTCCCACGTCCGTCGCGGCTGGCCGCGACCATGTGGGATCTCGTGGCGGTCGGCTTTCCCGTCGGCGTGACGGTGTGGCAGCACGTAGGCGCGACCGTTACCCGGATCATGCAGGGCTACCTCCTGGCCACGGTTCTGGCGATCCCGCTGGGCCTCACGATTGGCGGCCTCCGGCCGCTTGACCGCGCCACGGCGCCGGTCATCACGTTTGCGCGCTCGGTGGCCACCATCAGCCTGCTGCCGCTGGCCGTTGCGTGGTTCGGCGTGGGCGAGGCGGCACGGGTTTTCCTGATCGCCTACGGGTGCTTTTGGGTGATTCTGACCAATGTCGTGGAGGGCGTGCGGTCGGTGGATGCGGACCTGATTCGCGCCGGCCGGATGCTGGGGGCCACGGGCGGTCCCCTGTTCACCCGGGTCGTGCTGCCCGCCTCCACCCCGCGCATCTTCGCAGGCATGAAGGTGGCCCTGGGCCTGGCGTTCATGGTCATCGTCGGCGTGGAGATGATCGGGACCATCAAGGGGCTGGGTGCGCTCATCATGGAGGCGCGCACCTTCTACCGCAGCGATGCGGCCATGGTGGGGATGGTATTCATCGCGGTTTTCGGGTTCGCGCTGTCGCGGGGGCTTGATTGGGTCGAGCGCGTGCTGCTGCCCTGGAGCACGCGCCTGGAAGAGGAGCTGGAGCGATGAGGGCGCGCTCCAGGGGCCGTGACCTCTGGCTCTCTTGGTCAGGGATTGTCGGCGTGCTCGTGCTCTGGCAGCTGGTCGCCACCCTCAGGTTCATCAACCCGTCCATTTTCCCCGGGCCGGTGGAGGTGGTGCACGCAGCGATGACGCTCGTGCCG
>JAVKID010000067.1:0-15990 GCA_031459655.1 Candidatus Fervidifonticultor octavus | reverse complement strand
GCCTCGCCGCCCAGCCCGTCGAGGTCCTCCGTCACCGAGACCCCCTGGTCCCGCAGCCTCCCGACGACCTGGGGATTGTGGATCAGCGGGCCCCAGGTCTGCACGCCGCCCGGGTGGGCCCTGGCGGCGGCCTCGGACATCTCCACGGCGCGCCGGACCCCGCCACAGAACCCCTGGTGCCTGGCGAGCACGACCTCCACGTCTCACCCCGTCCGCGGGCCCGTCACACGCCCTTGAGGATAGCAGAGGCCCCCCACCCCCGCAACCGCGGAGGGAGGGCCGCGGCGCCGCCGCGACGACGGGGCACTCGGGTCGGCGCCGTCGCGAACGGCCGGCGCCCATGTCCAGGAAGTCCCGGCGAGGCCGCCGTATGTTCACCGTGTGGCACCCTCCACCGCATCCCGCACCGAACACTTGCAGGCCATGCTCCGGGGAGCCGAGGTCCTGGTCATCGGCGGCGGGATCACCGGGGCCGGCGTGGCCCTGGACGCGGCCAGCCGCGGCTACCGGGTCGGCCTGGTCGAGCAGGCCGACTACGCCAGCGGAACCAGCAGCCGGTCCACCAAGCTCGTCCACGGCGGCATCCGCTATCTGCCGCAGGGCCACATCGGGCTGGTCCGCGAGGGGCTGCGCGAGCGCACGCGCCTCCTGCGGCTCGCGCCTCACCTGGTCCATCCCCTCCCGTTCGTCATCCCGCTCTATGCCGGCGCCCGCCGGCCCCTCGGTGTGGGGATGCCGGCGGCCCTCCGTCCGTTCGCGCCGCTGGGCATCCGCGCCGGGCTGTTCGCCTACGATCTCTTCGCCGGCAGGCCGGACCTGCGTCACCGGGCCCTCTCGCGGGAAGACCTGGAACGCCGCGTCCCGGACCTGCGCACCGACGGCCTGCGCGCGGCATGGCTCTACTACGACGCCCGCACCGACGACGTGCGGCTCACCCAGGCCGTCCTGGCCACCGCGCGCGCCCACGGTGCCCTCACCGTCAACTACGCCGCCGTCACCGGGTTGCTCCGCAGCGGCGACCGGGTCACCGGCGCCCGCATCACCGACCGCCTGACCGGGAGATCGCACGACATCACCGCCAGGTTCGTCGTCAACGCCACCGGCATCTGGGGCGAACACGTCGCGGCGCTGGAGAGGCGGCCTGCATTCCGGATCCGCCACAGCAAGGGCTCGCACCTCGTGTTGCGCGACGGCGCGGTCGCATGCGCTGCGGCCGTCGTCATCCCCGAGACCGACGACGGCCGCCTCGCGTTCATCGTCCCGTGGGCCGGCAGGCCGCTCGTGGGTACCACCGACGACGACTACGCCGGCGACCTGGCCAACCCGCCGGTGACCCCCGCAGAGGTCGCTTACCTGCTGGACCACGCGAACCGTTATCTGCGGCGTCGCCTGGAGCCGGGCGACGTCACGGCGGCCTTTGCCGGCATCCGACCGCTGGTGGCCTCGGAGGCGGCCGGCTCGACGGCGGGGCTGGCCCGCGACCACGTGGTCGCGGTCTCGCCGGGCGGCCTGATCAGCATCCTGGGCGGCAAGCTCACGAGTTACCGGAAGATGGCCGAGGACGCGGTGGACGCCATCGTCACGCGCGACGGCAGCGGCCGGCCCTGCAGGACCGAGGGCCTCCCGCTGGCCGGCGCCGAAGGGCTGGACGCCGCGCGGGCTGACCTCGCCGCCGCGCATCTGGCCCCCGACCAGCAGGTCCACCTGCTGGAGTCCTACGGGGCGGCTGCGCGCGGGATCCTCGCCCTGGTGCGCGAGGAGGGCGCGCTGGCGGCCAGGCTCGTCCCCGGGATGCCGCACCTGGCGGCCGAGGTGGTCTACGCCTGCCGCGCCGAGCAGGCGGTGGCGCTGGCCGATGTCATGTTCCTGCGCACCCGGCTGGCGGCGATCGACCTGGCCGCCGCGGACCGCGCGGTGGAGACCGTGGCCGGACTCATGGCGCGCGAACTCGACTGGGATGCGGCCGAGCGCGCTCGCCAGCGGGAGGCCTACGAGGCCGACCGGGACCGGTCCTCCGCCTGGCGGACCGCTACGTTCGCTGCGCCAGGAGCGCGCGGATCCGGTCCGGGAAGTTCGTGATGATGCCGTCCACGCCCAGGTCGATGACGAACCTAGCGTGGCGCGGTTCGTCCACCGTCCACGCCTCTACCCGCCGGCCCGCCGCGTGAGCGGCCTCGATCAGGTCGGGCGTGATCCACGCCCAGTAGGGCTGCAGGACGTCCGCACCGGTCTCCCGCGCCAGCCAGAGCGAGTCAGTGAACCGGCCCATGTACAGCACGGCGGTGGAGAGGTCCGGGGCGGCCTTCCGGACCTCCAGCAGCACCGGATGGTCAAACGACGAGACGGTGACCGCCCGGTGACCGACGGCCCGCACGGTGTCGGCGACCCTCGCGGCGATCCCCGGGTAGTAGACCGGGCCGTTCTTGATCTCCACGATGACCCGGACCGCCCGGAGCACCTCGAGGGCCTCGGCGAGGGTCGGGATGCGTTCGCCGGCGAACCGCTCGCCGAACCAGCGGCCGGCGTCCAGCCGCCGCAGGGCGTCCAGCGGGTAGTCCCTCACCAGCCCCCGTCCGTCGGTGGTCCGGTCCAGGAGCGATTCGTGGATCACGACCGGCACCCCGTCCGCGGAGAGGTGCACGTCCAGTTCGACGGCATCCGCGCCGAGTTCCAGCGCGCGGCGGAAGGCCGCCAGCGTGTTCTCCGGCGCCTCCCCCGACGCGCCCCGGTGCGCGATGACCGCCGGACGGCCCTGCGCTGCCCGGGTCACCACCTCTCCCACCCCGGCGGGTCGGGCAGGAGCTGGTCGAGCCGCTCCAGGATGTAGTCCGGCGGCGGGTCGGCGGCCAGCGCGGCCTCGGGCGTCGTGACACCGGTGAGCACGACCGCGGTGGCCATGCCGGACGCGCGGCCCATGGCGACGTCCGTCTCCAGCCGGTCGCCCACCATGAGGGCGTCAGCCGGCGGCACCCCCAGCCGCTCGGCGAGGGCCCGGCCCATGATCGGCGAGGGTTTGCCGACGACCTCCTCCACCGGATGTCCGGTGCAGGCCTCCACCGCCGCAATGATCGCGCCGCAGTCCGGCAGCCCGCCGTCGGGCGTGGGACAGTAGGCGTCGCGGTTGGTGGCGACAAACCGCGCGCCGGCGCGGATGGCGTCAAAGGCGATCTTGAGCTTCCGGTAATCGAAGGTCCGGTCGAAACAGGCGACGACGATGCCCACCTCGCGCGGGTCCTCGGTGAGGGGAAAGCCGGCCTGGACCAGTTCCTCGCGCACCGAGGCCTCACCGATGACGAACAGGCGCGCCCCGGGGGCCGTGTGCAACAGGTGTCGGACCAGCACGTATGAGGAGTTGACCACGCTGTCGGGCTCGGTCGGAATCCCCAGGCGGGTCAGTTTCGCCGCATAGTCCGCACGCGTGTACAGGGGGTTGTTGGACAGGAAGACGACGGGCCGGCCGGCCTCGCGCAGCGCCGCCACCGTTTCCGCAGCGCCGGGCAGGAGGGTCTCGCCCAGGTAGATGGTGCCGTCGAGGTCCAGGGCATAGCCGGCGTAGAGCCGGCCCGGCCGCCGGACGGTCTGCTGGGGCCTACCCGCCGCCTGAGCCAAAGAACCCCCCCATCCGGGCCCCGGTCAGCCGGTAGACCGCATACAGCGTGGCCGCGCACAGCAGGATCAGGACGAAGCCCAGGGCCGCGGCCTGTCCGATCGTCCCGGACGTGTAGAAGGTGAAGATGCCCACCGTCATGGTCTCCCAGCCCGGGAGGACCAGCAGGATCGTCGCCGCCGCCTCCTGCAGGGCGAACATCAGCGAGAACAGAGCGCCGGCCAGCACCCCGCGCCAGATCAGCGGCAGGGTGATGTCGAAGAACGTCCGCAGCCCCGAGGCCCCGACGCTGGCGGCGGATTCCTCCATCGACCGGTGCAGGCTCAGCAGCGAGGCGAACGTCGCGCGGACCGTGTAGGGCATCCGACGCACCGCCAGCACCAGGGGCATGATGATCCACAGCCGGGAGAGGATCAGGCCAAACGGGGGCAGCGGGAAGTGGAACGCGCGGATGTAGGCGATGCCGATGGCGGTGCCGGGCAGGGCCAGGACCAGCGTCACCACCGCGTCGGCCAGCCCGCGTCCCGGCAGGGACGTCCGCGCCAGGATCCACCCGAGCGGGACGCCCACGAGGAGGATGATCAGCACCGCCAGTCCGCTCCACCGAAGCGTGTTGACGACGTAGATCGGGGTGAGGTGCAGAACCGTATCCAGGTGGCCCAGGGTGAACCGGGTGGGGAACGGCGTCAGCGACCAGGCCCGCCCAAACGCGGCCAGGGTCACCCCGAGGTAGGGCAGGAACGCCAGGGTGAGGATCGCGACGAAGAACGCCGGCGCCAGCACCGCGGCGATCCCCCGCAGGGGTCGGCGCTCCACCCCGCGGTAGGAGACCACCGCATACTCGCGCATGGCCACGATCCGGCGGGCCACGAGCAGGAACGCGATGGCCATCAGCGCCATGAGCGCGCCGATGACGATGCCCATCTTGAAGAGCCGGCGGTCCACGAACTGGACGATGTTGAGATAGGCCTGGGAGGCGATCAGGTTCTGCAGCCCCACCACCAGCGGCGTCGCGAAGTCGGCAAAGGCCAGGATGAAGACGAGCGTGGCCCCGGAGACGAACCCCGGCGTCACCAGAGGGACGACGATGTCCCGGATCTTGCGCAGCCCCCGCGAACCCATGGCCTCGGCCGCCTCCTCCAGGGAGGCGTCCAGCTTGGACAGCCCATCGACCACGTTGAGGGTGATCAGCGGGAAGTAGTGCAGGATCATGGCCAGCAGGACGCCGTGCCATCCGTAGATGAAGTTGACGGGCCTGGCCACCCCCAGGTAGTCCATGAGGATGACGTTTACGGTGCCGGCACGCCCGAGGACGAAGACCAGGCCCATGATGCCCACCAGCGGCGGCATGATGATGGGGAGCATCGTGAGGTAGCCAAACGTGGCGCGGCCGGGGAAGTCGTACCGGACCAGCAGGAAGGCGGCCAGGAACCCGATCACGACGCAGCCGACCACCGTCCCGCTCGCCACGATCAGGGAGTTGACCAGGGTGCGCCGGTAGAAGGGGTCGGTGGCGAAGTCGGCCAGGTACCCCAGCGTGAGCACCCCGTCCTCGGTGGTCACCGCGTCCGCGAACAACCGCCACAGCGGGAAGAGGATGAAGAGCACCAGGAACGCGTACAGGGGCACCGCCCAGACGATCCCGGGGACCCTGACGCGCGCGGGCGCCACCGGCGGCGCGGCCGCCTCGACGGCAGGCGGGGTCATGACCGCTCTTCCGCCGGGAAGACCTGGGCCGAGGTGGCTTTGAAGCCGACCGTGACCTCCCGGCCCGGGGAGAGCAGCCGGTGCCGCTTGGGGTCGCTCACGTCGACCCGAAGCGCCACCCCGCCGACCTCGACCTCGTAGCGCACCAGGCTGCCCAGGTACTGCGAGAGGGCCACGCGGCCGCGCAGCGTCACGTCCGCTCCGGCGCTTCCGTCGTCCAGGACCAGGTTCTCGGGGCGGATGGTCGCGACGGCTCCCGCGCCTCGGACCAGCGACCCGACCGCGGTGCCCCGGAGGACGCCCGCAGGGGTCTGCAGGCTGGCCATCCCGTCGGAGACCTCGACGACGGTGCCCGCGATGAGGTTGTTCGTACCGATGAAGTCCGCTACGAACAGGGTCGCCGGCCGCTCGTAGAGGTCCACCGGCGAGCCGATCTGGAGGATGCGCCCCTGGTCCATCACCGCGATCCGGTCGGAGAGGACCATGGCCTCCTCCTGGTCATGGGTGACGTAGATGGTCGTGATGCGCAGGTCCTGCTGGAGTCGGCGAATCTCGCTGCGCAACCGCGCGCGGACCTTGGCGTCGAGGTTGGACAGCGGCTCGTCGAGGAGGAGCACCCGCGGGTTCAGGACCAGGGCCCGGGCGACCGCGACGCGCTGCTGCTGCCCGCCGGACAACTGCCCGGGGGTCCGGCCCTCCAGGCCGGTGAGGCCGACCTGCTCGAGAGCCGCCCGGACCCGCCGCTGGATCTCGTCGGGCGCCACGCGCTTGATCCGCAGGCCGTAGGCGACGTTCTCGAAGACCGTCATGTGCGGCCACAGGGCGTAGTTCTGGAAGACGATGCCGATCCCGCGTTCGGCCGGCGGCACGCCGTTCATCGGGGCGTCGCCAAAGTACACCGTCCCCTCGTCGGGGTCGGAGAACCCGGCGATCACGCGCAGCGTCGTGGTCTTCCCGCACCCCGACGGCCCCAGCAGCGTGAAGAACTCGCCCTCGTGGATGGTGAGCGACACGCCGGCCATCGCCTCGACCGTCCTGAACCGCTTGACGACGTTGACCAGGCGGACTTCCATCGCTGTCACCCCTTCGCGCAGAGGCGGGCGCCGGGTGGCGCCCGCCTCTCTCCCCCTGGTATCTTGGCGCCTGCGCCGGCCGCGTCCTGCAGGGCGGCTACCGGCAGTGGAGCCGTTTCAGTTCGTCATGCCGCTCCAGGATCAGCTTGCGGAAGACGGCGTTGACCTCACCGTACCGCTTCTGCGCCACGTCTTCATCATACACGTTGCGGATCGGCCTATCGTAGAACGATCGAACCCCGGAAAACTGCGCCATGCGGTCCAACGGGGAGCCGGGCGGCCCCTCCATGCGGTACTTGGGGATGATGCTGAACAGCCCCACGCTCATGAACAGGCGCTGCCCCTCATCGCTGAGGGCCCACTGGATGAAGGCGCGCGCGGCCCTGGGGCTCCGCGCGCCGGCCAGCACCGCCATGGGCTCCGGGGTGACGTACCCCGCCGTGGGATGGACAAACCTGATGTCGAATCCAGACCTGAAGTCATCGAAGGCCATCGTCACGGGCACCGCAAACCCCACGGCGAACTCGCCCTTGGCCACCACGGTGGGGACGTCGCGGCTGCCGGCGACGAAGATCCCCGTATTGGCTCCCAGCCGCTGGGCCCACTCCCATCCCTTCTGCCAGCCGTGGAGCTGGAGGATCACCTCGTAGGAGGAATGGTTGGTGCTCGAACGATCTGGGGTGGCCTGGGCAATCTGCCCCTTGAGGCGGCAGTCCAGCAGGTCGTCCCAGTCGCGAATCGCGTCGATGCCAAGCCGCCTGAGCAGCCTCGGGTTCCAGACCAGCCCGTAGGACACGAGGACCGACCCCACCCAGAAGCCCCTGGGATCCTTCAGCGTGATGGACTTCGGCGTCCCGATGGAAGGCGGGATCTCCCGGAGGATCGCGTCCGGCACCTCGTGGGGGACGAGGAGCCTCCGTTCCGCCAGATCATCGTAGAGTGCCGGCTCGCCCGACCAGAAGAGGTCCGCCTCCGGTCGCCCGCCCCACTCCCGGATGCGACCGTAGGCCACCGGAGTGCCGGCGTTGACCACGATGACGCGGATGTGGACGCCATACTGCCGACGGACGTGTTCCGTGAAGGCTGCCGCCGTGGGGTCGACGGTCAGCCGCGGAGCCGGGGTGAGGATGACAAACCGATCCTCGACCGCGGCCTGGGCCAGGACGGGAACCGCAGGGGATCCCACCAGAAAGGCGATCAGACTGACAACCACCACCCGCGCTGAGCGCTCCATTCTCTACCCTCCCTCCCTCAATGCGCGCTCCACTTGTGACCTCGGCTCTTGCTCCCTCGACGGGACCTGGAGCGTCTCACCCCCTCTGAAGGCCGACTCCAGCAGCGTGATGCGGTCGCGATAGCGGGCGACCAGCGCCGCGTTGTGCTGGTCGGCTCCGGAGAGTTTGCTGCTCACGTAGACAGGGGGGGTGATCCCTCTGGCGAGGAGCCGACGCACGGCCTCCACGAAGATCGCATGCAGGAGGAAGGAACCGGCGATCGTGGAGCCAGGGCCCACGGGAGTCGCCAGGCCGGGCAGCGCCACGAGCGCGTCGCCCAAAGCGACGTGGTTGTCCACGAGCACGTCCACCACGTCCTCCAGCCTGAGACCCTCCGGGTGCGTCGAAGGCGCCTGGGCCATGTACCGCCGGGATGCGATCGCCACGACGCCAGCCCCGGCCGACCGCGCACGGCGCGCGACCTCGATGGGGACGACGTTGACGCCGCTGGTCGAGAAGACGACCAGCACGTCGCCTCCTTCGATCCTGTATCGGGTCCAGACCAGATCGGCGACGCGGATATCCCGCTCCGCCTCCATGGCGGCCAGCGCGCCGGAGGAAAGCGTCAGTTCGGGCACCAGGATGGGCTTCACGCACGCCAGGCTGCCGGCCCGGAAGAACCCATCCTCCACCAGCAGCCGGGAGTGGCCCGTCCCGAAGAGATGCACGAGCCGGTCCCGTGCCACGGCATCGGCCACGAGATCTGCCGCGCGGCCCACCGACGCCTCCTCGTCCCGGACGATCTCCGCAATGAGGGCGGCGACGGCGGCGAAGAAGTCGGCAGCCACCGGATCACCGCTTCCGAACGAGGGCCACCCTGAACGTATACCGGTCGGCCCGGTACACCGACCGGACGTGCTCGACCGGCTGCCCCGCCGTGTCGAACGTCGTTCGCTGGATCCGCAGCACGGGAGCCCTGCGCGCAATGCCCAGCAGGAGGGCTTCCGTCTTGCGGGCCAGGCTGGATTCCACCGTCTGGTCCGACCAGGCCAGCTCCACGCCCTGCCGGGCCAGCACCGCATAGAGCGACTGCGTCGCCAAGTCCTCTCGAGTGAGCCAAGCGAACCGGCTGGCTGGCAGGAATGCCGTTTCCACGCTCATCGGTTCGTTGTCGGCTAGGCGAACGCGGCGCACCTTGACCACCCGCGTCCCCGGGGGGATGTCCAGATGCGCGGCCACGCCCGGGGGAGCCTTCAGGACCGTCTGCTCGAGGACGCGGCCCCCGGGCACCTTCCCGCGTGCCCGCATGTCTTCGGTGAAACTCGTGAGCGTCTGCAGCCCCTGCAGCATCTTGGGGCGTTCGACGAAGGTTCCCTTGCCGGGCACGCGTCGGAGATGGCCCAGGTCTACCAGCTGGGAGAGTGCCGCACGGGCGGTCATGCGGCTGATGCCCCACCGCTCGGCCAGTTCCCGTTCCGAAGGCACACGCATCCCCGGAGCAAGCTCACCTGCTGCGACCTGCTGCCTCAAGAGATCGCGGAGCTGGACGTAGATCGGGGTCGAGGCGAGTTTGTCGAGGGTCTCGGTCGCTTGCACTCCAACCGCCTCCGGCCTATACTGGTCTATACCAGTATACGCCCTGCGAGGTCGCACGCCAAGTCAGGAGGCGCCACCGACGACGATGCTCACGACCCACGAGATCACAGCGCTCGTCAGGGCCTACGCGGACGGGCCCCGGCTGATGGAGTCAGCCCTGGCGGGCGTGTCCGACGACGAACTCCGCTTCAAGCCTGGCCCGGAACACTGGAGCATCCACGAGAACGTCGCACACGTGGCTGAGATCGACCTGATCGTCGCGGCGCGAATCCGTTTCGTCCTCGCCATGCCGGGCGCTCCGCTCCTGGCGACTGACGCGGCGGGGTGGGCGAAGGCCTTCGACTATTCGACGGTGCCCCTGCAGAAGGCCCTGGCGTTGATGCGCGCCGTCCGGGAGACGACCGCGGACCTCCTCTACCGGGCCCCGGCCGGAGCGTGGGAGCACGTCGGGATTCACAGCAAGCACGGGCCCCAGACCCTCGAGTGGATCGTGAAGCACATGGTGGAGCACGTGGAGTACCACCTCAAGACCATCGCCAAGAGGCGTGAGCAGTACGCGGAATCCCGTCGGGCTTCCGCCACAGAACCCCCTCCGGGTCAAGCAATCTCTTGAGCGTGTCTTCAACGCGGGCTGCGAATGCCGGAGGAGGGCGCCCCTGGGCGCCCTCCTCCGATCCTCCTCGTTGCCATTCGCGGGCTCCGGCGACCGGAGCTCGCGCGAACGGCTAGGGGCAGTGCAGCCGCTTCAGTTCAGTGTGCCGCTCGACGATCAGTTTGCGGAAGGTGTCGTTGACCAGGCTGTAACGGCCCTGCGCCACGTTGTCGTCGTAGACGTTGCGCACCGGCCGGTCGAAGAACGACCGAATGCCGGCGAACTCCGCCATTCGCTCCACCGGAGAGCCCTTCGGTCCCTCCATCCGGTACTTCGGCGAGATGCCGTACTGGCCACGCGCCATCATGACGCGCTGGCCCTCCTCGCTGAGCGCGTACTGGATGAAGGCCCGAGCCGCCCGCGGGTTGCGGGCCCCGGCCAGGATGGCCAGGGGTTCGGGCGTCACGAAGGCCGCAGTCGGGTGCACGTACTTCAGGTCGTGCCCGTCCAGCACGTCCTCGAACGCCATGTAGGCGGGCACGGCGAAGCCCACGGCGAACTCCCCCTTGGCCACCACCGTGGGCACGTCGCGGCTGCGGGCCACGAAGATGCCGGTATTGGCCCCCAGGCGCTGCGCCCACTCCCAGCCCTTCTGCCAGCCCAGCATCTGGAGGATGACCTCATAGGAGGCGTGGTTGGAACTCGACCGGTCTGGCGTGGCCTGGGCGATCTGGCCTTTCAGGCGGCAGTCGAGCAGGTCGTCCCAGTCCCGGATGGCCTCCATCCCCAGGCGCCTCAGCAGGCGGGGATGGTAGACCAGGCCGTAGGGCGTCAGGCAGCACCCGACCCAGAACCCCTTGGGGTCCTTGAGCAGGACCGGTTTGGGCGCGCCGATGGACGCCGGGATCTCCCGGAGGACGGTGTCGGGCAGGTCGAGGGCCGCCAGCAGCCTGCGCTCGGCCAGATCGTCGAAGAGGGCCGGCTCACCGCCCCAGAAGATGTCCGCCTCCGGCCGTCCCCCCCACTCGCGAATCCGTCCGTAGGCGACCGGCGTTCCGGCCGAGACGACTGTGACGGCCGGGTTGACGTTGAACTGGCGCTGCGCAAACGCCCGAAACGCCGTCACCGTCGGATCCGCCACCGTCCTGGCCACCGGGGTGATGATCACCAGCCGGTCCTCAATGGCCGGCTGCGCCAGCGTCCGGGCGGCCGGCCAGGCCAGCACTAGGACCGCCACGACCACTCCTGCAACCCGCGCAATTCGGCGCATGGGTCTCGTCCCTCCCCTCGAGGCCTCTCGTCCACCCGGTCTGGAACGTTCGAGTTCAGCCCGGCGCTTCCTCCCCGCGTTCAGGAGCCGCCCCCGCGGAGGGCAGCAGGCCGGCAACGGTCCGTGCGATGGCCTCCTCGTCCAGACCGGCGATGGCCATCCGGCCGCCGACGATGAAGAGCGGATACCGCCGCGGGCGGAACCGGACGACCCGGGCGATCCAGGCGAACGACAGCGGCTCGATCAGGTGGACCGCAATACGGGCACCGAACCGTTCACGCAGTTGGTCCAGGAGCCGCAGCAGGCGGTAGGCGCGCTCGGTGCCGGGGTCGGCCTCCCCCGGCGGGGCGGCCCGGCCGTCCCTGAGCCGGAAGTACCCCCGGCCCGTCAGGTTGGGCGCCATGACCTCGACGACCAGCGGCTCTCCAGGTTCCCTCACCCGCGCCACACGGGAGAGTGCGCCCATCCGCCCCACAACTCCTGCCAGCGGGAGGAGTCCCCCCGCATTCCCCGTAGTTCTGGGTGATGCGTGTGCGCGCCGTCGTGAATCCCGTCGCTGGCGGCCGACGGGGAATGCAGCAGTGGAAACAGGCGCGGCCCATCCTGACGGAGGCCGGCTGGGAGATCCGTGAGAGTCACTCCGAGCGCCGGGGCCATGCGCGCCAGCTGACCGCCGCCGCGCCCGAGGACGTGGTGCTGGCCGTCGGCGGCGATGGGACCGCCAATGAAGTGGCCAACGGCCTGCTCGGCGCGCGCCGGCACGGGATCATGGCCGTCCTGCCAGTGGGCACCGCCAACGACTTCACCCGGGCGCTGGGCATCCCCCGCGATCCCGTCGCAGCCGCCAGGATCCTGGTCACCGCGCGCCCGCGCCCGATCGACGTGGGAGAAGTCAACGGTCACTATTTCCTGACCATCGCCGGCGTCGGATTCGACGGCGAGGTGGCCCGGCAGGTCAACGCCTGGCCCAAACTGATGAACGGCACGGTCATGTACGCCATCGGCATCCTGAAAACGCTGGGGACGTACCGGCCGGTAGAAGTCGAACTCTCCCTGGACGGATCTAGCAGCCGAGAATGGATCTTCCTGGTCGCTGCCGCCAACACGGCCTGGAACGCCGGGGGAATGCATCTGGCTCCAGGGGCCCGGCCCGACGACGGATTGCTCCACACCCTCATTGCCGGCCCGCTGGGGCGCCTGGAGACCCTCTTCGTCCTCCCCAAGGTGTTCTCGGGCCGCCACCTCGGCCATCCGAAAGTCCGCCTGGTCGAGGCGAGGGAGGTCGTGGTGAGCGGCCCCACGCCGCTGTTCATCCAGGCCGACGGCGAACCGGTCGGCACACTGCCCGCCCGGTTCCGCGTGCACCCGAAGGCCCTCTCGGTGGTGGCGCCCCCCGCCACGTAGTTCCTGCCCCTCCGCTCGACACCCTGCCTGTCCGCGATCTGTCCGGTCGGTTGCAGCTTGTTGAAGTCAACTGGTGTCGGCCACGTCTAGGAACAGTCGGTTCCCGGGAAGATACGCTTCGGAATGGGCGCGGGGGAGGTGGCTGGACGACGGTGCGGCGAGCGGCGATTCTGACCGCGCAGGAACTTGCCCGTTACCTCCGGGTGCACGAGATGACCGTCTACCGGATGATCCAGCGGGGCGACCTGCCGGCCTTTCGGGTGGGCCGCGCCTGGCGGTTCAGGAAGGACCAGATCGACCGGTGGCTGACCGACCATGAGATCAACGCCAACTCTGATCGCCCGCATGGGGGCCGGGATGCCGGTGGGCCCAGGCGGCGGCGGGGAGACCGCCATGCCCGCTAGGCCCTCCTTCGCCGATGCGCCCGACGGCCAGGTCCGACGGCGTGTCCAGGCTTTTGTCCAGGTCCACGGTCAGAAACGGCCCACCGCGGTGGCGATCGCGGAGCAGCTTGGCATTCCCCTCGAGGAGGTCGAGGCGGCCCTGGCCACGCTGGTGGCCGACGGGGTGGTCGTGCGCAAGGCCGTCAACTCGGCCGAGCCGTTCTACGTGCCAAGCGCGTCACAGAAGCGGCTGGGCCAGATGCTGCTGGACACCGAACTGCTGACGCCCCAGCAATTGGAAGAGGCCCTGGCGGATCAGGCCAAGACCGGCGAACGTCTCGGCCAGATCCTGATCAAGCGCGGCTTCATCACCAAGCAGGCGCTGGGCGAGACGCTGGGTGCCCAGCGCGGCGCGCCCTACGTGAACCTGGCCACCCTCCCCATCGATGACGAGGTGCTGCGCCTCGTCCCGTTGTCGGTCATCACCGAACTCAGGGCCGTCCCGTTCGCCCGTGTGGGCCGCGAGGTCCACGTGGCCATGATCGACCCCAGCGATGTGGTGGCCATCGACCGGATCTCAGCCCTCGTCCGCGCCCGCGTGCGCCCCTTCTTTACCACCGAGCGGGACTTCGAGTGGCTGCTGTCTGCGCGATTCGACGTCACGCGCGCTGTGACCGAGCGCCTGGAAGAGACCGGTGAGGTCGCAGACGCCCTGCCCGAGGTCGCCGCCGTCGCGGCCAGCGAATCGCCCTCCGACCCCCCGATCGTGCGACTGGTGGACTCCCTCATCCAGGGAGCCCTGCGCGACGGGGCCACCGACATCCACATCGAACCCCAGGCCGACGGGACTGCCGTCCGCTACCGCATCGACGGCATCCTGTACGACAAGGCCCGCCTGTCCCGCGCCGTGGCCGCCACCGTCACCTCCCGCATCAAGGCCCTGGCCGGGCTGGACATCGCCGAACGCATCCGACCCCAGGACGGCCGGCTTCTCTACGAAGTGAACGGCCGCGAGCACGACCTGCGCATCGCCACCGTGGGCGCCAGTTTCGGCGAGCGGATCACCGTCCGGGTCCTGGACAAGAGCCGGGTCCTGCTGGGCCTGGAGCGGCTGGGCCTGCTCCCCGACCAGGAGGCGCTCCTCGACCGGTTGCTGGCCAGGCCCTACGGGATGATCCTGGTGACCGGGCCCACCGGATCGGGGAAGACCACCACCCTCTACGGGTGCCTCACCCGCCTCAACGAGCGGTCGCGGAACATCATGACGATCGAAGACCCGGTCGAGTACCACCTGGAGGGGATCACCCAGATTGCCGTCCGGTCCAAGATGGCGGTCTCGTTCGCCACCGGCCTGCGCGCCATCATCCGTCAGGACCCCGATGTGATCATGGTGGGCGAAGTCCGCGATGCCGAGACGGCCCAGATCGCGGTCCAGGCGGCGCTCACCGGCCATCTGGTGCTCTCGACGCTGCACACCAACGACGCGTCGGGCGCGGTGGTCCGGCTCATCGACATGGGCATCGAGCCGTACCTGATCACCTCCACGCTGCTGGCCGCCGTTGGCCAGCGGCTGGTCCGCACCCTGTGTCCGACGTGCCGGCGTTCCTATGCGGCCACGCCCGACGAGATCCGCGTGTTGAATCTGGCCGCGGCCTTTCCGGTCACCCTCTGGAAGCCGGTCGGGTGCGCAGAATGCGGGGACATCGGCTACCGAGGCCGCACAGGCATCTTCGAGATCATGCCGGTGACCGATCAGGCGCGGGAGCTCATCCTCCAGCGCCGGCCTGCCAGCACCCTCCGCGACGCGGCCGAGCGCGCGGGCATGCGCACCATGCGCCAGGCCGGCATCGCCAAGATCCTGGAAGGGATCACCAGCGTGGAAGAGGTGCGCCGCGTCATCCTCGGGGGGGCGGAGTGACGTGGGCTCCGGCGTCCCCGCCTTTGAGTACACCGGCCGGGACGGCATCGGCATCCCGGTCCGCGGCGTGCTGGAGGCCGACGACGAGACCCGCGCCCGGGCCCGCCTGCGCGAGCGGGGGCTATACATCACCTCGCTGCGCCCGAAGGCCCGTCGGGGACCGTTCCCGTGGCTGCAGCGCCGCCCGACCCTGGACGACGTGGCGGCGTTCACCTTCCACCTGACCGGCCTGCTGGCCTCGGGAATCCCGCTGCTGCGGGGGCTCGAGGTCCTGCGCGAGCAGACCGAGAGCCGCCAGCTGCAGGAGGCCATTGCCGACCTGCAGGCCAGCATCGAGTCCGGCCATAGCCTGTCGGCCGGGCTGGCCCGCCACCCCGCGCTCTTCTCGCCGCTGTACCTGGGCGTCGTGCGCGTCGGAGAAGTCGCGGGCGTGCTGGATCAGTCGCTGGCGCGCCTCAGCGACTACCTGGAACGCGAACTCGCCCTCCAGCAGAAGATCCGGATGATGCTCGTCTACCCGACCTTCGTCGCGGCGCTGGCGGCGGTGGTGGCCGGCATCTTCGTGACCTTCGTCGTGCCCGTCTTCGACCGCGTCTACCGGACGGCGGGCGTCCCGCTTCCCCTACCCACCGTCGTGCTGGTCGCGATCAGCCATCTGGTTCGCCGGTTCTGGCCGCTCCTGCTGGCGACCGCAGCGGCCGGCGCCTGGGCACTGACCCGGCCGCGGGTGCGGACCCGCCTGCGCGAGGCAGCCGGGCACCTGCTGTTCCGCATCCCGCGGGTGGGGTCGGTTGCCAGGACCATCCAGGTCACCCGCTTCGTGTGGACGTTCGGGGCCATGCAGGCCAGCGGGGTCCCGGTCCTCTCGGCCCTGGACGTCGCCAGGGAGGCCACCTCCGATCCCCAGATGCGCGCCGCCATCGGGCACCTCAGGGACGGGATCAACCGCGGCCGCCGCCTCAGCGAGGCGATGCGGACGGTGACGCTGTTCCCGCCCATGGTCCACCGCATGGTAGCGATGGGCGAGGAGGCAGGTCGTCTGGACGCCCTCCTCCAGCGCGCCTCGGACCTGCTGGAGCGGGAGACCGACTTCGCTATCAGGCGGCTCGTGACGCTGGCCGAGCCCCTCCTGACCCTCGCCCTGGGAGGCGTCGTTGCGCTCATCCTGCTGGCGCTGTACCTGCCGATCTTCGGACTGCAACGACTGCTGATGCGGTCGGAAGGGG